>NZ_JAJNAO010000013.1:0-83970 GCF_022227625.1 Ectothiorhodospira variabilis | reverse complement strand
GTTTGAGGTAGAAACGGCCTGAAGCGACGAACCAGCAAAAACCGGAATCCGTGACACAATGGCATCTTGCACGACACGAGCCTCGAGCCAACAGCGGAGCGGGATTGCCGGGTGTCGGGGAGGTTGGTCACGGATTCAGGAATGTGGGAGCATCCGGCTTAATGTCTTGTTTTCTGACATCGCGGAGACTCGTATCCAGGCGCACTGTATTCGCGTTGGCTTGGTTCTTGACCTTCGGCATGGTTTTTTCTGCTACCTCAGGCCACATCCTGGCGAGCACGCCAGATCCGCCAGGGGCGGAAACTCCCCCGTCTGCCATGATTGCCGGCAATCATGCCCCTGAGTCTTCGAGACTCAAGATTGTAGCCTTTACCCCAACCACGGCGGATAACACCTATTGGCCGGAGGTCCATACGGTACTGCACGCCGTCGCCGCTGATCTTGAGATCGATCTTGAAATTCACGAGTTCAGCGTTCTGGATCGCTTTGCGAAAGTGTCGGCTGGAGTGGGGCGATTGACGACAGAGCCTCTGCCGGATGCCGCCATCTTCTCGGTTGAGTTTGGACAGGCGAGCCGGTTGATGAAGGCAGCCGAGAAAATGGGAATCCCCTTTTTCCTGAATGGCCCACTATTTCCTGAAGAACTGGCAGAAATCGGGAAAATACCTGGCCGGGACTACAAGTACTGGGCTGGTTATTTCCATGAGGACGAAGAACGGAAAGGCTATCTTCTGGCGCAGGAACTGATCGCCGCCGCCCGGGAGGCCAATGCAGGGGAGGCTGATACGATTCAGGTGGCGGGCATCAATGGATCCCGATCCTGGTATGGATCCATTCAGCGTGAAGCCGGGCTGCGCCGAGCAGTGGACGAACATCCGGATGTCCGGTTGGTGCAGATGGTCTACACTCAATGGGCGCCGGAGGAGGGGCGCAGGATGGCCAGCCGGATCCTGCGCCGCTATCCCGAGATTTCTGTGCTGTGGGCAGCCAGTGACCAGTTGGCCATCGGTGCTGCTGAAGCAATCGATCATCATCCGGCCGATGACGGTCCGGTTGTGCTGACCGGCGGACTGGATCTATCACATGCTGGCATTGATGCCGTGCTGAAGGGCGAACTGGTGGCAACCGTCGCCTGCACCAGCTTGCTGTGGGCTCAGGTGATGATCGATTTGCACGACCACCTGCGGGGGCTTGATCCTGTCAGCGACTCAAGCTCTGCGCTGCTATCTGAGCCGATCGTTGCCGACCGCGCCACGGCGGAAGACATTCGCGCCTGGATACGCAGTTTCGGTTCGATCGACTTTCGTCGATATTCCCGTTTCCATCACGGCAAAGATGTACCCCGCCTTTGTGAGACCAAGGGAGATGGTTAGATCATGCCAACGGCCTGGACAAGAACGAGGCACCTTGGCTTCATCGTCCTGGTGAGCATCGTTGTAACATTGCTCATCCTGCTGTTTCAGGCCTACGTTTTCTATCAGCAGGGAGTAAATGATCGTGATCAGGCCTTGCAGTCGGTAGAGAAAGGCTATCTCGACCCCACGGCCGCCGCAGTTTTTTTCTTCGAACAGCAGCAGTTGAACCTGATTGCCGGGGGATTGGTCCGGCTGCCGTACATCGATGCGGTATCCGTCTACGAATATGTCCTGGGGGAGTACCAGCCGCTTCTGAGGACAACGGAAGACCCTGGCGATCTCGAGTCGTTTGATTTCGTGTTGTTGTATGACCATGAAGGGGATCAGCGTCATATTGGAAAACTGACGGTCTATTCCGACCTTCGCCACCTGCGGGCACAGGTATTGGAAAATCTGAGTCGTACGGCCGGGTTCAATCTCTTGATTCTCCTGGTGATGGCGGTATGCGTGTGGTGGCTCACCAAGCGCGCCTTTTACCTGGCCTCGATCAAACGCCAGCTTGAGGACAATACGCGACTTCTGAGCATCGCCGCGTCGGTTGCGAAAGTCGGTGGCTGGGTGGTTGATCTGGAAACCGATCGGGTGTACTGGTCGAATGAGGTTTGCCGTATCCACGATATGCCGCCCGGTTCGACGGTTTCGGTCAGTGAAGGCATCAGGTATTACGCTCCCGAGTACCGTGAGCGCATTGCCGAACGGTTTGAGGCGTGCGCCCGGAACGGGATGCCATATGACGAGGAGCTTGAGATCCTGAGCGCCTCCGGGAAGCGCGTCTGGGTGCGTACGGTAGCGCAGCCGATACATGATGATAATGGGTGCATTGTCCGTGTGGCGGGCGCCTTTCAGGAAGTGACGCAACGGCGCCAGGCGGAGCAACGACTACAGGAGTCTGAGGCCATGCTGCGCGCGGTCACCGAAGCCTCGCCGGACCCGATCTTCATGTCCGACGACAGAGGCAAGCTGGTGTACTGCAACCCGGCGTTCAAAACCACTCTTGGGCTCTCGCCAGAGGCCTTGATCGGGCGGACCGTTCACGAGGTCATCGCGCCCGAGCGTCACCGTGAAGCAATCGCTCGCGGCGATGCAGCATGTGTCCTGGCGGATTCCAGTCCCACGTTCAGGGCCCTGACAGAGCTTGAGGCCTTGCATGGTGACGGGCACGAAGTGCAGATGGAACTGTCCACGTCGGCGCTACAGATCGATGGCCGGTGGCACGCAGTGGGGGTGATGCGTGACATCACCAGGCGCAAGCAGTTCGAACAGGTTCTCTCCACTCTCAATCGCGACCTGGCCCGGCTGGGGGGAGACGAGTTTTTCGGCCACGCCTGCCGCCTGCTGTGCGAGGCGCTGGGCACCGACATCGCCTTTGTGGGCCTTCTGGAGGCGGAACAGCACCGGTTGGAGGCGTTTGCCGGCTGGAGCGATGGCCATTTGCTCACGCCCTTCCACGACGACCTGGCGGGGACGCTCTGTGCGAATATCATCGAAGAAGGGGCCGTCTGCTATCCGGAAGACAGCCTGTCCCTGTTCCCCGATGACCCTCTGCTCAAGGAGATCGGCATCGAGGCGTGCGTCGGCCACAAACTGATCGACAAGCAGGATCGAACCCTGGGGGTCCTGCTCACGTTGGGCCGGCAGCCGCTGACGGAGCAAGTGCGCGGCCTGGCTCTGCCCTTGCTGGGGTTGTTCGTCGATCGTGTGGCCTCCGAGATCCAGCGTACCGCGGCGGAGAAACAGTTGAGGCAGGCCGCCAACGTATTCCATTACGCTAACGAGGGGATCCTGATAACGACCCCACAGGGCGACATCATCGACGTCAACACCGCCTTCACCCGCATCACTGGTTATGGACGGCATGAGGTGTTGGGGCAGAATCCGCGCTTGCTCAAGTCCGGCAAGCAAGGTAGAGCCTTCTACGCCGAGATGTGGCGGGCCCTGCAGGACGAGGGCAGTTGGACCGGCGAGATCTGGAACCGGCACAAAGACGGCGACTTCTACGCCGAGATGCTGACCATCAGCGCGGTGCGCGATGCCGACGGCACGATACAGCGCTACGTCGGGCTGTTCTCCGACATCACGCAGATCAAGGAGCAGCAGCGGCAACTGGAGTACATGGCTCACTTCGACGCGCTCACCGGTCTGCCCAACCGGGTCTTGCTGGCGGACCGTCTGCAGCAGGGGATGGCTCTGATGGCACGGCGTCGACAGCAGCTGGCGCTGGTCTATATCGACCTGGACCGCTTCAAGAGGGTCAATGATGACTACGGCCATGATGTGGGGGATCGTTTGCTCGTCGCCTTGGCCGCAAAGCTCAAGGCTTCCCTGCGTGATGGAGATACTCTGGCCCGTTTGGGGGGGGACGAGTTCGTTGCCGTATTGCTGGATCTGCCCGATGTCGAGTCCGCAACCCCGCTGCTGCGACGCTTGCTCGACGCCGCCTCCTGCCCGGTGAGTGATGGGGAACACAGCCTGCAGGTCTGTGCCAGCCTGGGGGTCACTCTCTATCCCCAGACCGAACCGATTGATGCCGACCAGCTACTGCGCCAGGCGGATCAGGCCATGTACCAGGCCAAGCTCGCCGGCGGGAATCGTTACCACCTGTTCGATCTGGAACATGATCGCTACCAACGCGATCGGCACGAGGCGCTGGAGGCGATTCGCCAGGGATTGGATAACAATGAGTTCGTGCTCTTCTATCAGCCCAAGGTGGCCATGGAGAGTGGCGTTTTGATGGGTGCCGAGGCCCTGATCCGCTGGCAGCACCCGGAGCGGGGCCTGCTACCGCCCGGCGAGTTCCTGCCGCAGCTGGCGGGCCACCCGCTGATGGTGAGGCTGGGCGACTGGGTGATCGATGCGGCTCTGGCGCAGATCGGCCAATGGCGTGAGCGGGGACATTCCCTGGCGGTCAGCGTCAATGTGGATGCGCTGCAGCTAACCCAATCCGACTTTGTTGACAAGCTGCGCGCCGCACTGGTCCGCTACCCTGCCGTGCCACCGGGTGACATGGAACTGGAGGTCATCGAGACCAGCGCCCTGAAGGATATTGCCCACATTTCGAGCCTGATCAGGGAATGTCGGGGGTTTGGCGTCAGCTTCTCGCTGGATGATTTTGGCACCGGCTACTCTTCGTTGACCTATTTGAAGCGATTGCCGGTCGAAACCCTCAAGATTGATCAAAGCTTTGTGCGCGACATGCTGGATGATCCGGATGATCTGGCCATCCTGCATGGGGTGATCGGCCTGGCCGAGAGCTTCCAGCGTGGTGTGATTGCCGAAGGCGTTGAGACCGAGGTTCACGGTCAAATGCTGTTGCAGCTGGGCTGCAAAATCGGCCAAGGCTATGCCATCGCAAAACCCATGCCTGCAGAAGAGATGACGCGATGGCATGCACGGTGGCAGCCCCATGCCAGTTGGAGTGGGACCTCCGCGATCCCCGATACCCTGCTGCCCGTGCTGTTCGGCATGGTTGCCCATCGTGCCTGGATGAACGCGTTGATATCCTACGTGCACGAGACAAGCCCGCATCCACCCGAACTGTCACCGCAACAACTCCACTTTGGTCGTTGGTTGGCCAGTGACAACAACAGCAGAGACGCGTGCTACAGAATGCTGACCCTACACGAACAGGTGCATCAACTGGGCTGCCAACTGGTCGCGCTCAAACAGAAGGGTGACGGTCACCTGGCCCGGAAGCGTTTGGCCGAAGTGGAGGCTCTGCATGATCGACTCATGTCGGCAATCTGGAAGCTGATCACCATCTGATGGCGAAAATGTACCTGGATAAGCCCCCGCTCCCGCGAGGGGCATGAAGTCAGGGCCTCACCGTTGCCCCGTCCGACTCTGTTCAGTCAGCATTGCCTGGGGCGTGGGCCGGGTGGTGGAGGCGAGGGTGAACCGCTTGAGGCTTCTGGTGGCCATCATCGATAGAGGCAGCAATGCCAGCCAGGCCAGGACCAGGAGTTCGGGTGGGTATTGCAGCAGGGTCTGCCCCACACCTATCGCCACCATCAGGGCCTGCAGGCCGAGCATGATTGCCAGCGAGCGGTTCACGCTGAAGCCCGCGCCCTGGAGCAGGTGATGCAGGTGGTCATGGCCGGGGTTGAAGGGGGAGTCGCCCCGGGTCCAGCGCTCGATCATCACCCGAAGCGTGTCGATGATCGGCACACCCAGCAGCCAGAGGGCGGATTCGGGGGGCAGCAGTGCAACGCCCGGCTGGCTGAGAACGATCACCCAGTAGGCCAGCAGCAGGCCCAGGGTGGTGCTGCCGGCATCTCCCAGGAACACCAGGGCACGCGGACGACCCACCCGCAGATTGAGCCAGAGGAACCCCAGCAGGGCGCCGAGCTGTGCGAACACCAGCATGGCCGTGGACGCCTGGCCGCCCCACATGACCAACGCCAGGAGTCCCGTCAGGGTGACGGCACCCAGGCCGGCTGCCAGGCCGTCCATGCCGTCCACCAGGTTGTAGGCGTTGATGCAGCCCACCACGGCCACCAGGGTGATCAGGGCTGCCGCCGCCATCGCCAGCCAGGCCCAGGGCAGTACATCCACCGTGGCCAGGCCGATGTCGAGGATCATCACCCCCGACGCCACCAGTACCAATGCCGCCAGGGCCTGTGCGCCGAAGCGGATGCGCACCGAGATGGCCCGGGCGTCATCCCAGACGCCCACGGCCAGCAGCAGTAACAGGGCAACGATCAGAGCCCCCGGGAGAATGCCCGCCCCCCAGCCCTGCGCCGTGATGAACCACTGCGCGGCCAGGCAACAGGTCAACATGGAAACAGTGATGGCGATGCCACCGATCAGCGGAGTGGGATGACCATGCGTGCGATGTCCACCGGGGTGATCCACCAGGCCGAAATAATCTCCTCCCATACGTAAAGCCCAACGTAAACTCATCGCCGTGATCAACACGGCGACAACCAATAACGATAATCCTGTCAGCGCATCAAGAAAGTAGGGTGTGTAGGTAAACCACAACCAGAGGTCGGCTGATTCGATCAGGTTCATAGGTCGATTCCTGTGTTCAGGGCCCGGCGCGATGGATCGATCGCCACGAGATGGATCTCGGACCAGGAATGACCTCAACCTAACAATATCGACCCGACACGCGTCGGCCGACCTATTTCATATTGGAAGCTTTAAGTGAGTGAGATTTGCAGTTCTGCCGGATTTAGTGTGAAGCAGTACATATGGAAGCGCTGTCAGGTTTTTAAAGTGTGCGTTCGGTCACATGGTTTCAATCAAATCGAACCTGATTGTTTTGTCGTTTCAGGCTCGTGAAAGCCGATTACCTGGCGTAACGTTTGCCATAGCGGTATCGATACCGATAGCTGGAGTAACCGTAATAACCGTAGTAGCCCGCGCCCTTGGAGGCGGGTACGTATCGGTTGAGCACAAAGCCCAGCACGCGGCCTCCGGCTCGCTGCAGTCGCCTGACGGTCTCTTCCACCTCGGCCATCCTGTGGGCGCTACTTTCCAGCACGATCAGGGTGTCGAGACCGCGACGTGCCAGGCTCGCTGCGTCGGCAAACATCAGCGCGGGCGGGGTATCGATCAGCACGTAGTCGTAACGGGACTGGAAAGACTCCATCAGGGTGTCGAAACGCGGGCTCATCATGAGGCTGAAGGCGCTGGTGCGCTTGTGACCTGCGCCCATGATGTGCAGCACACTCTGTTTTGCCTTCAGGTCGATGATGGTGTCGTCGGATGAAGCGTCCGCCGACAGATACTCGGTGAGTCCGACGCCACGTTGCGACTTGGGCAGGTAGGGATCCAGGGACTGCCGACGGATGTCGGCATCCACCACCAGCACGCGCGCGCCCCCCTGGGCCAGCACGGCACCCAGGTTGATGGCGATGAAGGACTTGCCCACCGCCGGGCGAGGGCCGGTCACCAGGATGGTTTTGGCAGGCACCTCCTGCTGGCTGGCCATGCGCAGGCTGGTACTGAGACTGCGCACGGCCTCCACGGCCGGTTCATCATCGCTGACCTCGATCAAGGGAGGGATCTGATCGCCGTCGCGGGCCTGGCGGCTGAGCCGGAGCTGCCCGGGGCTGATGGGCACCACGCCGTGTACCGGCAGACCGGTCTGCTGCTCCAGGGGGTCGGGTTCATGCACGCGCCGACCGGCGGCATGGAGCCAGAATGCCAGACCCACGCCCAGCATTCCGCCCAGAATGCCGGCGATCGCGCCGGTGCGCAGGGTGCCAGCCCCCACGGTGCGATGTTCCGCAACGGCCGGATCGATGATGCGCACGGAGCCGACGATGCCCGCCTGGGCGATCTCCATTTCCTGTGCGGTGTTCAGGAAATTGACGTAGATTTCCGTGGCGGCCTGGTTTTCGCGGCGCAAGGCCAGCAGCTGCTGCTGTGTGACCGGCAGTCGGCCCACTTCCCGTTCCATGCGCTCCATCTCTTCCCGCAGGCGCTGCCGTTGTCGGTCCAGCGCCTGAATCTGTAGGTGCTCGGGGGTCAGGCGCAGCAATAGTTCCTCGCGCTCCGCGCTCAATTCGGTGATGCGGGTGTCCAGGTCCACCAGCCGGTTCAGCACCCGTGAGGCATCCCGATCCAGATCCACGGTGCCTTCCTGCTGCAGGAAGTCGATGAGGGCCTGCTCCGACTGCTCCACTTCCTGACGCAGCCCGGGAAGCTGTTGTTCCAGGAAGGCGAGGGTGGCACGCGCCTGCTCCGAGCGCCGTTCCACGTGCTGGCGCTGGTAGGCGTTGGCGATGGCATTGGCGGTGCGTGATGCCTGTTCGGGGGATTCGGCGGTCACCGAGAGCTTCACGAGTCCGGTCTGCCGTCCTTGTTCACCCGCGCTCATGCGGCCGCGCAGGTCCGAGATGGCGGCCAGTTCGGATCGGCGCCGCACCTGGAACCGCGCGCCTTCCGGGGCTTGCAGTTGGTGCAGGCGCAGTGTGACCTGGCCATCGCCATGCTGAATGTCCAGCCGCTCGTCCACCAGGCCCTCTCCGAGCCGGGTCTTGCCGTCGTCGGTCCACACTGCAAACCGCTGTTCGCCGAGGGATTCCAGGATCACGGCCCGCTGTTCCCAGTGGCCCTGGAACTCCAGGGTGGCCACTTCCAGCTGGGCGCCGTAGCCCGCGTAGGGTGCCAGCCATTGCCCCAGGAGTGGCAGGGCCGTCAGGCGGCTGTCGGCGGCCAGTGGCCGGCCCAGCACCGGTGCGGAAAGGGGGTGGGTGATCACCTCCAGTTGCAGTTCGCGCACCACCCGGCCCAGCACCATGCGGGATTGCATGATCTCCACCTCGGTGGGGATGCCCCGGGATTCTGATACGAACTCCGTATCCATCTGGAAGGCGAACATGGGGGACTTGAGTTCCACCTGCAGCAGGGCGCTGGACTCGTACCGGGGCAGGTTCTGCCAGGACATGAAACCACCGGCCAGCAGGCCCGCCAGGAGCCCACCGATGATGATCCACTTGCCGCGAAGCAGGAAGTCGACGACCTGGCTCAGGTCGATGGTGTCCGCGTCGTCGGGGATGCGACTGGCGGGCATTGGTGTCCCGGTGCCTCGGGTGTCCTGAGGCTGGGATGAGTCATCCATTTGAAATGGCATGGTGTGCTTGCGGGTTCCGTAATGTCAGGGCATCAGTCGGTGCCGAGATTGATGGGGCCTCGGTCGGCTTCGCGCAGAATCACGAGCGAGGGCAGCAATTGGTTGATGAAGCGGTTCCAGCGGGTGATCGGCGCGGCATCCACGTAGATCACGTCACGCTCGGCCAGGGCAAAGCGGTCCCCCAGCAGCAGGCCGTCGGCACGCCGCAGATCCAGGTAGTACACCTTGGGCTGAGTGGCGTTGCCACGCAGCACGTACACGCTTCGCGCCTGGGCCGTGGACGGGTTGAGGCCGCTGGCTTCGGCGATGGCCTGGGTGAGGCTGAGCCCGTCCCGGGGTAGGGCCAGGCTGGCGGCGCGGGTGGATTCCCCGAGCACATAAACGCGGGAGCCACTGTTGTCGGGCACGTAGACCAGGTCTGATTGCTCCAGCACCAGGGTGTTGATCAGATCGGCCCGCTCCACGCTGGCCAGTACGTCGATGCGGTGGCTGGCATCATGACGGGATATCAGCACACGACGAAGATCGGCATTGTCGGTTGGCCCCCCGGCCTGACTGATGGCATCCACCAGAGTAAGGGGCTGGTCAGCGATGAATACCTTGCCTGGATTTTCCACCTCCCCCAGTACGCTGACCGAACGGCCACGGAAATTGACGACCCGGACATCCACCTGTGGCTGTTCGAAGACGCGGGAGAGTTGTTGCGTGAGCGCCTGTTGTGCGCCCCGGGCGGTCAGTCCGCCCACCTCCACGCGCCCGGTGTAGGGGAAGAAGATGGTGCCATCCTCGGCCACCACATGCCGCGGTTGCTGTTCCCGATCCATGAGTTGCAGCTCTTCGTGCCCCCAGACGGTGATTTCCAGTTCATCGCGCGGGGCAATGCGGTAGTCGCCGCGCAGGGCCTCTGTGGAGGCCAGGGGCAGGGTGGCCAGGGTTTGCGTTGCCGGGCTTGCCGTACCTTGTGCCGCCAGGCGCGGCGTGATGGCAATCAACTCCACTTCCAGCCCGGTGCGTGTTTCGTACACGCCATCGGGACCGGCGGATCGTTCCAGTTGCCCTGGGGTGGGCATGGACATGCCTGGCAGGACCGTGCACCCGGACAAAAGTAAAGGGAGCACGAGCAGTGTCGCCAGGCCCGTGCGGGTGAGGTTTTGATGTGAGGACACCGGCTGTCCTTCCTGGTGAGAAAGTGTGACGAATTCCGAAGTATATCCCTCGCCCGAAGCCGGTTGTTTCGACCTTCAGGGGAGAAGCATCCGAAATGGAATGGGTTGAATGGCGGGTGCATCCTCATTGATCCAATCTGGTTCCTTTCCTTCCATGTCGTCCCTTTGTGAGGAGTAAATTTCCTATAACAACTCATGAAATGTCGACGTCGTTGCGAGCCATGATCCGGTGACCTGGTTCGGCGTTGCCTGTTGTCTGGGGAGGCATGCGTGATAGAAACAAAGTGCGGACTGAAGGGGAAGCATGGTGCCTATACCGTCTTCACCGGAACCTATGAGGAATTGGTCAATACGGGGCTGGTGCCTTCGTCCTTGTTTGAGGATTGGCCGTCCAGCAGCCAGCCCTGTCGGTTGCTGCCCCGTGGCGGTGGTCAATGGGAGGCCACGTTCGATCACCCACGTTTCGATACCCGGGCCGACGATCAGGCGATTTTCGCCTTGAGGGGCATCTCGCCCAAGCGTGTGGAGGGTTACGAGCAAGTGTTTGCCCTGATCCAGGCCTATCGAAGGCGGGGGCAGCTATCCGAGAGGGAAAAGGATCGGCTCGTCAATCTCTCTGAATGGCTGTGGCGATCCCGGAAACAGCAATCCGGCACACAACCGCCGGATACGCATCCGCCTGGCACCGGACTGTGAGCCGCAGCGCCAAAAAAATGGTTACTCAAAGGAGTATGTGCATGCCAACGCAGCCCCGCACTCGCAAGGCCGGCCTGATCCTGCTCACGGCCCTGGCAACCGGGCCGCTCTGGGCGGGCGAGGTACCGGTGATCCCGCCGGAAGCCATTGTCACGCCGACACCTCCGACACCGCCGGTTACCCCCATCCCGGAAGCGCCCACACCACCGGTGACCATCGTCCCGCCGCCACCTCCGCCAGCACCCGCCGATCCCGGGGTGGACACCACACCGGAAGCCCCCGAGGATACGCCGGGAGTGGCCCCAGGGGGGGTGGCTGATCTGCCCCCCGTTATCCGGGGTTATTCGGTCTCCAATCTCAGCCCCGAGGGGCTGGACGCGGCTGCGGAAGCCGTTGGGCAGGCCCTGAATCAATCCCGGCATGGCGCTTCGGCGCTGCAGGGACTTGAAGAGCTGCTCGAAGAGATCCAGGCGGAGCAGACCAGCCGCGAGGCGATCGAGGCGGAGTAAGCCCGCCGCTGGTGGCCATCAACGCCCCCAACGGCTGAACACATCGTCCAGCGTGAAGGCCACCGCCAGGATGTAGCGCCGGCCGTCGCCGAGGCGGTCGGTGGCATCTCCCATGGCCAGCGTGACCTGCATGTTCAGGTCACGCTCCAGCCAGCTGACACCGGTGATCCACTCATCACCCGCCCAGGAGGCCGTGGCGGAAAAACGTGAGGTGAGTCCCACGCCGGCCCCGAAAAAGCTGTCCGCCTCCCGTCCAAGATCGCTGATGGCCGTGCCGTGGCCTGCCGTCAGCATGACGGGTACCGATCGCCCGCCGGGAGTGGACAGGGGCAGCAGCGTGCTCGCGGATGCGTAGCGGTTCTGATCCACCTCCCGGGCATCGCCCCAGCGCACCAGGTTGCCCACACCCACCGCCACCGACGACACGCCGTCCGGCATCAGGCCCGGCAGTTGCCGATGCACCTTCACGTTCAGGTTGCCATCCTCGGCGAACTCGGAGGGGGTGGTGCTGATGATCCCCAGGGTGACGTCCACCCCGACGGCGTCACGGGCATTGCCGAAGCCCACGCCCACGCCCGCCGAGCCATCGTAGTCCCGGTCGCTGCGGCGCTCCCGGCGGTCGGTGAGCACTCCGGCGACAAAGGCCGTGCCGTGGGGCATGCCAAAGCCCGAGATCACGCCAAACTGGCTGGCCTGCGGGGGCGGAGGGGGCGGTTCCACAGCCAGTTGCCGCAGGTAGTCCAGAAACTGCTCATCGGTGATGGTGGACTGCGCGGAAGTAGCCTGGCCCAACGCCGGCGCGGCCAGCAGGGGGACACACAGGACCCCAAGCATCAGCCGGGTCAGGCCTGGGCGACGAAGCAAGTGCGGTGTGTTCATGGTGTAAGCATTCTGTTGGGGTGAATCCGCATGGTCGCCCGATCCCTGGCGCTGTTGTAGCAGGGTTGCATCCGAACTGGAGGTAAGGTGCTTCCAGAACGGATCATGATGATCTCTGCATGCCTCGGAAGCCGTTTCCTGAACGGTTAAAGTGAGAACTTGCTAACCCGTTGGGCGTGACTCCCATCACTCACACGCAACCTGTGCGGTGATGTGTGGGGGCATGACAAGGATGGGATCTTCACTGCATTCGAGAGTCCAGTCATGCATCATTGTTGGTATCTGGTGTTTTGCAAGCCGAGAAGGGAGATGCAGGCGGCCGACAGCCTTGAGGAGCAGGAGTACGCCGTTTACCTGCCGAGGCTGAGGCGCCGGGCCCGCCGCGCACGGGGCACGCTGGAACTGGAGGAACCGCTGTTCCCCCGGTATCTGTTCGTGTCCCCCACCCATGATGAACAGTCCCTGGCGCCGATCCGCTCCACGCGGGGGGTGAGTCATCTGGTGCGTTTCGGCGGCCAGTGCGTGCCCGTGGATGGGGCGCTGATCGAAGCCCTGAAGCAACGGGAAGATCCGCACACGGGCTGCCATCATCTGTACCCCCCCACCCTGCGGCCCGGCCAGCGGGTGATGATCACCTCGGGCCCGCTGGCCGGTATGGAAGCCATCTTCCAGGCGCAGAACAGCGAGGAACGGGTGATCGTGTTGCTGGATTGTCTGGGGCGGGGCACACGCACTCAGGTGGATCGCCAGGCCATCGCCGTTTGAGGGGCTGGGGCCGGTCGCGCCCGAGGGTGCACCAGCCGGATGCCACCCGTAAAATACTCCGAAACGAATGTAATTCATGCGCACAAAGCGGTGGATTTCCTGACCCAACCCCTCCGTGGCTGTAGCATTCAAGGCTTGATCCCCATGCGACCGGGCCGGTCGCGCGGTCGGAAGGTTCGGATGATGGAAAAGAACACGCCCCCGCAGGGGTCTGACCTTGAAATCCTGCTCCCCATTACGCGCCTCAAGAAGGTGCTCAGCGGCCTGGCCGAGGCAGCGGATGTCTGCCTGGTGCTGGTGCGCCAGGTGGATGCCCGCATCCTGGCCAGCTCCGACTGCGAGTTCACCGATGCCATCTGGCCCTGGGGGCTGCCCAGGGAAGGCCAGGATGGGTCCGCCGTCACCCAGGGGCAGGAGTACGGCAAACACGTGTGCTGGCGCATGGCCCTGGGGCTGGACGATGATCCGCTCTGGCTCATTGCCAGGCTCCCCCGGCAGGGCGTCGCCTCGGCGGTGGACAATGGCGCCGCCGATCGTGCCCTGGCCCTGCTGCGCTCCGTGGAGATCACGCTGCGGATGCTGGTGGACTCGGCATGGGAAAACCGTCGCCTCGGCGAGCACGAGCAGCGCTACCGCACCATGGTGGAGTCCCAGCATGATGCGATCGTACGGGTGGATGCCGAGAATCGCCTGCTATTCGTGAACGATACCTACTGCCGCACCTTCGGCAAGACCCGCGAGGAACTGCTTGGGCGCTCCTTCGCGCCCCTTGTCCACGAGGACGACATCGCCGACACCCTCAAGGCCATGGAGGGGCTTTCACAGCCTCCCCATCGCGTGCAGATAGAGCAGCGTGCCCTCACGGTGGACGGCTGGCGCTGGTTCCACTGGGAGGACACCGCCATTGTGGATGCACAGGGCAAGATCGTGGAAGTTTTGGGGGTGGGCCGCGACATCACGGAATTGAAGGAGAAGCAGGCCACCCTGGAATCCATCTTCCGGGCCAGTGAGGATGTGGCCTTCATCATCACCCGCACGGATGCCGGGTCCGGGGAGGCGCTCGTTGCCGAATTCAGCCCGGGCGCTGAAAACCTGTTCGGCTACTCACGCCAGGAGATGCTGGGTCGCCCGGTGGCCATGCTCCACCAGCCCGAGGACGTGGCGCGCTTCCCGGAGATGCTGGTTGGCATCCGCGAGGGACGCCCCTGGCGGGGCCGCATGCGCCTGATCAGGAAGGGCGGCGACAGCTTCCCTTCGCTGCTGACCATTTATCCGTTTGATTCCCAGGATTCCGGATCCACCCTGGGGGTGTCCATCGACATCTCCCTCCTGGAGCAGGCCGAGCAGGCCCTGAGGCAGGCCCGGGACGAGGCCGAGGCGGCCAATCAGGCCAAGAGCCTGTTCATGGCCATGACCAGCCATGAGGTCCGCACCCCGCTCACCGCCATGCTGGGTTTGATCGAAAACCTCCTGGAAACCTCCATGGAGGCGCGCCAGCATCGGTATGTCACGGCCCTGCGCAGTTCCTGCGAGATGCTGCGCGGCATCATCAATGACATCCTGGACTTCAGTGAGTCGGAAGCCGGGCAGCAGATCACCCTCAACCCCGAGGCCGTGAGCCTGCCGGGCCTGCTGCGCCAGAGCCTGGAGCTCATGGAAGCCGTGGTGCGCACCCGGGGTAATCAACTGGTGATCGACATAGACCCCTCGCTGCCCGATGGTGTGTGGGTCGATGCCCTGCGCTTGCGACAGGTGCTCTCCAACGTCCTGGGCAATGCCAACCAGTACACCCGGAACGGCCGTATCACGGTGCGTGCCTGGGCCGAGGATGCGGGCGGAGATGCCAACGCACTGCATCGAGTGATCATCCAGGTGTCGGATACCGGCATGGGCATGAGTCCGGAGGTGTTGCAGCGGGTCTTCGAGCCCTTCTACAAAAGCCATCATGGCCCCAAGGGCCCCGGCGGCACCGGGCTGGGGCTGGCCATTGTCCACAATCTGCTCCAGGCCTTGGGTGGCCGGATCTGCGTGAAGAGTGAGGAAGGGGAGGGCACCACCTTCACCATCGGGCTGGACCTCTCACCCGCCCCCGTGCCCGATCCCGTGCCCCCGCTTTCGGAAAACCCAGACAACACCCTCCCCAGTGCCCGGAGCCGCCGCGCCAGCATCCTGGTTGTGGACGATAATCCCGAAATACTGGAGATGGTTGGCGAAACCCTGGAGTCATTCGGGCACCAGGTCACCAGTGCCAGCAATGGCGAGAGCGCTGTTCGCCTGGCGAAGGCGCAGCACTTTGAACTCATCCTCATGGACTGCCAGATGCCCGTGATGACCGGCCTGGAGGCCGCCCGCCGCATCCGCGAGCAGGAACCCGCCGAATGGCGCACCCCCATCATCGCCCTGACCGCCGCCGTGATGAAGGAAGACGTGCGCGCCTACGACCTGGCGGGCATGGATGATCACCTCAGCAAGCCCTACACCCGCAAGGAACTCAGAAACCTCCTGACACGCTGGTTGCAGAGTTGACCCACGTCAATGCTGGCTGTGTGACGGGTTTCGCGGATATCCGCTCATATCGAATGAATTACCACATTTTTTGTAATGTTTTCATGTTTTGCCCCGGTTAAATTTCCATATCGGATCCATTCGCCTCGAGGCTGCTGTTTGAAGGTCTATGCTTTACCTCGTCAAGCCAAGGGATATTCAGTGAACGAGGGATACCGACAAGACGTACGGGCTGCGTAAGCCCCAGCAAAGGCTTGACGACTGGCATGTATTAAGCGGGCAAGCATCAGACCCGCACGATAAAACATCGGCCCCTGAGTCGCGGGCCGGTGTTGAACTCAAAAAAATCTTTTCAATTTAGGGGAAGTTAAATAATGAGTGAATACAGACCAAGCAGACCAAGCAACCCTCGCGACGACTACAAGCTGTGGCTGGTGGTCAATCCGGGCACCTGGCTGATTCCCTTGCTGATCACCTTCCTCGCCACGGCGCTGATTGTGCATTCCTTCGTGTTCACCCACGAAGCCTACAATCCGCTCACCTATGAAGTGTCCGAGTAATCACCCAGCCACCCGATGGCTTCATTGTTGATTCATCTCATTCACTGCGAGGCATAAAGACATGGAAAACAGCATTTCCGGACTGACCGAAGAGCAGGCAAAAGAGTTTCACGAGCAATGGAAGGTCGTATTCAGCACCTTCATGGTCTTGGCGGCCGTCGCCCACTTCCTCGTCTATATCTGGCGGCCCTGGTTTTAAAGCGACTCGCACAAAAACTACAACAATAGGGTAAAGACCAAGCGCCCTCTTGGTACCCTCTGCGGCCCTGCCGCACTCCGCGAACCGGTCACCCTCGAAGGTGTCCGGTTCCTTTTATTGGGGCCGAGGTTTTCATGAGTTGACGGAGTTCAATGATTTTCATGGAAAAACGTGGCCGCCCGAGGCTATTTTCGATATCTGGGCGTGCTGCGTTTCGCGCTTTTCCTTCCATTATGGAGTGATCGAGTGATAGCCGTCACGTTAGCGGAGTACTGAGCTTTAATCATTCCGAATTGGATTAATTCCGTGACTCATTACGTCAATATGGCCGTAAACTTTGTGGTGAGTTACGCGAGTACTCAAGAGGCGCAACGGCGCATCCTCAGGAGTGCGCCAGAATGGCTTCAATACGTTGTTGGATACCCACGGTGAATCCCGTGGTCTTTGTAACTGCGTTTGGCTTCAAGGAGAAAACATCATGGCTAGTGTTCAAAAAACGACGGATTCCGCCAGTCTGGCGGAAGTGGTGGACCGTATCCTGGACAAGGGTATCGTTGTCGACGCCTGGGTGAAGGTCTCCCTGGTCGGCATCGAGCTGTTGTCCGTGGAGGCCCGTGTAGTGGTCGCCTCGGTGGAAACCTATCTGAAGTATGCCGAGGCCATCGGTCTGACCGCCAACGCGGCGGTTGCCGAGTAAACCCGAACCTGGCGTTCGGATAGCCACGTGAGTGGCCAGGAACTCCCGCGGGTACGGCCCGTGGGAGAACCTGCCCATGATGAAAAGAGGTCTCACGGAATGGGTAGTGCCAGCGAACTGACCTTGCTGAACCTGGACAAGAGCGAAGGGTTCATCGAGACACCTTATATCAAGGACATCACCGAGCGCGCCCTGGATTACACGCGCGCCGGATATGCCGTGCATTTCTGCGGCCCCGCCGGAACCGGCAAGACCGTTCTGGCCCTGCACGTGGCCGCCCAGCTGGGTCGTCAGGTGGTGCTCATCCATGGGGATGACGAGTTCGGCTCGTCCGACCTGGTGGGCTCGCAAAGCGGCTATCGCACCTCCAGCGTGCTCGACAACTACATCAGCTCCGTGGTCAAGCGCGAGGAGCGGGTCACCCGCCAATGGGTGGACAACCGCCTCACCTCCGCCTGCAAGTACGGCCTGACCCTGATCTACGACGAATTCACCCGCTCGCGGCCGGAGGCCAACAACGTCCTCCTCTCCGTGCTGGAAGAGCGCCTGCTCAATCTGCCGGGCGTTCAAAAGGGCGACAACCTGCTGCAGGTGCATCCCGACTTCACGGCCATCTTCACCAGCAACCCCGAGGAATATGCCGGCGTTCACAAGACCCAGGATGCCCTGCTGGACCGTATGTTCACCCTCAAGATCGATCACCCGGATCTGGAGACCGAGGTGCGCGTGACCCAGAGTTCCTCCGGGCTGCCGGAGGATGAGGCACGGGCCATCGTGTCCCTGGTGCGGGCCTTCCGTCAGGTGGGTGTGAACAACGCCCGGCCCACCATCCGTGCCTGCCTGATGATTGCCCGCGTTCTGGCCATGCGGGGCGGCACCGTGGACGCCGCCGATCCGCGCTTTCGCCAGCTATGCCACGACGTGATGGGTGACCAATGCGTGAAGGTCCGCCACGACGATCAGGATCTGGGGTGCCAGGTACTCGACGAACTCATCGACGAACACTGCCGCCGGCCCCGCAAGCGCAAGCCCCGGGCGTCCCGAAAATCCAACAGCACCGCCAAGGCCAGCATGCCTGAGGCCGTGCGCCGCTGACGTGGAGAGCCGCCGACATGAGCCGACGCATCAAAAGCCCCTCCCAGGTGAAGACGATCTCCTCCATCGTCGACCACCGTCGCTCACGCACCCCGCATGGTGCCCTGCTGGAACTGGCCATGCTGGAAACCGAGCGCCAGCGCCTGCTGCTGGAGCAGGAACGCATGGCCAACCGTGACCGGGAAATCCAGGTACGCCTGGAGGCGATTCACAAGAAATCGGAGCGTCTTTACCAGTTCGTGGAACGCGGCGAACCCCTGCCGGCCCCCGAGGGCAACAGCAGGGGAGACACGCCGCCCGAGCTGAAGATACGCACGCGAACGCTGTCCTACTGACGGCCCCAGACATCTGAGTGATCACGATGGCAACCACAAGAAAGTCCAGATCCCGATTTTATATCTACGCCATCATCGAGGCCGACCAGGCCCGGCCACTGGGCAAGGTGGGCCTGAAGGGCGCGGCGGTGAACTGCATCGTCGAGCAGGGCCTGGCCGCCGTGGTGAGCAAGACGGAAGAAACCCGGGTGCGTCCGCAGCGCGCCAACATCGTGGTGCACAACGGCGTGGTCAAGCAGCTCACCGATGCCGGTGTGGCCTGCCTGCCCCTGGCCTTTGGCACCATTTCCGCCAACGAGGGGGCCGTGCGCGCGTTGCTGCGCGAGGAACACGACACCCTCCTGGAGCAGGTGCGCTTCTTCCACGACAAGGTGGAAATGGGGCTGCGGGTGAAATTCGACGTGTCCAACATCTACCAGTACATCATGGACAGCCACCCGGAGCTCCGTCACCTGCGCGACCAGGTGTTCGGTGCGCAACATGACCCGGGGCGCGATGCCAAGGTGGAACTGGGGCGCGTGTTCGACCGCCTGCTCAACGAGGACCGCCAGACCTACCGGGACAAGGTGCAACCCGCCCTGGAAGCGGTCAGTGAAGAGGTGCGCGTCAACGATCCCCGCAACGACCACGAGGTCATCAATCTGGCCTGCCTGGTGCGGCGGGACCGGGTCAAGGAATTCGAGGATACCGTGGTGAAGGCCGCCGGCCAGTTCGGCAACGAAGTGGCCTTCAATTATTCCGGCCCCTGGGCCCCCTTCAATTTCATCGACGTGCGTTTCGACGCGGAGAGACTCCATGCTCATTCTGGATGACATTCTGGCGTCGCCGGGCAAGGGGATTTTCGCGCTGTTCCGCGAGATTCACGATCGTGCCCGGGAGGAAATCGAGGGCGAGGGCGAACGCATCACCCGGGCCCTCACCGCCCTGTATGGCCAGCTGGAAGCCGGTGAAATCACGGAAGAAGAATTTGAAGCCCGGGAAACGGAATTGCTCGATCGCCTCGACGCCCTCTGGGCGGAAAACCAGGACCCGCAGGACGACGACGAAGACGCATGGGATGGCAATGAGGACGAGAACGAGACAGAGGCCGATGCAGGTCCCGAGCGTTGAACCCCGTGAAACAGGTCAGGAGCGTCACCATGGCAAGCGACACAAAAGACAAAGCGGCAGGGCAGGACGACGGTCTGTACATCGACGTGGAACTGGTCAACCGGGTGTCCGACACGGCCGAAACGACAGAGCCACCCCAGCCAGCCACCGACACTGAACAGGCCAGTCCCGGCAAGACCCAGGGCCCGGATCTCTCCCGGATCCTGCTGGACCGCATGCTCCGGATGGCCCACGACTACCGACAGAACGGCAAAGTCGGCCAGGCCTCAGATCTTTACTGGCAGCTGGTGGAAGAGCATTCCGGCACGCCCCAGGCTGTGGAAGCGGCGGAATCCCTGCTGAAGCTGGCGGAGTTCTACGAGAACAACGACTGCCAGCACACCGCTCTGGGGATCTACGAGCGGTTGTGCGGCCAGCAGTGCGAACTTTGAATCACAGGTAGCCATGCCCCGAGACAACCCTTCACTCTGCGAAGCCCTGGACCAGGTACTGGACAAGGGGGTGGTCGTGTCCGGGGAAATCATCATCTCGGTCGCTGACATCCATCTGGTGTATGTGGGCCTGACCGCCGTGGTGGCTTCCGTGGAAACCCTGCGGGAAAAACCGGCGGTCACGCCCATCGCCGAGCCCATTCAAACCGGGAGCGACGACCCCCGATGAACGAAACACGCCCCCAACTGCCCTCACAGCGCATCACCCTGGACCCGGACAACATGCAAAAGGGCCTGGGCCAACTGGCGCTCACGCTCATCGAACTCATTCGCCAACTGCTGGAAAAACAGGCCCTCAGGCGCATCGAGGCCGGCGGCCTCAGTGACGAGGAGGCGGAAAGGCTCGGCCTCACCTTCATGCAACTGGAACAGGAAATGGAAAGACTCAAGAAGGATTTCGGCCTCACAGACGACGACCTCAACCTGGACCTGGGCCCCCTGGGCAAACTGCTGTAGGAGCTCAAACACCTTGACCATCAGCACCACAGAAAGGCCCGGGCGTGTGTCCCAGCGCATGCCACACGCCATGGATACCGCCACCCTCGGCGATATCCTCGAACGCATCCTGGACAAGGGTGTGGTCATCTCGGGAGACATCAAGGTCAAGCTCGTCGACATCGAACTGCTGACCGTACAGATCCGCCTGCTGATCTGTTCCGTGGACAAGGCCCGGGAGATGGGCATCAACTGGTGGGCCTCCAACCCCTACCTGAACCCCACCGAGGCCACGGAAAAGGACAGGCAGCTGGAACAATTACAGCACCGCATCCAGGAACTGGAGGCCGCGCTGGCACAAAGCCCGCCGGTCGCCGCCGATCCCAACCCCGTGAAGGGAGGAGGAACACCCCATGACCCGCAAACCGGATGACGATCAATTTGCTGAAGGCCGGGAGCGTCTCGACGAGATCTCCCGAAGACTGAACACCCTGTTTGGCAGCGACGACGGCAAGAGCGATGTGCGCTCCTCCGTCTCCATCGGCGGCAACCTGCTGGGTTCGCTCACCGGCATGCTGGGGCAACTGGGCGACCTGGTGGACAAGGCCCAGGAGTCCGGTGGCCAGGCGCACCGCACCGGCGAGTTCGGCGACAGCAGCGGACAGGGCGCACGCGGCGTTTACGGCGTGTCCGTGAAGGTGGGCATTGGAGACCACGGCAAGCAGGACATGCAGGTGGACACCTTCGGCAACGTGCGCCGCAACCCCGAGGATGGCGAAGTGGAGATCCAGCCCATCCGAGAACCCCTGGTGGATGTTTTCGACGAAGACGACCACGTGCTGGTGGTGGCCGAGGTGCCCGGTATCCTCGAAGAGGACCTGAAGCTGGAACTGAACGGCGACATCCTCGTCCTGCACGCCGAGCGCGGTGACAAGAAATACCACAAGGAAATCCTGTTGCCCAAGGCCCTCGAGGCGGGGGGCATGACCCATGGCTGCAATGGGGGTGTTGCCGAGATACGCATCAACAAATAAGCCGATCCACGGAGCCAGCAAGCCCCCCTGGGGGCAAGCAAGCGAGGAATTGCAACATGACCACCGTGACCTCAGACCCCTCCGCGCATGACGCGGAGGGCCATGCCCCTGCGACCGACCGCCTGAGCCTCCGGGTCGGTGACGCAGCCAAACGTGATGCCGGGCGCGCCATTGCCCGCATCGACCCCGTTCATCTGCCGACCCTGGGCTGCCAGATCGGCGACGTGGTGAAGGTGGTGGGGCAGCGCACCACCGTGTGCCGCATCATGCCCGCCTTCAAGGACGCGCGCGACCCCGCCCGGGTGCAACTGGACGGCATCAGCCGCACCAACGTGGGGGCCGCCCTGGACGACACCGTGACCCTGCAACGGGTGGAGGCTCCGCCGGCCCGAAGCATCACCCTGCAGCCCACCGACGTGGTGCCCCAGCAGCGCGACATGAAATACATCGGCAGCCTGCTCGACGGCACCCCGGTGGTCCGCGGCGACCGGGTTCGGGCCACCCTGTTCGGCAACCGCCACGCCGAATTCGTGGTCCGCCAGACCGCCCCCCAGGGCCCGGTCTGCATCGGTCCCACCACCCGTCTTACGGTGAACGGCGCTACTCCCGGCAAGCAGAACGATGGCGAGGCCCAGCC
Organism: Ectothiorhodospira variabilis; assembly: GCF_022227625.1. Classification (NCBI taxonomy): domain Bacteria; kingdom Pseudomonadati; phylum Pseudomonadota; class Gammaproteobacteria; order Chromatiales; family Ectothiorhodospiraceae; genus Ectothiorhodospira; species Ectothiorhodospira variabilis. Next base: position 61,860 of record NZ_JAJNAO010000013.1, on the reverse strand, counting down.
GAGTGCCTCGGGCCTCACCTATGAGGATGTGGGGGGCATCGGGCCGGTGGTCCACAAGGTGCGGGAGATGGTGGAACTGCCCCTGCGCCATCCGGAAATCTTCGAAAAGCTGGGCATTGATCCCCCCAAGGGGGTGCTCCTGCACGGCACGCCCGGCACCGGCAAGACCCTGGTGGCCCGGGCCGTGGCCAACGAGACCGAAGCCCACTTCCTGCACATCAGCGGTCCGGAGATCATCGGCAAGTTCTATGGCGAATCCGAGGCCAAGCTGCGGCAGATCTTCGATGAGGCCCAGCGCCGCGCGCCGTCCATCATCTTCATCGACGAGATCGACGCCATCGCCCCCAAGCGCGAGGATCTGGGCGGCGAAAAGCAGGTGGAGCGTCGCGTGGTGGCCCAGTTGCTGGCCCTGCTGGATGGCCTGGAGGGGCGGGGCAAGGTCATTGTCATCGCCGCCACCAACCTGCCCAACCTGCTCGACCCGGCCCTGCGTCGCCCCGGTCGCTTCGACCGGGAGATCGTCATCCCCGTACCGGACCAGCCGGGTCGCCTGCAGATCCTGGAGATCCACACCCGGGGCATGCCCCTGGCCGAGGATGTGGACCTGAACGACATCGCCGCACTCACCCACGGCTACGTGGGTGCCGACCTGGAGGCCCTGTGCCGCGAGGCCGCCATGGCCTGCCTGCGGCGGGTTTTTCCGCAGATCGACCTGGACATGGAGAACCTGTCCCCGGAAACCCTCTTGGCCCTGGAGGTGCGCCTCGCCGACTTTGATGTGGCCCTGCGCGAAGTGGAGCCCTCCGCCCTGCGCGAAGTGTTCGTGGAGGTGCCCAACACCCGCTGGGACGACGTGGGCGGCCTGGAAGACGTGAAGGATCTGCTGCAGGAGGCCATCGAATGGCCGGTGCGCTACAAGCAGCTGTTCCGCAAGGCCGGCATCCACCCGCCCAAGGGCATCCTGCTCTCCGGCCCACCGGGCTGCGGCAAGACCCTGCTGGCCCAGGCCAGCGCCCAGCCCACGGAGATGAACTTCATTTCCGTGAAGGGTGCGGCACTGCTGTCCAGATATGTGGGCGAATCCGAAGCGGCCGTGCGCGAGGTGTTTCGCAAGGCCCGCCAGGTGGCCCCGTGCCTGGTCTTTTTCGACGAGATCGACGCCCTGGTACCGGCCCGTGGCGGCGGAGAGAATGCCGTGGCCGACCGGGTGGTGGGCCAGTTCCTGGCCGAGCTGGACGGCGTGGAACAACTCACCGATGTGCTGGTGCTGGCCGCCACCAACCGACCCGACCGCATCGACCCCGCATTGCTGCGCCCCGGGCGGTTCGATCTGCACGTGAAGGTGCCGGTGCCCGACAGCGCCGCGCGCCTGGCCATCCTGCGGGTGCATACCCGCGACAAGCAACTGGCCGGTGATGTGGACCTGGAGCAGATCGTCGCCCGGACCGAGGGCTTCTCCGGTGCCGACCTGGCCTCCGTCTGCCAGCGAGCCGCCATGGAGGCAGTGCGCGAATGCGTGGCCCGGGGGGTGGAGCACTGCGGCGGCGAGGTCATCCTTGAAACCGCTCATTTCGACGAAGTGCTGGAGTCCATGAAACGATGAGTGAGGCGCTTTACCTTTACTGCCTGGCACCGGCCCGCGGGCTGGATGCGGCCTCGGTGCCCGTGCCCCCGGTCACCGAGGGCGATCCGCCCGGTGGCCTGGAACACCTGGTCCACGAGGGCATTGTCGCCCTCTACAGTCGCGTGGATGCCACCGAGTTCAACGACGAAAACCTGCAATCCCTGGCCTGGCTGGGGCCCCGGGCCGTGGCCCACGCCGGCGTGGTGCAGGCCGCCATGGCCCAGGGTGGCGTTGTGCTGCCGGTGAAATTCGGCACCCTGTTCCGCGGCGCCGAGAGCCTGAACGACTTCCTGCGCAAACACGAGGTGGCCATCAAGGCCCAGCTCGGGCGACTGGAACAACAGCAGGAGTGGAGCATCAAGGGCTTCATGGACACACCCAGGGTGCACGAGCGCATCAAGGCCGAAGACCCGGACATCCGCGAGCGCTTCGAGGCGCTGCCGGAATCACCGGGCAAGCGCTATCTGCTCATGAAAAAGCTGGAACAGGCCATCGACACACGGGCCAGGGAACGCCTGGAAGCACGGGGCAGGGCGGTGATCGACAGCGTGAAGACCCTGGTCTCCGAGGATGCCGCCCTGAACATCCATGGCCGCGAGGCGGCCGGCCGTGACGAACCCATGGTGTTCAACCACAGCTTTCTGGTGCACGAACTCCAGCAACAGGCCTTTCGTGCGCGCGTGGAACACCTCACCCGGCAGGAGGCCGGGGAAGGGCTCATCCTGGTATTGCAGGGGCCCTGGCCCCCCTTCAACCATTGCAGCGACCTCACCGTGACCGACGCAGGCGACGCGGCCAACCGGGGAGACGCTGCCTAGCCATCCACCTTGAAGAGGTGCCGCACATGGATCTCCTCCCCCAGGTGAGCCGGCACATCATGGGACAGCCCCATGAACAGCACGCCGATCTCCCCGGCCTGCAAGGTGGCCTCGATGCGCCGTGCGATGAAGGCATCCCGCTCCCGCAGCAATGTGGCAGCCTCGTCCCCCAAGGCCGCACCCGCAGTCGTGGCGCCACCCGTGGATTGATGCAGGGCCAGTTCCCGTTTGAGCAGCTCCGGCGACTCGGTGCCCATCAGCTGGGCGCCGTCGTTCGCCAACTGCGCCACCAGCCGATAATTACGGCTGCCCTGAGCGGCCACATCATCGACGATGGCCCGCTCCTGGCCACAGACCGGCAGCCCATCCTGGTACACCCGTACCTGGTGCATGGGCACGCCGGTAAAGCGGATCACCGACATCAGTGCCTGCTCGATGCCGTCCCAGAGCTGCTCCACCCTGGCTTCCTGGGCCCGCACCACCGCATCGCCACCGGACGCCGCCCGCTGTTGCTCCACCTGCTCCCCCACCGAGCCCAGGTCGGCCAGGGAATGGAATACGGGCACGAGAATCAGCACTTTTTCGGTCATGGCGCTATGGCATCCACTCAAGAATGGGGAGTACGTCACAGTGTCGCCCCCGCGTGGAGGCAAGTAAAGCACCCACATGGCCTCCTATCGGGGCCGGGCATGGCCGATCTCCGGGAAAAGCCTCCATATCGGATCAAATGCCCCCCTGTCCTGCGGCTGTAACCCTTAAACTTTATTTGTACAAACAGCAGTCATGCTCACGCATCGATACGGAACCACCGTGCCAGCGGTGGTGCAGCCACCGGGAGCCCCCCATGGACGACCTTCAGCACAGTACCGGCAGCTTCAAGCGCCTCCAGGGCTTCAGGGATGTTTTTTCCACCCTTGAGCGGAGCTGCTCGCGTGGGGCCAGGATGGCCGTATGCCCCCTGTGTCCGGAGGGCAGGGCACGGGGCGGATGCACCCGGGGCCGGCCCTGCGCCAGGGCCCGGGAGGGCATGGTGCGCTATCTCGATATCACCCAGGTGGACAAGCTGTCGGCGGGCATTCGCCTGGAGGGCACCCCCCGTGATTCCGCCCCCTTGGCCACGCCGGCGGGTGATACCGTGGCGGTGTTCGTGGAACTGGACGGCCGCCCCATCTCCTTTGCCTCGGTGGTGCAACACGTGCGCGCCCTGACCACCGACTCGGGCCCGGCGGCACAGCTCACCCTGGAGGCCCCCAAGACCCTGGATGTGTGGGAACGTCGGGAATACGTGCGGGTGGCCGTGCCATCCACCGCCATGGCCCACTGCAGCCTCCATGCACCGGGCCTGCAGCCCGTTTCCTGCCAGCTTCGGGATCTGTCATTCAGTGGCGTTGGCCTCAGCGTGGACCACCTGCCCGATCTGTATACCGAAGCCCAGGTCACCCTGGAGATCCGTCTGAACCCGGAGGGTGCCGGGGGTCTGGAAGGGCGATTCAGCGCCCGCCTGGTACGCATGAGCCAATTGCATCACCGGGGTGAGCGACTTCTGGGCCTGAGCTGGCTACATCTCACGGGCCGGCAGGATCGACAGCTCAGCCTCATGATTCGTCACCTGGAAAGGGCCCAGCTCGTGCGTCGCCGTCAACTCAGTTAGCGCCCTCGGGCGCGCCCAACCATCAAACGGAGGGGATTCGCCATGACCGACCGCAGCATCGATGTGGTGGAAGCCGATTTCGAGCAGGAAGTCCTGCACAGCCCCCAACCGGTCCTGGTCCACTTCTGGGCCAGCTGGTGCGCCCCCTGCACCATGATCACCGCCATCCTGCGCAAGGTGACCTCGGCGGATGAACGCGACTTCAAGGTGGTGAGGGTGGACACCGACGCCAATCCTTCCCTGCTGCCCCGATACGAGATCACCGGCATCCCCACCCTTGTCATCTTCAAACAGGGCGAGGTCGCCGCCCGGTTTGTGGGGGCTCCTTCCAAGTCGGAGTTGATGCGGTTTATTGATGAGCATGTTTGAGGGATGAGCCGGGGCAATGCAGCCCCCGCTATCAACCAACGGGGGCTGTTTCAGGGCACTTCCAGCGTGAAGACGCGATTCTCGTCGCCGGCGTGCAGTCCGAAGGAGAGGCGGGCCCAGTCGATTTCACCGAACACCCGCTTTACATCATCCGACGCAAACCGGACTTCGAACCAGCCGGGTTTGGTTATGTTATCTACCCCAAATACCAATTCCCCGGTGGAACCGGGACCAAGATCCTGCCCTATAAGCACGACTGGACCGTCTTTACTATCAGCCAAGTAGACATTATCGAGGCTGTCTTTCACTGAGTCTGGGTCCCTGCTAGGGTCAGATGTATAACTATTCTGGGGATCCACGAAGCGCGTGCACCCCTCATGCTCGCCGAATGGCTTCCAATAGCTGCCTTTCGTCCAGTATTCCGTGCGCCAAGGCATGGATAGTGTGTTATCTCGGCCCAATGCGTTATCCAGTCGGAGTCGACCATAACGCACTTCAATCGCATCACCATCTCCTACCAACACAGGCTCGGTTGGTGCAGTACCATCAATCGATTGGACGGATATTTTCAGAGACTGAGGTGCATCCGGAGTGTCGTTGTTCCGTCCAATGGTAAACTGCACATCGATTGTCCTTGAGTCGCCATTGCCCCAGCCGCCAATACCAACGACATCGTATTCAGGCTCAGGATCATTCGGTAATATCTTGAACTCGAAAGAGTTGGTCGTCACTTCAGGACGCTCATCTTCAACATCGTAATCCTTTAACATCAGGTCAAAGGATATTCTGAGTGTATCGCCATAGTAAATATACTTTGAAGCGAGGTCGTCCTTGAAGCAGTCTGCATCCATCTGCCCAATGGAGCTGATGCCAGCTCCGCTAATTTCGTATTTGACCCCGGATGATGCATGACTGAATGGGGCACTCACAGCTGCCAATATGACGATTCCGGATCGTAGAACTGAAGCTGGATGGATACGTATCATGAGGTAGCCCTGCTAGCGTGAGCTTAGTCTTGCACTACAATCTGCGCTCTGACCTTGCGGCGAATTTCAGCATTGATCAGTGACTCAAAACGGTAGGCCGTGACTTCCAGATCGTAAACCTTGATGCCGGGCTCTTGGTTTTCAAAGGGCTCATCGCCTTCAAGGGGTCTGCAAGAAAGTCTGGTTTTTATTCCGGTATCAAGGAATGCCCTGCTATCGGGCGTAGCCGGGCACTTGCCGTTTTTAATTATGTACTCCTGAGCCTCTGCCAGTCGCCCCAAGGCCGCGTAACGTGCTTGCTCCGCCAGATAGGTTCGCGCCTGACCGCCATGCTGCTGAACGGATATTTGCAGTACCGCTGCGGCAAGCACAGCCGAACCTGCCGTGATGATCAGCAATATCATCAGCAGTACGCCGCCGCGCTGTCTAACGGGCGTGGCAATCCTTGCATCAAGGAGTACAGTTGGGAGTCTCATGGGCTGTTGATGACGGCCACCCGGGTGAAGAGCTCGAAGGGTTTTTTGGCATCTTGGACTGTGATGGATATCTCGACCAATCCCAGGTCGGCTCTATATTTAAACTCGCAGTCTTTCAGCCCGCTGAGTAGAAGGTTGGATGTACCGTCTATGGGGTCGGTCTGGCTGGGTGAGCGTTCGTAATTCTCGTGACGCCTGAGCTCTGATCCCTCGCATCGATAGCTGACCGGTCCAGGACCCTTGAACAAGTAAAAGCGTTGAGCTGGTGAATGGGTCGAGAAGCCGGATGTCTCGTCAGGGATTTTGTATTCAATTCTATTGTAACTGGTATCGAGGTGGCTCAGCTCCACGATATTCTGGCTGCGGTATGCATCATGACCATATAAGGGTGTGTTATAAATAGAAATGAACAGCTGATCTTTGTTTAGATCAATTTGAGTGGGTAGCTCTAACTCGGGGCCGAGTACGTCGAATTTGCCACTGCCTTCATCAATATCAATATTTAGTGAATAGCCAGCGCCTGCGCGCCGATAACGGCCCGCAGCGATCACCGGGATGAATTCCATGAATTTTTTAGAATCATCTATCCGCACACTGTGGGGCAGGGCCGAGCGTAGTTCATGGCTCATCTGGGCCAGTGCCAAGTCGGCATTGTCCACCATCCGAGCGCGTTGATTCATGTCCATGCCCACTTGTAGTGGAGTGAGGATAATCAGCACCGAGATGACACCAATAGTGCCAAGCAGCGTAATCACCAAAAGCATCTCGATCAGCGTGAATCCATGAAACTTTCTAAAATTCATGGATTTGGAGCATGTCGCTTGTGTTGATATAAAACTTGTTGGTGGGAAGGTCGTGCATGGAAGCAGTAGGGTACCGGTGGGTAAAGTCCTCAAGTGGCGGGATCGCATGGAGGTTGCGTTCATCTCTTAACATAACCCGTACCAGCTGTTAACGTTATACGGTGGCCATTGGAAAACTCTATCTCGATATCCGATTCACCCTCAAGCATTCCCATGCGAGAGAAGATGATCTCATCAGCCGAGACAGACTTGATGACGTTTCCGCTTTTTGAACGTGCCTTATAAGGCTCGTCAGAAAATGGGTGAGGTAGTAGCCCGTTAAGTAGCCCGTTTTGAGAGTTGCTACATGTCGTATCTTTATACTCGACTTTAAACTCATCGTTAGCGGGTTTGATGACCACTTTCACCTGGCATCCCGTGTTCATTGCTTCACGGCGAGCATATTGTATTGCGGCCCCCAGTTCATGTTCAAAGGTCGTGTCAGAAAAAACTCTGAAGTCGACCCGTGGTAAGGTAGTGACAGCCAGTAATGTCACAAACGCTAGTACGATAATCAATTCAACTAAGGTCACGCCTCTGTATGATTGAAAGCTCATGAGGGCTCGCTATTCAATAACTTGATATAGTGTGGTGCTGAATTTAATGCGGTTGTCACTGTTGTGTACTACCTTTATCGTGCTGGAGCTTGCCGTATCACTTAAGTCTGGGGGGGCGAGAGAGTAGGTGCTGGCCAGCTTTTGGGGGATGCATGAGTCGATAGGGTTGGTCTTCTGTAATAGCGTTTCCATGCAGCCGACTGCAAGGGCGCGCGTTTGAGTCTGAACTTGCAATTCCTTGCTGTACAGCAAAGGTGAAAGTATTGATAGCGATAAGGTGTAGATGATGCTGATTAGCGTAATGCTCGCTATCACTTCGATCAGGGTAAGGCCAGTCTGGTGAGTGTGGGTGTTCAGCAATGTGGGTTCCGAGAAGTAATTGCCGTGTTGGGGTCGCAGAGTATTGAATGTGGATCGAAAGATCAGTGCGGTATGTACCTGAGAGAAAGTGATCGGATGTTTGAATGAAAGGACGGCCGAGGTGCCGGTAAAATAAAGACCCTTCATTTGCAGGGGAGGTTCGGCCTCCCCTGCTATCTGGGTGGTTTATTCGAGAAGCTGTGGCGTTAGTCGGGATCGGCAACGTAAATTGCATCGAAGGACGCTTCATAATCACTATCGTTGCGTGTGATGCTGCATTCGAATCTAGCGCCGGTAGTAGAGCCGTCCGTACTATCATTAGTTCCCCCAAGAATGAAATCGGAGGACAATCTATTGTCATCGTCAACCGCTAGCGCTAAAGCTTCTGTACAGTTAGTGACCTCTTCGAAGTCAGTGTTTCTCAAGTAGCGATTGTAGTTAGATACATTCCACAAGGTGACTTGGCTGGCAGCGTTTTGGATGGTGCTTTGCCGTGCATCCTCAGTGACTTCTGTAAATCGAGGCACTGCGGTCAATGCCAGGATTGCAATGATGATGATCACAATGATCAACTCGATCAACGTGAAACCCGCCTGAGAACTGGATGAATGCCTTCTCGCGCTAGCCATGTCCGTCTTGCTCCTGGTTTGCTGTAATAATGATTGTGTGGGACAGCCACTCGCCCTGTTGATTAACCACTCAACCTCCCAGCACTCTTGTCCAGTGTCTTCTTTTTGTGTCCCGCCATGTCGCAGGTTTGCATGTGATTGCGTTAGGTGGATCCGGGTTTCGTGGGGGCCAGGTGGTTGCCTGACCCTGTGTTCAGTTTACCTCAGGACAGCTATTCACAAAGTAGAAAAAAATCCATAATGGTGTGTTTTGGACTCATTCTATACCCCAATAAAAGATATTTATCAATGACTGTCGATGATCAACGAAATGCCTGACTGAGATCCCACATGGGCAGGAATACCCCCAGAGTGAGGATCAGCAGGAGTACACCCAAAAAGAGCAACAAAAAGGGTTCGATCAGGGCGGACATGTTGCCCAGTTCATAGTCCACTTCCCGCTCGTAGTGATCGGCGGTTTCCTCCAGCATTTGGGCGACATCGCCGGTTTCCTCGCCCACGCTGATCATCTGGATGAGCAGGGGGGTGAACAGCCCGGCGGATTGCACCGAACGGGTGAGGCTGTCGCCGCGCTCGATGCCGCTGGAGATCTTCTGGCACTGGCTGCCGATATAGGCGTTTTCCAGCGAGCGGGAGACCAGCGACAAGCCCTGGACGGGGGAAACGCCGGCACGCATGGTCATGCCGAAGGAGCGGGCAAAGCGGGCCATGGTGGCGTGGGCGAGGATCCTGCCGAAGATGGGGATGCGCAGTTTTGTGTGATCCCAGGTGAGGAGTCCATCCCGGGTGCGCACCCAGAAGCGAAAGCCCAGCCAGCCCGCAACCAGCAGGAGCGCCATCACCCACCACAGGCTGGTGACGATGTTGGAGGCCTCCATGATGATGCGGGTGGGGAGAGGTAAGTCCACCTGCTGACGGGCAAAGAAATCGGCAAAGGTGGGGATCACCCAGAGCAGGATGATGGTCACCGACATGAGCATGGCGGCCACCACCAGGAAGGGGTAACGCAGGGCCGCGCCCACCCGGCGCCGGAAATCCCGCTCCGACTCCAGGTAGTGGGCCATCTGCAGAAAGGCCTGTTGCAGGTTGCCGGAGGTTTCACCCACGCGCACCACGCTGATGAACATGTCGGGAAACACATCCCGACTGCGCGACAGGCCCTCGGCCAGACCGCTGCCCGACTCCAGTGCCTCGGCCAGTCGGCTGATGCCGCGTTTGAGGGCGGCATTGCGGGAGGAGGCGGCAATGCTGTTCAGGCCCTGGATCAGGGGCACGCCGGCCCGGGTGAGGGTGTACATCTGGCGGCTGAACAGCACGAGGTCGTCCAGGCTGGGCTTGTCCAGACCGAACCAGCGGCGCCACTGGGACAGGTCATCGGCCTGTTCCCGTACCGGTTCGATGGAGATGGGCGTGATGCCGCGCCCCTGGAGTTGACGCGCCACCTGGCTGCGGTCGGCGGCCTCCATTTCGCCATCCTGCGGAGTGCCGCCGCTACTGCGCCCACGCCAGGCAAAGGCCGGCATCAGCCCGGTCCTCCCCGGATCACTTCAAACCGCTGGGTGGGTTCCTCATCGTTGCCGCCCTCGTCGTCCAGGCGGCCGGCCAGGCGCATCACTTCCGCCACCGAGGTGAGGCCGCGGGCGGCGTAATCCAGGGCACAGTGCAGCAGCGGTCGGTAATCCCTGGCCTTGCGGGCCTTTTGCATGAAGGTGGCCGTGTCGCCCGAGCGCAGGATCTCGCTGAGGGTGTCGTCCAGTTCCAGCAATTCATACACGCCGATGCGGCCGCGATAGCCGGTGTTGCCGCAAAAGGCACAGCCGGTGCCGACCTGGAACTGCATGCTGTCGAGCAGGTGCTCGGCCACGTGACCGCGTAGCCAGGCGCGCTGATGACGGTTGAGGGGTTCGGTCTGGGCGCAGTTGTCGCACACCCGGCGCACCAGACGCTGGGCCATCACGGCATCCAGCGCCGCCGCCAGCATGTAGCCTTCGGCACCCATGTCCATCAGCCGGGAGATGGTGTCGGGGGCCGAGTTGGTGTGCAGGGTGGAAAACACCATGTGGCCGGTGATGGCGGCCCGCAGGCCGATCTGCACCGTCTCCTGATCGCGCATTTCGCCCACCATGACCACGTCCGGATCCTGGCGCAGCACGCTGCGCAGGGTGCGGGCAAAGTCCAGGCCGATCTTTTCGCGCACCTGCACCTGGTTGATGCGCGGTAGCTGGTATTCCACCGGGTCTTCCACGGTGATGATCTTGCGCCCGGGGATGTTGATCTCGTTAAGCGCCGCATAAAGTGTGGTGTTCTTGCCGGAACCGGTGGGGCCGGTCACCAGGAACATGCCCGCCGGGCGCTGGATGATGCGTTTCACCCGTTGCACCATGGCTTCGGGGATGCCCAGGTTGGCCATGTCCAGCAGGGCGCTGCTTTGATAGAGCAGGCGCATCACCACCGACTCGCCGTGCTGGATGGGCAGGGTGGACAGGCGCACGTCGATGGGCTGGTCCTTCACCCGCATGGTGAAACGACCGTCCTGCGGCAGGCGGCGCTCGCTGATGTTGAGCATGGCCATGAGCTTCAGGCGGGTGACCAGTGCCGGGGCGATGCGCCCCCCCTGGATCACCTGTTCCTGCAGGTGGCCATCCACCCGCAGGCGGATGCGCAGCAGGTTGTCGCCGGGTTCGATGTGGATGTCCGAGGCCCCCACCTGCACGGCATCATCGAACATGGATTGCAGCAGCTTGATCACCGGGGCCTCCTGGGCGGGCTGGCCCTGCGCCAGGTCATCCAGGTTGTAGTCCCGCCCGGAGAGCTCCTGGCCCAGTTCCTCGGCCAGGTTGCTGATCTCCTCGGTACGCCGATACACCAGGTCGATGGCGCTGTGCAGCGCGCTCTCGCTCACCAGGATCGGTTCGATGGGCTTGTCCAGGAGGCGCTGAACCTCATCAAAGGCAAAGATGTCGGTGGGGTCGGCCATGCCCACGCGGATGGTCGCGCCTTCGTCGTTCAGGATGATGGCGCGATGGCGCCGTGCGTAGGCCTCGGGTAGCCGCTGAACCGTGTGCGGCCGGAACTGGAACTGACGCAGATCCTCCACCGGCAGGTTCAGTTGCTGGCTGAGGGCCTGCAGCAGATCCACTTCCCGCAGCAGTCCCATGTCCACCAAGGTGCTGCCCAGCTTGAGGCCGTCCTGGTCCTGGCGTGCCAGGGCCTGGTTCAACTGGCTCCGGGTCACATACCCGGATTCCACCAGCAGCTCACCAAGGCGGCTGCTGGCGCTGGGGGGGGGCTGGCATGTCCATCATTCACCTCTGCGCATCCCGCGCACGCGCTCGCGATGTTCGTGGATTTCACGCTCCCAGGTGTGGTCGTCGGCCACCACGATGGGGCGCAAGAGGATGACCAGCTCGGTTTTCACCGAGCTGTCGCGGCGGCTGCTGAAGGCGCGACCGATCACCGGCAGGCTTTGCAGGCCGGGGGTGCCCGCCTGCTGCTCGCGGGTGGACTCACGCATGAGCCCGCCGATCACCACCACCTGACCGCTGCGCGCCCGCACGATGCTGTCGGACTCGCGCACGCTGCTGCGGGCGAGGGGAAGCACCTGTTCTTCCTCGTCGCTGATGGTGATGTTGCGCACCTGTTCGGTGACTTCGCTCACCGTGGGCCGCACATGCAGGATCACCTGGCCATCGGGGGCCACCTGGGGGGTCACGTCCAGCACGATGCCGGAGAAGAAGGGGGTGAGCTGCACCGAGCTGGCCCGGGTGGCGGTGGTGGTGCCGGTGGCGGTCTGGGCCGTCACGTCGGTGACGAAGAACTCATCCTGGCCCACCTTGATCACGGCCTTCTGGTTGTTGACCGTGGACACGCGCGGGCTGGAGAGCACCTGGGTGCGGCCCTGGGTTTCCAGCAGTTCGATCAGGGCGCCGAAATCGCCAGCCTCGGCGGCGATCACGGTGGAGCCGCCGAACAGGGTGATGTCGAAGTCTTCCGAGAGGTCGCCCAGGGTACGGTCCCGGGTGGCGGCGAAACCGCCTTCGTTCAGCAGGTTGGGCCCACCCAGTTGCCCGATGCCCACGCGGCGGCCGTCGATGCGCCCGAGAGCCGCCCAGTTGATGCCGGACTGAAAGCCGTCGCGCAGTTCCACCTCGACGATCTTGGCCTCCAGGATCACCTGGCGTTGCACGCTGCCCTGCACGGCATCGATGAGCTCGGCCACCATGCGGTGCTCATCGGACATGGCGCGCACCGACACCACGCCGGACTGGCGATTGACGATCACGCGGCGACCGTCCTCATTGCCGACGATGGCCTCCAGGCTGGCCACCAGGTCCTGCCAGAAATGGGATTGGGAGTTGGTCTGGATGCGGGTGTTCAGGCCGCGTTCGTCGTCGCCGCTGCGCCGCGTGCCACCCGTGGTGCCCTGGTTGTTGGCGAAGGCGCCCCCCACGCCAGCGGTCTCGGTGACCTGGCCGGAGCTCACGCGAATGGCGGAATGGCCGTCGCGCTGCACATCCAGGTAGTTGACCTGATATACCCGGCTTTCCAGGCGGGGCGGGCGCACCACAAAGCCCACGGCGCTGCGGCGGTACTCCAGGCCGTAGATGTCCTGGAGGACTTCCAGTACCTCCGGCAGCGTCACCTGTCGCAGTTCCAGGGAGATGCGTTGATCCACTTCCGGGTGCACCACCAGGTTCACGTCGGTGCCGTCCACCAGGCTCATCAAGACTTCCCGGGCCGGGGCATCGCGCACCACCACGTCGAACCGCTCCCAGGGTTCGGGGGCGGGCTCGGGCTCGGCGGGGACCGGTGCGGGCGGGCCCACCAGCGCCGAGGCGTCGGGCCCGGGCAGTTCGGCCACCATGTCATCCAGCGTGAGGGCTGCATCGATGGCGGCGGCGGTCTCGGCCTGCCGTTCGGTCATGCTGGCACAGCCGACCATGAGACCCAGCACGGGAGGGAGGATCAGCCAATGCCTGTTGAGCCACGGGCGGGTTGCGGCTTGCTCCATTTGTCTCATTCAGTCCTCGTTGATGATGTCGGGCCCGCCACGCGAGCCTCGGATGATGCGTGGGTGTCCAGGTCCAGTTCGATACGGCGTTCGCCGGTGTCCAGAGACACGCCCCGGGCGCCGATGTGCAGCACCCGGGCACCGTCCACGGTGGCGCCTTCGGTCACGCGCTGGCCGTTGATGATGGCAATGCGCCGCTGTGGCGCCGTGAGGATGGATTCCAGCACCCATTGCTGCGCGGGCTGGGTATCCGGGGCCAGCAGACCCTGCCACATGCGGATCTCGGCCGGGGTGGGGGGGCGGGTCGGGTCGTTGTCCGCCAGGGCCGGCGTGCACATCATCAGCCCCGGGAGCGCCCACGCGGCCAGCACCCTCATAGTCCCAGCCAGCTTTCGTCCGCGGACAGGCCGTACAGTGTCATCTCGACCCGGTTCACCGGCCATTCAGGCACCTCCAGATGCAATGTTTCCCAGAAGACCCCTTCCGGGAGGTCTTCCACCAATCCCATGAAATCCAGCACACGATCGAATTCGGCTTCCACCACAAGGCGCACCCGATGCACGAAGATGCCGCTCGGGCCGTTCCAGATATCGAGGCCCTGGTTCAGCGGTTCGGGGGGCTGGTTGGCCAGTTCCACCACCTTGACGCCGGGGCGGTCCTGCAGGATGCCCGCCAGCACCTGGACGGCCTCGCGGGGCGATGCAAAACCACCGTGCAGGGTCTGCAGGCGGGCCTCCAGTTGTGCCACGTCCTGGCGCAGGGCGTCGCGTTGCACTTCCAGCGAGACGGTGTGCACGCTGTCCTCCGTGTCTGTGCGCCACTGATCCATGTGCTGGGTGAGTTCCCCCAGGCGGGCTTGGGTCTGCGTCAGTTCGGTCTGGAGGGTCTGCCGTTTGTCCTGCTGGGGTTGCAGCACCAGCCAGTCCCACGCGAGGAGCAGGATCACCCCCAGGAGCACGGCCATGAGCAGGCGTTCCCGCAGGTTGCTGGCGTTGATGCGGTCGATGAGTTGCACCAGGATCTTCATCGTTGGCTCCCGGTGTTGGTGGAGATCACGAAGCGCACGCCGGGCAGGGTGTCGTCGGGCTGATACACGCGCACCTGATTGAAGCGCAGGCCGGAGAGGGTGTCTTCCTCGGCCAGGGTGCTCAGGTATGCAGGGATCACCCGGGAGGCCAGGGCCTGACCTTCCAGTGTGAGCCCCTGGCCTTGGTCGTTCAGGGTGACGCGGGTCAGCCACAGGCCCTGCTGATCGGCGCGGGCCAGGGCTTCCAGGGGGGCACGCAGATCCATGCCGGTCTCGGGTATGTGCCTTTGCAGTCCCCGCACGCCGCGCGTGAGCTGATCGCGCCGTGCCGTGAGGGTGTCGATCTCCTCACGCAGGGCCTCGGTCCCCCTGGCGGCGCGACGCCCTTCGCGCAATTGCTCCAGGCTTTCCAGGGCATGCGCCTCGTCCTGACGGGCCTCGTTCAGTGCCTGCTCGAGACTGGCGAGCCGCTGGGCTTCCACCAGGCTGTAGCCTGCGAGCAACGCCACCAGGATGCCGGCACCCACCAGCATGTTCTGCGCCGAAAACCACAAGCGGTTTTGCCTGGCCTGCACCCGGTAGAGATTGATGTGCTGCCTCATGCCGGATCCTCGGGGCGCAATGCGGCGCCCACGGCCACCAGCAGGGCCGCGCGGGCATCGGGTGCCACCTGAATGTCGGCAGGGAGTTCCACCACCTGTTCCAGATCCAGTGCCAGCTGTGGCGCCTCCAGTGCCCAGGGGCCGGAGCGGGCCAGCTGGTTTGCCTTGAGTTCTTCCAGCACTGCCTCGTCGCCGTTGAAGCCCGTCACCAGATTCAGGTTGAGATGCGCGCCACCGGGGACATGGCGTTGGTAGTAATCCAGGGATCGGCGCACTTCGTTCACCAGGTGCTGAATGGTTGCGGGATCCTGATCATGCAGCTGGCGATAACCCACCGGCAGGCGACGGATGAGGTAGAGCAGGTGCTGACGGATCACGGTGATCAGTCCGGCATCCGGCCCGATGTACACCGTGGCCTGGGCGTCGTTGTCGGGGTTGTGGCCACGGATGATGCTGAGGTTGCGCAGGGCCATTTCCAGAATGTCCACGCTGACCAGCTTCAGGCCGGCCTCCTTGATCCGGGTGGCCCGCTCCTGGATCAGCGCCGCCCGGGTGGCCACTACCTGCAGCAAGTGGGGTCCGTTGCCCCGCTTGTCCTGCAGGGGTGTGGGGAAGGTGTCGATCACCGCTTCGTCGGCGGGGAAGTCCAGGGAGTCGGCCAGTTTCCAGCGCAATGCTTCGTGGATTTCGTTGGCATCCACCCGGGGGGGCTCCATCAGGAAACAGTGGTACTCGTGGGGTGGCAGCACCAGATGCACCGGTTGCCGGCGAAGCCCCAGGGCGCGTACCTGTTCACCCAGGCCCTGCATGCATCGAACCGGGTCGTCACCGTCGACCCAGGCATGGCCCACCAGGCGCGGGCGGGGCTCGGACTCCGGGTCAACCACCACCACGGCAAGGCCCCGGGGCTCCAGATAGAGGCCGACCCGGTGGCGCGAAGAGATGGGGGTGCGTCGTTTCAGCACCTTGCAACTACCTTTGTTTCCTTTGCATGAAGCCCAGTGTATTGCGGCGATCCGGGTGGTCGAACCTGGAAATGCACCGAAATGGATGAGTGCGCCGTGACCGGTGTCGCCGCAGGTGCCGATTGGGCGGGGCCAGGGATGTTCCATGGCCAGGCATGGGGAGGCATGGGGGCAAAGTGCTTAGCTGAATTGCCACCGGAATGGAAGGGATTCCGGGTGAGTCTGTTGTCACCATCCTCTAATCTGAGCACTCCATCACAGCACTGGCGTGGTGCGACCCGGTCCTTCGCGACAGAGGTGACGGCCTTGAACACGATGATCGATGCAATGCAAGAGCGGATACTGGTGGTGTGCACGGCCAATATCTGTCGCAGTCCCATGGCGGCGGTGGTGCTGGCCTCGGCACTGCCGGAGGCCCGGGTGACGTCCGCCGGGTTGCGTGTGCCGCCCTGGGCCGTCGATATGGATCCTGTGGCTCGGGAGGTGCTGGCTGAACAGGGCTACCCGGTGGGTCAGCGGCATGTGCCGAGAGCGCTGTTCGAGAATGACGTGCGCGAGGCTGATCTGGTTCTGGTGATGGAGCACTGGCAACGCGAGGACATTTTCATGCGAGCCCCCTTCGCGCGGGGGCGGGTGTTCCTGCTGGGACACTGGCAGGGCGGCGAAGTGGCGGACCCCTATGGTCGCGGTCACGCGGCCGTGGCCTGTGCGCTGGAGCAGATCGAACTGGCCTGCCGGGGTTGGTCCAGACGCTGGGTGGCGGCCTAGCGGATCCGGGCGTCGAACCGGTGCATTGAACATGATGGATCGACCCAAGACACGGAGCGGAACCATGAGACGAGACGACAGGATGGCCAGTCATTCCCCCGCGCGCGCATCCGCCAGACGGGTTGCCGTAGCACAACTCGGGTGCTGGATCGTGGTGCCGGGCGAGTTTCCGGAATCCGATGCACTTGGCCTGCTGCGCGAGCGGGGGGTTCAGGTGTGGCGGGATACGGATCCGGCAAAGGCCCGAGAGAAGATCGAGGCGCGAATGGGGGCGGACTGCATCCTGATCGATACCACGCACGAAGAGGCCGAATGCTTCCGCCTGATCGACGCCGTGCGGTATGCGGCCCGGCTGCGTGGCCGGGTACCGCCGGCCATCGTCGGCATGACCGGCGCCACCGATCTGGCCGCCCTCAAGCGCCTGTTCAGCAAGGACGTGGATGACCTGCTGCTGCGCCCGCCGGGCAGCGCCGTGCTGGTTGAGGCGGTCATGCGCGGCGCGGCACTCACCCGGGTGCGACGGAAGCTGGTGTCTTCCGATGCCATCGAGTGGCTGTCCCACATCAACCGTCGCATGGAAGACATGGACCTGCGGGAAAACCTGAAGGACGTGGTGCCCGAAAGGAATCTTGCCCAGGTGCTTCGGGCATTCGAGGAACGAGACACCTCACCTCAACTGACGCTGTAGCGCGCCTCTCCCCGCCGCCTGACCGACCCGTTGCCGCATCGGTTGGCATCGCGCGCCCCCGCGTGGTCTGGAGTCTGGAAAAAAGATCCATTCTGGAGGTTTTCCCGGCCTGCCACGGCACGGTTCGGTCTGGCCTGAGTCTGAATCGCATCCGTTCACTGGTATGATGCGGTGCAGCGAGGGTCGGCACCGCGGTCGGCCCTGAAATTCTTGGCAGATGAAGGAAAACGGGATGAGTACAGCGTGTGATCAACGGCGTGCCGGTGGCGCGATCGAGGTGAGCCCGGATGTTCACTGGGTGGGGGTGCTGGATCACGATATCGTGACCTTCGATGTGGTGATGACCACGGAGCATGGCACCACCTACAACGCCTATCTGGTGAATGCGGACAAGAAGGTGCTGGTGGACGCGGTCAAGGACGGGTTCTTTGAGGCGTTCGTGGACAGGATCCGGCAGGTGACCGACCCGGCCCTGATCGATTACATCGTTTTCAATCACACCGAGCCGGATCATAGCGGCTGCCTGAATCGCCTGCTGGAGCTGGCACCCAACGCCACGGTGGTGGCCAGTCGGCAGGGGATTGGCTATCTGCGCGAGTTCCTGGGGCGTGACTTTCCCCATCAGGTGGTGAAGGGGGGCGACACCCTCGACCTGGGCAACAGGACGCTCCGCTTCGTGTCGGCGCCGCACCTGCACTGGCCGGACACCATGTACACCTACCTTGAGGAAGACAGGCTGCTGTTCACCTGTGACTCCTTTGGCTGTCACTACGCCCATCCGGCCATGCTGGATGACCAGGTGGGGGACTTCAGTGATGCCTTCAAGTACTACTTTGATGTGATCCTCAAGCCGTTTTCCCGGTTCATGCTCAAGGGTATCGAGCAGGTGCGTGCCCTGGATGTGCAGGGGATTCTCCCGGGGCATGGCCCGCTGCTGATGTCGGACTGGCGCAAGTGGGTGGATCTCTCGGAAGCGTACGCGCGCCGGGCACTGGAGTATCCGCAGCAGGATTATGTGTTCATCCCGTACGTGTCGGCGCATCACAACACGGAGGCCATGGCCCATGCCATTGCCCGGGGGCTGAACCAGGTCGGGTCGTTTCAGGCCCATGTGGCGGACATCGAGACCATGCCTCAGGGGGAGCTGGAGGAGCACATGGCCCGCTGCCAGGCCGTTGTGGTGGGGTGTCCCACCATCAACCAGAACATCCTGTTGCCGGTGTACAAGTTGTTCGCGGCCATCAACCCGGTGCGGGACAAGGGCAAGCTGTGCGGTGCCTTCGGCTCGTATGGCTGGAGTGGTGAGTCGGCAAAGATCATCCCGGGCACCCTGGAGCAGTTGAAGTTGAAGATGGTGGGAGATGGCGTGTTCGTGCGCTTTGCCCCCGATGACGCGGCGGTGGAGGCCTGCCTGGCCTATGGCTATTCCCTGGGGGTGCGCTTGCGGGATAAGGAGGCCGCCTGAGCCGTCCCCTCCTGAGTGTGAATCATGTCTCGTGCATCGCTCCGTTGTGGAGCGATGTATCCCTCTGCCTGTAGAATGCCTCCATTATGGATCTTTCCCGTGTGGGCCGTGAATGAGCCGGGGCTTATAGTTCCGGAAACGGGGGCAATGCTCCCGACCCAGGCCCAAAGGGGGAAAGAATGATGGAAATCGGATATGTTTTCGTGGTCGTGGTCAGTCTGGCCATCGGTTTTTCGATGGGGTTCGTGTTCGCGGCCATGCTGCACGTGGGCGGCACGTCCTGATCGCGACGCTTGATGGGTAGCGCCTGCCAGGGGATGAGCGGGGCGGACGTCGTCCGCTAGAGATCCAGGATGCGCGAAGAGGAGGTGCGAATGGCCAGGACAGTCGGGGAAATCCCGCATTGGCAGCGTTGGGTAATCTCCCTGGGTCTTGGCGCGGTCGCGCTGTTGTTCAACAGCTTGACGGCGGATCTGCTGTATCTGCCCGTGGGGGAGCTTAAGCTCCAGCTGTTGCCCGGTCTTGCCGTCGGGCTCCTTCTGTTCATTCTGTTCGGGCTGCCCCATGCCGTTCTGGGGCTGATGCTGGCGGCCCTCCCCACCCTGTGGCTCTGGAACACCTGGCTGGCCTTGCCCATCCTGTTGGCCGAGTTGCTGTTGGTGGCCTGGCTGGTGGAGCGCCGTGGCGTGGATCTGCCGCTGGCGGTGTTGCTTTTCTGGGCCGCCCTGGGGTTGCCGCTCTGGTGGATGCTGGTGCATGTGGATCCGCGCCTGGACATGATCACCGGTGCGGTGGTGCTGTTCAAGCAGGCCCTTGCCGCGGTGGTGCTGGCGGCGATGGTGGGCCTGATGGTTCTGCTGCTGGTGCGCACCCGCGAGTCGATCCGCACCGCGCTGATGCCGCGGGTGTATGCCCTGCGCGCCGTGCTGCTCAACATTCTGGTGCTGGTCTCGCTGCTGCCACCCGTGCTCTTTTTCACCCTGCATCTGCAACTCTCGCCAGTGATGGCCATTGCCCAGGTGCCGGCTGCGGAGATGATGCATTATCTGGCGGGCGCCACTGTGTTGCTGGTGGTCTGCCTGCTGTTGTCGTTTGTGCTGAGCGATCTCATCATCAACCGCCCGCTGAAGCAGACGACCGAGGCGGCCTTGAGGATCGGTGAGCAATTTTTCATGCCCAGGATTCCTTCCCGGATGCTGGAGCCCGATTCCCTGAACGTGGCCCTGGTCTCCATGGCGGAGCACCTGCGGGCGGAGCGCACGCAGCTGGAGCGACAGACCCGGCGGCTGGAGCGTATTGTTTACCGATCTCCGATTGCCATCTGGTGCGGTCAGCTCAGGCCGGACTGCAGTATCCAGACCACCTTCACCAACGGGGCGGTGGAACAGATCACCGGGTTGAAGGCCATTCCCTCATCGGAGGCCTTTTTTGATCGTCTGCACGATGTGGATGCGGAAAAACTGTCTGCCATGCTGTCAACGCTCACCCAGCGTGGTCACGTGAACGGGGAGTTGCGCTTGCGTGAATCTCCGGACCGTTACCGATGGGTGTACATGGGCATGAACCTGATTGAGACCCCGCCGGATGATCCCGCCGAAGTGGTGGCTCTCATGATGGACATCAGTGAGAGCAAATTCAGTCAGTCGCAACTGGTGCAGGCGGCCAAGATGGCCACCCTGGGCGAGATGACGACGGGCGTGGCCCATGAGCTGAATCAGCCCCTTCAGGTCATTCAGCTTGCTGCGGACAACGCCCATGAGGCACTGGTGGAGGATGGTGCCACGCCGGAGACGGTGGAGTATGTCAAGGCCCGGCTCCAGCGGGTGACCCATCAGGCGCGCCGTGCCGCCGACATCATCGACCACATGCGGGTGTTCGGCAGACGCTCCGAGGAGGAGGATCATGCCATCGCCCTGTCCGACGTGGTGGATGGCGTGCTGTCACTGATGGGGCAGCAGCTTACGGTGAGCGGTGTGCAGGTGGAAGTGAATCATGCCTCCCCACCCGCCATGGTGTTCAGCCGGCTGCAACCCCTGGAGCAGGTGTTGCTGAACTGCGTGAGCAATGCCCGCGACGCGCTGCGTGCACAGGTGGCCCGAAACGATCAGAGTGGGGACATGGATTACCGGGCACGCCTGCGGATTCGGACCTTTGTGCGCGTGGAAAAGGGCGAGCGGCAGGCGGTGATGGAGGTCGCCGATAACGGCGGCGGCATCCCCCGGCATGCCATGGAGCATCTCTTCGAGCCCTTCTTCACCACCAAACCGGTGGGACAGGGCACGGGACTGGGATTGTCCATCAGCTACGGCATCATGCGTGACCTGGGAGGCCGCATCGATTGCTGGAACGAGGCCGGAGGCGCCGTGTTTTCCTTTGTATTGCCCGCAGTCGAGGTGCCGGCAAATGACGTCCATATGGCTTGAACGCTCGGGCACCCGCGAGGGGCTCGCCACCGTGCTGGAACGGGCCCATCGGGCGCCCGGGGTGCAGGGCTTGATGATCCTCTCCTGCGTGGGGGATCACGATGACATCCCCGCTCTGGAAGAGTTGCTGTCCCGGCAGAAGCTGGCGCTGTTCGGCGGCCTGTTTCCGGGGTTGATTTTCAATGGCGAGGAGCTCTCCCGGGGCTCGATCGTCGTGGGCCTGCCGGTGGCGCCGCTGATTTCCACGGTGACCGGGCTGAGCCTTCCCGGGGCGGCCCTGGATGCCCTTTCCAGGGATCTGGCCTGTGATGCGCAGGGGGAGGGCAAATGCACTCTGGTGGCCTTCGTGGATGCCTTTTCCACCCGCATCGCCGACCTGGTATCGGCAATGTTCGACCAGCTGGGACTGGATTGCAACTACCTGGGAGCCGGGGCCGGGGCCCTGGATGGCTCGGGTCGGGCCTGTGTGCTGACCCCGGACGGGGTGATGTCGGATGCTGCTGTTCTGGCCCGCCTGAGCATGCCCTCGTCGATCGGGGTGGCCCATGGGTGGGTGCCCGTGTCAGAGCCGGTGAAGGTGTCTCGGGTCGAGCAAAACCGGGTGATGAGCCTCAATGCGCGTCCTGCATTCGATGTGTATGCCGAGTTGATCAGGGCCCATTCGGGCGTGGAAATCACCCTGGACAACTTCTTTTCCGTGGCGCGCTCCTACCCGCTGGGCATGTGCCGGCTGCGTGGCGAGCGGGTGGTGCGCGATCCCCTGTCGGTGGATGAACAGGGCACGATCACCTGCGTGGCCGACGTGCCCGAAGGCATGTTCGTGGAGTTGTTGCACGGGGCACCACCGGATCTGATCCGGGCGGCCGATCGGGCGGTGGCGCAGGCCGAGGCGGGCTACCCCGGCAGCACGCCACCGGCATTCGGCCTGGTGTGCGACTGCATTTCCAGGGCGCTGTTCATGGCGGATGGGTTCAGCGCGGAGTTGCGTGCCATGCGCCGGGATTACCCGCTGGTGGGGATGCTCTCGGTGGGGGAGATCGCCAACTGTGGCCTTGAGTGTCTGGAGTTCTACAACAAGGCGGTGGTGCTGGGGCTGCTCGCTGAGCGTGAACCGGGATCCGGCCCGTGAATCTGGCGGTCGAGACCCAGGTGCTGCTGCGCATCTCCCTGTCGGTGGGGCGCAGCCTGGATCTGGATACCATGCTGGGCGAGGCGCTCTCCAGCATGGTGCGCATGACCAACAGCCTGGGGGCGGTGGTCATCCAGCGTGATCAGGATGGCCCCGAGCATCACTGGTTGGTAGCCCGCGCAGTACCCATGCGCATGGGCCGTGATCGTTTGTTTTCCGGCTTTCTGGTGGCGCATCCGCCCCGGGTGCTGTGGCAACGCCTGGAGGCCCGGGATGGGCATGGCATGGAGGTGTTCTCCCGGGGAGAACACACCTTTCATGTGTTCAAGCTGCCCGGCTACGGGTTGCTGATACTGCTGGCGGCCGGTGAGCCGTTTTCCCGCTCCTTTTGTGAGTCGTTTGGCGCCGTGGCCGACAAGCTGGCGCAATCCTGCCTGGCCTGTCGGCAAAACCAGGAACTGGAGCGGTGGGGGCATTTCGAACGGCTGCTCACCCATTTTTCCCTGCGTTTCATGAATGCCCGGGAGTCCGAGCTGGATCCTTTGATCAATGAGGGTCTGGAGAGGATCGGTCGCCTGGTACGGGCCGATCGGGCATTCCTGTTCACCTACGACCTGGAGGCCTACACCGCCACCAACACCCATGAGTGGTGTGCCGAAGGTGTGAGCAGCGAGATCGCCAATCTGCAACAGACGCCGCTGCACGGCCTGGAGGCCTGGGTGAATGCCCACCGCGCCGGCGAGGTATACAACGTGCCGGATGTGCATGCCCTGAGTGAGGATGATCCGCTTCGCCATGTGCTGGGGCCCCAGGGGATCAAGAGCAATATCACCATTCCCATCATGGGGGGCGAACACTGTGAGGGCTTCGTGGGCTTTGATGCCGTCAGGGCTCATCGCGCATGGGGCAGCCTGGACGTGGCCATCTTGCGCACCATGGCCGACATGTTCGCCAATGCCGAGATCCGGCGTCGTCAGCAACGGGAGATTCGTCGTGCCCAGCGGGCCTTGATCCACTCCCGCGACAAGGCCAATGAACTGGCCATGGAGGCGAAGGCGGCCAGCGAGGCCAAGTCACGCTTTCTGGCAACGGTGAGCCACGAGATCCGTACCCCGATCACGGCCATGATGGGTTTGGCCGAAATGCTGCTGGACTCGCCCCTGAACAGCCGTCAGCAGCGCCATGCCCGGTCCCTGCTCAAGTCCGGAGAGGCCCTGCGCAGGATCATCAATGACATCCTGGACTTCAGTGAGATCGAGGCGGGCAGGGTGCGCATTCATCCCGAACCGGTGGAGCTGGCGCGCCTGATTCGGGAGAGCCTGCAGTTGCTGGAGCCCTCCGCGCGGGCGCGGGGTAACCGGCTATCGGTGATGCTCACCGATGATCTGCCCAAGGGCGTGATGGTGGATCCGGTGCGGGTGCGTCAGATGCTCTGGAACCTGGTGGGCAATGCCATCAAGTTCACTGAGCTTGGCCGTATCGCCGTGAGCGTATGCCAGGATCTGGATGCCGCTCCCCCGTCGGAGTCGGGCAGGCACTGTTTGCGGTTTGAGGTGACGGATACGGGCATCGGCATTGATGACTCGGTGCGGGAGCGATTGTTCGAGCCCTTTTTCCAGGCCTCCCAGAAGGGCATGACACGCGTTGGAGGAACGGGCCTGGGGCTGCCCATCGTGAAGAACCTGGTGCGGGCCATGGGCGGAGACATGGGGGTGGAGAGCAAAAAGGATGTGGGCACCCGGGTGTGGTTTCGGTTATCACTGCCACCAGCCAACGTTGATGAGGCGGATGCCACCGGGCGCTTCAAGGCATTGCCGCCGCAGACTCTGACGCGGAAAACACCGGGAACGCCTTCTGCAGAAGGCGAAGGGGATGGTGGGGCATCCCGTGTGCCCAAGGTGTTGGTGGTGGAGGACGATGAAGACGTGCGCGAACTGTTAGCGGAAACCCTGGAACGACTGGGATGCCAGGTGGAGTTGTTGAGCAACGGTGCTGAGGCGGTGGCCTATGGTAAGGAGCGGGGGCTTGGGCATGTGGATCTGGTGTTGATGGACTGCCAGATGCCGGTCATGGATGGCATTCGCGCCACGCGGGAAATTCGCCGTGGCGCGGGCAGGAGTCGGCAGGTGCCCATCATCGCCTTGACGGCGGCGCTCACCAAGGATCAGCGCGAGGCCTATCTGGAGGCGGGCATGGATGACTGGCTGCCCAAGCCTTACACGCGAAAGGAGCTCTCGAGTATGCTGAACAAATGGCTGAATGAAGGCGCGGTCCGTGGAACATAAGCCTCCGATCTGGAGGTAAAACTTCGACAGGCTCAAACAGGCATGGGCTGCCTTTGGAAGTATCGCATCCATTTCGGTTCCATTTCTGCCGCCGATGTTAGTGCGCAGTGTTCTAATGATGAGAACATGATCACTGCCGTCGAGAGCCGCCATGTCCTCACTCAAACCGCCTATCCTGAATCAGGATGAATTGGAGTTCATCGCGTCCATGAACGGGGAAGACACAGTGGGGCCCCTGTCCTCCAGCGCCTCCCAGTTGGACCGGTGGGCACTGATCGTGGAGGACGATCCCCTGGTTCGCAGCGAGCTGGCTTCCGCCATTTCCCGCCAGGGTATCCTGTGCTGGCATGCCTGCCAGCTTGGCGAGGTGCGCCGTCGCATGGACGACGAGACGCCGCCCTCCATCGTTTTCCTGGATCTGCGCCTGCCGGATGGAAACGGCATGGAACTGCTCAAGGACAGCCGATTCCAGCGCTGGAAGAAATTTCACGGCGTGCAGGTGGTGGTGATCACCGGGCATGGCACGGCGGCCCTGGCCGAGGAGGCCGAGGGGCAGGGCGCGCTGGCATTCCTGAATAAGCCCGTATCACTGCGTCAACTCAAGGCCATAACCCTTGAGGGGTTGAATCGCCGCGAGGTAGAACTGGGTCAGGATGGGCATTTATGAGTTCAATGGCCCTCAAGCCAGATGACCATCCCGATGACAGCAAGGCATCTTCTGCATTGGTCTCAAGGGATGAGGCCGATACGCTTTGTGTGCTGTTGGTGGACGACGAGGTGGCCATCTGCCAGGAAGTGGGCGATTACCTGAAACGCCTGGGCATCCGCGCGTTTGCCTGCGACTGCGTGGCCACGGCCCTGGATCTGCTCAGGGAGGGGTTGGACCCGGACTGTATTCTGGTGGACATCATGATGCCGGATAACGACGGCTTCGTGCTGATTGACCATGCACGCCATCATGCCGCCGAGGCGTGCCGTGTGCCGGCCGGTGTCGTCGCCATGACCGGCGGTGCCGACCACGAACTGGTGCGCCGCCTGTTCCGTCGTGGCGTGGATGATTTCCTGCTCAAGCCGGTATCCATGCCGGATGTACGCAATGCGGTACTGCGCAGTTGCGGACTCACCCGCCTGCGGCGTCGTTTCGCCGCCGATTACCTGGCCAGCGACGACCGCGGCGAGGGCTATCCGAGGACCGCCCGGGATGCCTGGATGCTGTTGTATGGGCTGGTGCCAGACCAGAACATCGACGACATCCTCTCCTGCGTCAGCGAGGATCGCATTCTGCCGCCTCTGGTGATCTAGGATCCAGTCCGGCCTGTATTTCCATTTCGGGGTGTATGAGCCAGGTCTGGTAGGCTTCCGGTGAGCCCTGCTCGATGGTCTGCCGGGGATAGGCATCCGACAGGGTTTCGTACACGAGTTCCAGGCCGGTCTTTCTCTCCAGGGCGGACAGGGCCTGGCGGGGCTGGCCGGCACCCAGGGTGTGGCGCTGGGCCCGGTCTATTCCCTGTATGCGCCGGCCATGCCAGTAGCGACCGCTGCGGTAGACGACCCAGCGTTCGCGGATGTTGTCCACGTCCGCCAGATCCCTGACCGGATAACCGGCCTCGGCCGCCAGGAATCCGCCTCGCAGCCCACCCGCGCTGGAGGGGAGGATCAGGGTGGCCTGTTCCATGAGCAGGGGTTCGCGCATGAGCCGCTCCACGCTGCAATACGCCGGTTCGCCCTGCGCGGGGATGAGCAGCAATTGCTCGTGCGGGCGTTGCCTTGCGTAGTTCTTGAGAAAACGATGCACGGTGCTCTGTGTGGTGTGCAGGCGCTCCCGGGGCTGCACCGGGAAGGTGTTCAACCACCGTGGCACGTCTTGGATCAGCGGCAGGTTGGAACGCCAGAGCATGGTCGTGGTGGGCTGGCCTTTGCTGGCAATGTGGTGAATGTGCGCGTTATCCTCGGTGCGCTCAAGCTGGATCACCACGCCGTCACGGGGGCGGGCGGAGCGGTTCACGCGAGAAGCGCGCCACGCCTGCTGGCATTCGCTGGCATGGTCGAAGATGCCCACGTCCACATCCAGGTCGCCCACCCATCGGTATTCGTCGGTGCACAGCAGATACGTGGTTTCCGCGGGGACAGAGCGCGGCTCCGTGAACAGATCCCGCGCCCATAACGACTCGAAGGTGGCGCTGCATTCTGCAGCCCGCTGTTCGCTGCCCACCCGCAGCAAACGGTTGGGGGGCAGGCTGGCTGAAAGGCCCTTGTGAATGGCTTCCGCCTTGGAGGGATCAGTGGTACAGATGAGCACCCATTTGCGCTGGGACTCGAACTGCAATGCCCAGCCAAGCATGGTGCGCACGCTGTTGTCTTCCTGCGTGGGATCCATCACCACGCTGCGTCTTGGGCGCAGCCTCTGGGCCAGCCGGTGATCCGCGCGGTCATGCGCATCCAGACCCAGCACGCTCGTCTCGGGGTCGGCCAGGGGGGCGGATGCCCCGGTGGCAAGGCTCAGGTGTCCCTGGGGCCAGAGACACAGGGCGCCGTCTTGCGGCACACCGATCTGCCTGGCCAGGCTTTGCAGCGTGTTCAGCGGCGGGTTGGGAACCATGTGGATCGGTAACGCATCGAAAAACACGATAGTGGCTGTCCGGTCGGAGTCATCGCCTTCGGGCGATGGCGGGTTTTGCCCACCATGCTCTTGAAGACGCAGGGGGGTGGTGCGACCATGAGGTGACAGGGCCTGGAGCCCCTGGAGTACGGGAGTGAGCGGGGTGGTGGCCCCGAAGCTAAGGTTGGCGGTCACCAGGGCGTTCAGGGCGGCCCTCGCCACCTGGGATTCACTGTCGGACTGGGGCAAGGTGTGCCGCAGGATCACCAGTCGATGGGCGGGGCCGGGCTTTTGATGCAGTGCGGCGAAACCGACGGCGAGTATCCAGATCACCGGCACGGCGCTCTTACCGCAGCCGGAAGGGATTGCCAGGTGCTCGGGAGGCTGGCCTTCCACGAGGCGCTGGAAGAGCCGGAATTGCCAGGGATAGGGTTGCTCTCCCAGCATGGCTCGAAAGGCGCCGCCAAAATATTCTTCCGCGGCCGGATGGTCCGTTGTGGGAGCGGGGTTTTGAAAGGCCAGTGCGTCCAAAGCGGTATCTCTTGTTCAAGTGAGCATGGTGACAAGGCTGACGAGGATGACCAGCATCGCGGCAGAGATGGTGGTCATCAGGGCAACCAGGCACAGTGCGACCAGTAGGGGCAGGGTGTCATGAGTCCGGTTCACGAACTGCTGCTCCCTCGCCCTCTCCGGCATGACCATATAACTGGCTATCACGGGCCTGGGGTGGTCCTGGATGGATGCAGGAGCCATGCCTCGCACTTCGCGGTAGACTTCAATGGGGCGTGGAACTCCGTTCTCCATGACGTGCCTCCGGTGATCTTCGGTGTCTGGAAAAAGATGCCCGTTCCTTTGGTGAAAAAAAACGTGAATTGGGTCCATTTTGGACGGGATGGGGTGGGTCAGGCGCTTCGGATGACCGGTCTTGCGGTGTCATCGTCGGGACCTGGGGCACATGTAAGTCGCAGGGCTTCCGGTGAAAGCTCCAATATGGAGTGAATATTCCTCGAGTAATCCTTAAGTTGGGGCAATATGGGCGCTAGACTCATCCAGATGGAATGAATTTAAGTGATGAGCGTCATTCGGGCGCCGATGCCGTCGCAGTTAACCGGTCACGGTGGTGGCGAATGAGTGTCGTTTTCGTGATCGTTTTCGCTACCGGGCAGGAGGCTGGAAATATCCATGTCGGATGAAGATTGCAAGATCCTGATCCTCGACGACGAGTCGGAGATTCTTGAAGAACTGGGAACGATGGCGTCTCGAGCGGGTTTCAAGCCCATCACCATGGTCAATCCGGAGAAGGCGCTGGGTAAGCTCAAGGAGGACTCCGACATCCGCGTGCTGGTGTCGGATGTGCGCATGCCCGGCTGGGATGGCCTGGATCTGGTGCGCGCGCTCACGCGGGAGCAGGGGGAGGAGCGGGCTGAAATCATTTTCATGAGCGGCTACGCCTCGCGTGATCATGTGCAGCATGCGCTGCGCATGGAGGCGACGGATTTTCTGTTCAAGCCGTTTCGGGAGCAGGAGTTCGTGAAGGCCATCCGCACGGCCCTGCGGCGGGACCTGGAGAGGCGTCAGTTCCGGGAGGTGCTCAACCTCACCCGTGGGCAGCTGAGCAAGATCGAATCACGTCTGCGCTATCTGCATTCGGAAAAGGAAGATGTGGGTCCGGACGGGGAGTCGGATAACGATGCGAGCCTGGCCGGGGGGGCTGGCCGGGATGATCGTCGCGACGACCTGGATCATCTGGAGGAGGGGGCGCACCGTCTGTTGCGCGCCTCGGCCGAGGCGCGCGTGACGCGGGCACGTTTTTTCGATCCCGAGGTGTGCAACGGCGCCACCTGGAACATCCTCATCGACCTGATGATCGCCCGCCTGGCGGGACGCCCCGATTATGTTTCCAGTCTTGCCGTCGGCTCGGGCATTCCTCTCACCACGGCGCTGCGCCACGTGGAGGACCTGGTCTCCCGAGGGCTGGTGCGCAAGGAGCGGGATCCTTCCGATCGCCGACGCGTTTTCCTGTGGCTCACGGACGATGCTGCTCTGCGCATGGAGCAGTTTCTTGAAGAGTGCCTCAACGAGCAGTTGCTTGACCTGTGAAGGATGCTGGCTGTCGCTGGAGCGGTCGTTGTTTTGGTTCAATATCTGCGCTGGTAGCTCACCGCTCCAAGGATGTCCGAGGGGGCACTGGCGCGGTGGCCGGGTTCCTGAATATGGAGGAGGTGGGCCTGTAGGGTGGCGTAGGCGCCAAGGGGGTGGCGCAGGCCCAGCTCCAGATTACGCTGACGGCCGTCGGGCGCCAGGTCGGCGGTGATGTGGTCATAAAGGATCCGACCATCCATGGTGCGCCCGCTGGGGATCCGCAAGTGGGCGCGGGCTTGATGAACCCGCAGGGGTTCGTGGTACACCAGAACCCACTGGGTATCAGTCTGACGCAGCACCAGACCGGCCGCCGCCTGGCGCAGGGTCATTTGTTCCAGCCTGTGTATAAGACTATCGGGGTGGTCGCGGTCACCCCGGCCCTGCTCG
Source organism: Ectothiorhodospira variabilis (assembly GCF_022227625.1). Classification (NCBI taxonomy): domain Bacteria; kingdom Pseudomonadati; phylum Pseudomonadota; class Gammaproteobacteria; order Chromatiales; family Ectothiorhodospiraceae; genus Ectothiorhodospira; species Ectothiorhodospira variabilis. Next base: position 32,057 of record NZ_JAJNAO010000013.1, on the reverse strand, counting down.
AATTCAGCGAACAGACTCAGTTGCGGAGTGAGGTCGGCTTCCATGCGGCTGTAGATGAATTGGGTCACATGATTGCCACGGGTGTGCAGGGCGCCGCCGCCGGTGCTGCCCATGAGACGATCCTGTTCGGTAACCCGGGCGCTGCCCAGGTGCCAGGTGAGGTGATCGAGAACCCTGAAGGACAACCGGGTGTCCAGGCGTTGCAGAGCGCCTTGGGGGGAGAGCCCGGTTGTATCGCCGGACCAGCCGTAATCGGCGCTCAAGGTGAGACGCTCGTTCAGGCGGTAGTGGCCGCTCAGGCCGGTGAGGGTGTCGTCTTCCGAGAGCCAGTAGGTACCGCCGCTATAGGCCAGCAGGGGCATGTGCTCGGCGGGGTGTCCGGGAGCCGGATTGCCGGCGGCGAATTGGTAGCCGGTGATGCCACCGTGAGTTCTGTGCCAGGTCAGTTGCATGGTGACCGGCATTCCGTCCCCATTGTATTCGGCCAGGGCATGCAGGTTGTGATCATGGTTGTCGTGTTGGAACCGGGTATGGTTCGTGGCCGCGATGGCCTGCTGAACGCGACGGTGCAGTGTGCGGTATGGGTCGTCGGGGGTGCGCAGTCCTGGAGAGAGATCGATCAGGTAATCCCGACCCAGTGCGTCGAATCCGGCCACTTGCGACAGTGCCTGAGGCGGCAGGCGGGCATCGCCAAAGGCGGCGGGCAATTGCAGGTGGGTTTGTCCAGGCTGTGATTGGCTTTCGGCGGTATCCACTGTGGCGCCCATGGCGATTTGCAGCTCACCCTGGGGTGCCAGGGCTGCCTCCAGATTCAGGCGGCCCTGGCCATAGTGATAGAGACCGCAGTCCACGTTACCGCTGTCACCGCAGCTTCGGTCGCCGTAGAGAGGGCTGAAGTGGCGGTCGGCGCTGTCCAGTAGGCGCTGGGTGAGGGTGTTGGCATCCAGGTGTGGCCAGTGGGCGCGCAGGGTGGCGGCCGCCGCAGACACGGCCGGGGCGGCCGCCGAGGTACCGGTCAACCGGGTATAGGCCTGGTCACCACTGCTGTGGGCGGTACGGATTTGCTCGCCGGGTGCCAGAAGGTAGCGTGCCTGGGTGGCGGCATGGCCTCCCGGGTGATTGCTGAAGTCGGCGCGATCGTTGCCGGCCGCATTGAGGGCACCGACGATGATGTACTGGTGGTAGATTGCGGAGCTTGTATGCAACGGCTGGAGCAGGGTGCTTCTGTTGCCAGCACTTTCCACCAGGATCATGTCGCTTGCCGCGGTTTGGCGGATAGCCTCCTCCCGATTGGGTATCTGGGTGAGGTCGGCATTATAGCTGAGATTGAAGACGTCAGCATTTTGGGTGGCAGCATGTCCCATGCCGTGGAGGATGACGCTGCGGGTGGTGTTGCCGTCTTCGGTATTGGAGATCCGGATGTCCATGAGGCGGGCCATGGGGGCATTGCCGGTGCGATTCCCGGCGATGATGCCGGCAACGGCAGTGCCGTGGGGGTTGTGGGGGGGTGCCCGTGACTGGTCGTGGTCGGCGGTGGCGGTGTTTGAGCCGTTGTGTTCGGAGTGGCTGTACACGGCATCGTATTGATGAATGATCCGGCCGGTGAGTTCCTGGTGGGTGTGGCGCAGACCGGTATCGGCCACCGCGACGAGGCTTTCTCCCTGGTTGAGTTGGGTGGCCGGCGGTGCGCTGTCGTCCTGCTGAGTCCGGTCGGCTATGCCTCCACCCTGGTTTGGATCGGTACGGACGTTCTTGCCACCGCTGCCACCTCCGCAGCCTGGGAGTAGTGTGAGGGTCAGTAGGAGCGTGAGCGTGATGCAAACGGTTTTTCGGTGGATGGAGCGGTGGCGGACGTAGGACATGACCGTGCCTCGAGCAGTATCGCGGGCTGCGAGTGGCTTGGAACGGACGTGCCTGTCCGGCCTGACGGTGTGACCGGGTGTCGGTTTTGGTTGTCAGGCAGGAGTCAAGTTAAATCAAATCCATAATGGTGTGTTCTCCGGTTGGTGGGGGAAAATGTACCGCTGATCAGAATGCTTGGAATTGGTGGTTAATCCCTGTTTTTTTTATATATTTTCAGGGATTGAAATGCATGGGGGGAGAGGAGGGGAGGGAGATGCATCCGAAGTGGATGGTTTCGATTGTCAACCTGGGTGACATTGGATCTGTGCTGACCAGCGGCAGCAAACCCGCTCGAACCGGACAGCTACCCAGCTTTTGGACTCAGCTCGGGAAGGCCTGTCAATCTCGCCCCAAGAGGGCGGGATTGAAGGCCTCCAATAGTGTGGGGTGTCACAGTAGGCGGCGACGGTCTGCATTTCACCGTACGCCTCTGCAATCAAACGATATGTTGAGTGATTGGGGGGGTGGACAGGAGGGGTATTCACCCGACAACATGGCCTCACCATGGACTCCGTTGTCCATGAGGTGACCGCGCCCAAAGAGGCAGAAAACACACAGGGCTGGTTCGGCACAAAGTGACCACGCCACTCGGGGGAGCCCAGGGCATGGAAACGGTCTGTCACAGTGTCCCGGCCCGAGATGCGCGTTGAGGAGAATCAAGTGGCCGAGCGCGGAAGTTTATTGACCCACCGCCTGCGCCTTCCTGTGCTTTTGCTTTTGATGTTCTGCACGTCCCACCAGATCCTGGCAGAGGAGGATACATCCGGGGATGCACTCAGCGAAGCTGAAAGACAGACCTCCCACCCCCAGCCAGACAAGTCTGACGACACCCGGATCCTGTTTGCTGCAGACAAGCAGGAGGCCTGGGAAGCGCATGAGCATGCACTTGGACGATCTCCGGTCAGCCGCCGTGACACTTTTGATTTCAAGGATTTTGCCGTGATGGACGACCAGGGTCTCGAGGTGGACATCCAGGATCCACCAAGAAGCCTGGCGGTCGGCATCCAGTCCTCAAGCCCCCTGGTGCCGGTGCCGAGACTGGACGAGGGCAGGACGGCAGTCCTCACGTTCTTCTTTGATCCAGAACATACGGATCACGCGATTTTTGCCCTGGTTGCCGACACCCGGTTTCCATCAGCAGGCGCTCTCAGGGGGAGTGCGGTGGCAGATCATGACGTTCAGGTGCGCCTGGAGAAAGGCGGAGATGCCTCCGGCTACCGGTGCGAGTTGTCCATCCGGGATCAGGATGCCCTCGTTCATGATGGGTGTGGTGGTTCATCCGAGGAAGAGGGCCAGATCGCTCTGGCGCTGCATCCTGATGGTGGCCTGGAATTGCGGGATGTACGGGGAAATCCCTTGCTCGTGAGCAGGATACCTGATGCACAAACTCACCCGGCCCCGTCCGGGTGGCATCCACATGCCGTGGCGGAGGCACCCGAGGAGGGCGCGGGTGCCGGTCTTGCATTGACGCAGGTCTCGCTTGCATTTGAACAATTTGACACTGGCGTGCTGCCCTGCATCTTGCATGACGCCGATGTGCAGGAATTGCTTCAGGATCGGGAACCGGGGGTTCAGTGGGACAAATGGACCGATGGCGATGAGGCACTGACCCAGCATGTGCAACGACAGGAAAACACCCTCACGATCAAGGTGCCGGAAGGTGAAGACAGCGCCCGGGTAGGTATTGCCACGCCGGGATCAGTCCTGTGGCCCTGCTTTGGAAGATCCGATGCATCCGCCACACTGGTGCTTGATCTTGACGATCAGAAGACCACCGGCCTCGGGGTGATACTCTCCACCCAGGATGGACTGGGTGAGGATCCTGATCGCAGTTCACGCTTCAAATTGACGTGGCAGGGGCCTGGGGGAGAAAAACCGGGAATGCGGGCTCAACGCCTGGTCGGCACTGGTGTCGAATCCGTGGTCGAGCAACCATCTCTGGAGGTGCCCGGCGAGGTACGCCTGAAGTTGACCGTTGGGGGCGTTCTGATTGAGGCCGATGGTCTCCCTGCCAAGCAATTGGACTGGCCGGAGTTAAAACCCGGGCAACCCTTGCGAGCCTGGATTCATGCGCTTCCGTCAAGCGGATCCCAGCCTTCCTTGCTTGGGCTGCAGCAGATACGGCTGGAGCATGATCCCGGCACTGAAGAGTTCAGGACCGATCCAGCGCCCGGCGTGGATCCCTTGCCCATGACCACACGCTTTTCCAGGGACATGGGAGAGGAATGGGAGCCCTCCACCCGCCAGGGACGTTCCGGGCACTTTGATTCAGACACGTCCTTCGGTTCGAAAGGCATGCAGGTGTCCATTGATGCCTCCGCCCCTGGCAAGGTTTCCGGGATTCGCTCCACCCACCGCCTGGTGGACATTGATGATCGGGTGGAAGAAACCCCCTACCGATTGCGCTTCAACGTGGATCCGGAAGATTTTACCGGTATGGAGATCTGGCTGGCGCGCAGTGCTGGTCGGACCGAAAACAACCTCGATAGCGATCAGGTCGAACTGGTGCGTCATCAGGATGGGCGACTGGCCGACCATCTTGAAATCCGCATCAGCAGCGCAGGGCGTAGCGTCTGGTCTCGTGTGATGGATCCTGAGCAGGTGGCGCAAGCTTGGGATGGCACGGTGAATATTGACCTCGGCGAAGAGTGGATCCGTGCAGGGTTGCCCGGAGTGGCAAGCTTGCGTGCGCCTTTTGGTGTGACTTCCTCCGAACCGTATGTGGCTGTCCGTTCCAGCACGGCCACCAGGCAGGGTATCCCGGCCCGTCTGCAGCTGCACAGCATACAGTCCGGCTGGCTTACCCCGCCGGGCATGGATGGTGTTCAACGGGAACGTCTGACCGATATTGAGGAGTTTTGTCCGGAACGTTTCCTGGAAAATCTGGCCGATAGCCTGCGGCATCAGGAAGGAGCGGATTGATGAGACGCATACTGGATTATGCAGTAACTTCATTCTTGGCCATCATCTTATTGCTTCCCGCCAAGATCCTGGGAGAGTCCGGTGAGCACGGCCAGGAGGATCCTGGGCACATGCCTTCTCTCATTGACCTGGAGGACTTCGAACCGGGTGTGGCTGGATCTGGCCAAAGGATAGAATCGCCCTTCAAAGAGATCGATGACAGCTGGATGGAGTCTGATGAAATTGAATTTGAGCGTGTCAGACGTTGGCTGGGGCAAGCAACGGTCGTTGTCTGGGGAGGGGAAAGAAGGAGATTGGATGATTTAAGTGACGAGCAAAGGAGAACCTTGTGGGATCGCATGGATACCGAACAGAGGCAGCAATTGAGCGACCACTACGGTGAAATGGGAGCCATGGTGGGCCCATGGCGGGTCAGGCCTCGTGAGTGGGGGCGCGAAATGAGCCAGGAGATTGCAGACTGGAGCAGCAAGCAGAGTGGCTGGAAGCAGGCTGTCCAGAAACGCATTGATGGATTCACTCCTACTGAAGTTGGGGAATTCAACAAAAACCTGGACAGCACGCTTGACAGGTATGGAGACCGATTTTCTGAATCCGGGAAAACAGAGCTGAGCGAAACTCGTGATGAGATCAACGAGCTGGGGGCGTTCATCGCTCGACTGGAAGCCGACAAAAGTGCGATTGCTGTCCAGAGTATCAGTAAGGGCTTGCTACAGATTATTGCCGACTACTATGCAGGCCATGCGACCCGTGGTGCGCACCATGCCAGTGAAGCGGTTGCCACCGTCGTCGGAAATATCATGAGCCTCTATGATGAGGCAATGGATGAAGATGAGTTACCCACCGCGGTTGACTTGATCAATGCGCTCGACGAACAGATCGCCGATCTCGAAAAGGAACTGGAGTCGCAGTTGGATAAGGGTAACGCCAGGCTCGCTGAAATGGTTGAGGAGGCCAGTCTCGTTGACTTGACCTTCATGGGAGATGAGGCTGATTTACCTTCTCCCATTGCCATGGAAGGCCCCGATCCGGACGTGGCTGGAGCCACTGCGAGGATAGAGCCGCCCGCTCAGAATAAGGAAGACGCGAGGATGGTTGCCGAGGAGATCCTTTCCCTGGATTACCGGCGACAGAAACAGGTGCTTGAAGAACTGGGCCAGGGGGTGGATTCTGATATTTACACCTGTTTGTGCCGTCGCGGTCATCCAACAGCCGGCACAAGCGCCAGAATGTCCTACCATCCTGAAGCCCACCCGGACTCTGCACCGGGTACGACATGCGGTGATGCCGGGGCACCCTGCATGCGTTCAGGATTCGGCTGCTCACGTCACCCGCTGCCCACAGACCCTGAGATATGGGCACACTGCACCGGCAAGGATGTTGACGTGGAAATGCTTCATGCCGTGGAGGCATGGAGTGCTCGCCGATAAGGCTATCATGCAGGCCTGGATATTGAATTTACTCTGGAACATGCGAGGAGAGCATCATGGGGGAAACCTTGATCGGTATGTTGGTGATGGCCGGGTTCATTGGCTTCATCATCTGGAAAAACAAGGGCAAGGAAAAAAAACAGGAAACGCTTGATGACCTGCATCGCGAGGAGTGGTGGGCAAAAAGAGAAGAAGAGCGCAGACAGGGTCCCACGGTTGTCCGTTCGGAGAGTCGGGATAGCAGGAATGAAAGGGACGATGATGATGACTGATGAGACATTAGGGAGGGGAGTGGGGCCGGTTTTGGTGAAAAAGTGTAATATGAGTGCAGTATAATCGGGTGGAATCAGGTTGTTGGGCCAATATAAGTGTGGGGGGCAGGAATAGGACTGCGGGAGACCGACCTAATAGCGGTCGGATAGAGAGGCGACGTTACCGCCGCCCCGCTACCCGACGGATGGATCCTCAATTCAAGGAGAGCAGCATGCTGGTACCAGACCACCGCATTCGCGAAGAAAACCTCATCATTGACAACGAGACCGGCGAGAAGATCATCGTCGCGTCGAGCGGGTGCTGGGGCAGGGGATTTGTTGGGGGCATGCTTCGTAACAGCCAGTTGGGAGCACTATTGGACGGATGCCGACAAGATCTATAGGTCGAATCGATAGATCAGGCCCACATCGAACTGGGTTTCGGTGGGGTCAATCTTCAGTCGCGTACCATCGTCAGTCCAGGACTCGGAACCGTAATCCGTCCGAAAGGCCTCAGCACTCAGATGAACATTGTCGGATAAGGCAAATCGGGCTCCAAAACCAAACCCCACTCCGCTGAAGTCCTCGTCGTCAGAATCTCGCACACCCGGACCTATCAACGTGAGTTCATAATTTCTTTGCTGGTAGCCCATAGTCCAGTATAGAAGTGTTCTAGGTGTGGCAACATAGCCCAGTTTCGCCTTCACGGCAAAGCCTTTATCTCCCTCAAGATCCCATGTTTCCCGGCCTCCGGGTCCGGATGATGAGAATACCTCCTCGTCCAACGCATTGGCGATGGTATAGCTGACTTCCGCACCAAAATAGACCGGGCTGCCGGGTACTACATAACCGAATCCTGTGCGAAGGTCGAAGCGTGAAAGCATGTCATCCGCGCCGAAACGAATAGTATTTTGTGAAGAAGAGTCGGATACTTCAAACTCTGCATTGATATCCGAGAATAGGCCGACCGCTCCCCCAAGATAAGGCCCCGAAAAAATGCTTTGAGCGTGAAGGCTGCATGGGATTGTCAGAAACCCACCTGACAGGGCCAATGCGAGCAACGAACCTCGCTTATAAAAAAATTGCTTTTCCATCATGGTCCTCCGGTCCTTTTCCCGTGCGTGGACTTCACAAATACGAGAGACTCCAATAGCCAGATGAAGTCTTTCATCTTTCCTTATCAACCCTCATCCTGCCAGCGTATTGACCAGCTGAACAAGTGCCGGGTCTGCCTTGATGGGCGCATCAATAAGTGTTGCCGGGTATTCTTTCCAAGTTGGATTTTATTATGTGATTGACTGCTTGTTTTGATTCGCAATAGGGTGATCAGGGGTACCTTTGAGTGGTGCGTGACTTAACGTGCATATGGCCATTATGGATGATTCCTTGAAATACCCAAGGTCTGATATGCGTCAGAAATAAAGCATGCTGAGGGATCACCACTCAGGTGGCTTGAATTGCCGATGAGGCAGATCTTCGCAAAAAAATCCATTTCGGAGGGGTTATCTGACAGAGTGAGAGCAATGACGTAAGGAAGCGTCTATGCTTTGGGTGGGGAACGTGTTGAGAGGGCAGGGTCATGGAAATCAAGCTCGACGATGCGGCAAGCTATCTGACATCAGATCGGGATGGGGCCAGCTTCATACCCCTGGGGCCGGCGGCACGAAGGCGTTTCACCCTGGCGGATATATCCTTCATACAGCGCCGGACGCGAACCCGGGGCAACAACATCTGGGGGACGTTGGGTCCCTGGGAGGGGGATCAGCACATACCGCTCAAGGGCAACCTGCTTTGCTCGGCCCGGGGCAGCCAGCATTCCGTGTCTGAATACGCCGGGCAGGCAACCCTGGACGAAATCGCCCAAGTGCGGCAAGGACGCGAGGCCTTCTTCAATCGCGACCCGGATTCCGCGGTGCTGGAGCGATATATCAGCCTTGAGGATACCCAACTGACGGCGCAGCTCCGTCAGTTCACGTTCGGTGAAATGCCGTATGGGCGATTGACCGTCTTCGTGCAATCGGACGAAGGAGCGCTGGTTTACCTGCAGCGCATGCCCCGGGGCACCGGGCGAGGCAAGAGGAAACTGCAGGACGCCGATGACTCGCACGTGGAGTACCTGCTTCCGGAACCCACCGATGATGACAACGATTGCGGCGAGCGCGACAGACTGAACTATCGCGTCCCATTGTACCCGGAGCCGGAGTTCGAACTCACCGACGAAGGTGACGCGCTCAGGGGGTTACCGTCGTCGGATTACAAGATGGTCATCAAGGTGCTCGTGTTCAAGCGCCGCAACTCCTCCAGCCACGAGGTGATCAAACGGGCGGCCGCCAGATTGGGTCTGTCGCGCCATAACCTGCTGAGATACCTGCCTGAGTCTTCCGGGTTTGTAGATGTCGGATTCAATCGGATTGAACCGGGTGCGAAAACGCTGCTGCTGCTCCATGGAACCTTCTCCTCCACCGCGGGTACCTTCGGTGATCTTTATGAAAAGGCCGACTTCCTTTCGAGTTTGATGGCGGCTGGCCACTTCGAGCAGATTCTCGCGCTGGATCATGACACCATCTTCGTATCACCGGAGGAGAATGTCAGTCGTTTTGACGAGATCCTTTGCGATCAGCAGTTGCAAAAACCGGTGCGTGCCATCGGTTTTTCACGCGGCGCGCTGGTGCTCAAGCAGATGACCATGAGCAGCCACACGGTGAACATTGAGCATGGCGTTACCGTGGCGGGCGCCAATCACGTCGGCTATTTTTCCGCACTGCGTGGGCTGAAGTGGCTGCTCACGGCCATGCGCCACCTCTCCCCCCCCGGACCCACCCGTACATTCCTGAGCACTCTGGCCCAGCACTCGGATAAGGCGCTTGACCGTCTTGAAGGTTTGCGGGCCATGGATGGAGGGAGCGAAATCAATCAGCGCATCCTCCAGTACGAGGATCCCAATTCGTCGACCACGCTGATCCCCATCACGGGCGCCTTCCATCCGGAACTGGTGACGCCAGGCTGGAGGCGCATCACTCGCCGCAGCCTCAATGCGGCCATCTGCGTTCTGTTGGCCACGCGTCAACATGACTGGGTAGTGGCTGTGCAGGAGCAGGGCAGGGCAGAGCCATTGAGACCAATGCGACCCCCAGATGGCCTGGATCAGCCGATCCGAGGGCTGCACACGCGGATGGTTGGTGATCAATTGGATAACGCATATCTCAAAAAGGCGCTGCTCAGTGAGCCATGCTCGTGCGGCTGACTTCATGCCCAAGGGGCTTGAGTATCCTGCCGGTACAGTGGCAGGCCGTCGGCATACTTGGAGGTGATGAGATAAGCCAGCAGGGAGGGGGGTGGCGATGCACGTGCCCAGCGGATGAACCGGACGGGGTCGGCGACGATACGTTCTTCGCTGTCCTGCTCGAACACGGCCTTTTCCTGCCAGTACTCCAGCACCTTCAGTTGGGCGCGAATAAAGTTCAGTTCCTCTTTCGCCTGGGTGAATAAGGTCTTCACGACCAGCCAACCACCTGGCTGTCAGGGTGGGCGACCGCCTGATCCTGCTGAACCATCCGGTAAACGCCGCGGCGCACTTGTTCGAGGTGACCCTGGCGCCTGAGTTGAGCCAGGCGTTGCGGAAGGTTGTGGGTTGGTAGGCCTTCCTGGGCCGCCCGTTCCCGGATGTCCGCCAGGGTCATCTCCGGGGCCTGGGCGATGATCTGCAACCACTGCTCGGCGGCCTGGGGGCGCTGGATGGATCGGCCCTGCTGCAGGGGGCTGTCCTTGGGCAGGCGTGCGCCGAGCTCGAGGAGTTTACCGTCCAAATGGGCCAGTTCTGCCCGCTGGGCTTCTTGCAGACGTCGCTGCGCCTCCCGCTGACTGCTCAGCAGTTCCCGACGCTCGGCCTTGAGTGCCTGGAGCTGCTCGCGGCGAGTGGCTTCCTGTTGCTCGTATTCTTCGCGCGCCTTTTGCTCTGCCAGTTCGTAGAGTTGCTGGGCGGTGAGGTGATTCAGGGTCTGAGTCATTGATGGATCGTCTGGTGTCGTCTTGATATCGAAAGGTGAATGGGGACGTTCCAGGTCATCATGCCGCCCCTGCCGGGCCGTCATTGGCCGGATACCGGTCCAGGCATCGATATGCCGGTCACTCCGGACCCGGCGGCAGGCTGCTGTGAAGCGTATGGGGCGGGATGGATCACGATACCGGGGGTGAATGCCGTGACGTGATCCGTGTGCTGGCCGTTCCGGGAGATTCCGACGGCAGCGGTGCGGGATGTTAGCGCAAGACGTGGGCTCACCGTAAATCCTTTTTGGTTCCAGAATGGAGCCAGTCAAGCGCCACTGAAGATAGTGTTGGCAGATGGCCCTTCTTGTCCGGCGCCACGATAACTGACCATATCCTCCAGCATTCGTCCCGAGAACACTCCAGGCGTCGCGCCATCCGGATCACCTTCTTACAACGCTGGCTGCAGGAACCCATACACGCCCAAGGCAGCAAATCGTTGCTGTGAATGTTTTAGGAAAATCATTATCGCGCCGAGGCCGCCATAGCGGCAATCACGTGTTTTGATTTTTTGTTCCTTTGACTGTATATTCACCCATAAAGCATGGCAGTGGGATAGCTTGGAAGGGCTCGGTTGTTGCCGTCTGCTCAGTGTTAATTCAGGCTGTGATAGCTCCCAGTCCGGGGGGGGGGCTGGCAAACATTGCTGTTATCAAGGAAAGCCGTAAAAGGAGCTACGGGAGGAAAATTTATGCCGGCACAGAAGCTTTCAGGTAACGCACGTATCCAAATCGCAGGGCAATTGTTTCTACCTGTAAAGATAGCACTTCGCCAAGTTTCAGAGTGCCAGATTCCAGGTGAATGGGTCGATACGTCATGCCCACCTTCACGCGAACCTGTATTGCTATCTTCGCCGCCAATTATTTGGTGCAATAATGGGGTTGATGAGCAGCTAAACTGGATACTTCCAACTGTCCTATCGCCTTCTCTGTCTATGTCGGATCAGCTGTATGTTTGTGTTATCGATGACTCTGGTTTATTTGACGATCCCGGTATGGAAAAGTTGGTCCGATTTCTACTCCACAATTTAGAGCGTGCGGCGTCTGAAAACCTCGATCCTCATCGTCGAAGATATCTATTGAGGCCACTAGTTATAGATGAGCAGCTTCAGGATTTAGTTGGCAAATATGTCTTAGGGGGTGTTAGAGGGGGTCAGATATTAAAGCCGCGGTACTTCGTCCCCTTAATAAAAGGAAGAGTTCAAAAGAGGACTTTGCAAGACGATGCGAGTATAATTGCTGACTACTACAAAAGTGCTCGCGAGCTTTATGACAGGTTGAGGCGTTTTAATAATGAAGAGGATTTTAAACCTAAATTGCCTGGGTGGGATGAGTTTAATACCTGTCTGGATGAGTCTACTAAAAGTAAAATAGAAAAGCGGCTAAGTGTCGCATATTGGGAATATGCCTGTGACGCCGAAAACTCAGAAGGATTAAGGAAAACTGCACTCAAGGTGTCAGAGTGGTGGAGCAAGAAGCGAGGTTAAAAAGATGAGCGCTAATGCCTACACCCCATCTCAGGTATTGCGCCTGTGGGAAAGCGACATTGGAAATCTACCACTTGTTATCCAGGATTTTGTGTACGATTATGGTGTTCCTGTGAGCTTGGACGCTTTGAAAAAAGTAACAGAGTGGACGGAGAGGTGGAGTGAATTCGATGAGTTTGGGCATCTTTGGGGAAATATAAAGAAAGATCGTCCTTCCGCCCTGCGCACGACCTATCCGCTTTTTGCGGCACATCTGGCTATAAGGGAAGAGTTTGGTGCGGTGCCCGAGGCGCATGAAGTCATTACCACCTATTTGGGCGCAGATGCGATTGGAGATGAGTCGGACTATACCAGCCCGGATGCCTACTATAACGATTGCTTGGTCGTCCGAAAGGCACTGAAGGAGATCCTGTCGGCATCCCCGCCACCAAGCGATCTACGTGCTGAACTTAAAAAACGCCTACAAAATGAAGAGGGTCTAGCATCACTTACCCATGCTGAATGGACTCGTTGCCGAGGGCTGATTATGGGGCACCGGGTGCCCGGTGTTCCGCGAGCAAGAAGGGATATCGCATACGACTCAAAAACACATACCAAGAAAATTAAGCCACCACCTTTATTAAGTGAAAAAGATCTCCATGAATACCCATTAGTGCCCGATGGTGGGGCAGGGTTGTGGGAGGGGGATCCATTGGATCCGGACATTCCCGAGTTCGTCCCTTCAACCCCCAAAAACATGACGATGGAGTTATCTTCTGGGGAACCGTCGGACCCTGATGTGCCTGTGTTGTTCTGTCGCCGTGTTGCAGATCTACGTACACCGGGCGATGATCGGCGGATATCGGCCATGCTTCCCTGGATTCAGACGACACGTGGTGTGCGCAGTGAGGCAGATATCCATCGACTCCCGGTCAACTTGCTGATCCAGGCAATCTACCGTTTGTATCATTCTAGAAAATGGGGAGAATGGGCCTGCGCCTGGTTGATGTCTACGACAGGGCTTTCTGCGCGCAGGATCAGGAATCTCGAGTTTATCAATGAGGATAACGATGCCGTCGCAGATGAAGGCGGCTGCCGATATCATCGGCAAACTGACGTACTCGAAATTCATCTATCTGATGGTCCCAGCGGCCCGGCTGGTTCTGCTCATCGCTTGGTACTTCTCAAAATCCCGACCGAAATTGGTTCGATCCTGTCGGATTCAGGCCAGAGGTATCCACTAAGTCAGGCACCCGGCTACATAGATCATGCATTGCGTCGGGCCTTTCAAGAACATCCAGGCCTGACACCAACGGCCAACCGGATTCGATCGACCGGTGAGGCGATTATCCAGGGATTGGCCAAGGATAATTCAGCGGCACTGGCACTTCGAGGGGAATTTGGCCATGCATCAAGGGGAGCTGCAGCCTATCGTCAACTTGAATATCGAGAACTCAATGTCCTCTTTTCAAGCGTAACCAGCCATCTCAGGTCGCTGGCCAAACCGCTTGGGCTTGATGATTCTGGGGCATTTCCTATTCATGATGTGGATCCGGATGCAGCGCACACTGAAAAAGGTGGATTTGCGGGATCGAGCCGGGCATTACCACCTGAGCACTTTCAGGGTGTTTTCACTCATCTTTCAGATGAATTCGACAAGGCCGCATCTCAAACCTACAGAGAGAAGGGGATCACCGGGGTCACCGCGGAAACCCTTCTTAATCTCCAGCAGACGCATGCGAGATTGACCTATCTGGCCTTGCTGTTCAGTACTGGCATTCGCCCGATTGTTAAGCGCACCCAGCTACGCTTGATTGGGGAATGCTGGCACGTACAGGACAAGGACAGCACGGATTATGAGGAGCGGCGAATGATTCCCGCACTACAATCGGTTGTCGATCAGATGACATGGCATCGGCAGTTGACAGAGGAACTGATGACATGTGCCCCCTCATTGAAGAGAATGGAGCTCTCAAGTACTTATAAAAAAGACCAGGATTTGCCCCTTTGGATGGAGCAAACCGCACGGGGTATCCGCGTCAGGCGTATGCAGCAAAGGGATTTTGATGTGGTAGGCATCAATCATGGCCTGGAGCCACGCGCCACGCGCCATACCTTTGTTGCCACTTTGCGCAATTGTATTTCAGAATCTGAGTTGAATGCCATGCTGGGTCATTCAGGAGGAGGGTGGTTTCGCGAGTCAACCATTTCAATGACATCCACTCCATACTCGGATCATGCCAAAAAGGCACTGTCCGATTTTGTGAGAAGAGGGGGCTTCAGGGCAATAAATCCCATGGGACGGTATGAGTATTGACGACCAAGAGCCGGATCGGATCGGGGAGATTCTCACTTCGTTGGGTGTGACGGATTCGTCAACTTCGGCCACCGTGTTAAAGAGATGGCAACACCTCCTATCTTTGGTGATTGAATATGCAAAACCCGGCAATGTGCTCGCTGCATCTGACCTGGATGCATTGCGCCGCGCCAATCCCAAAACAAGGGGCAAGGTCAACGACCGTCTTCTGCGCCAACTCCTGACCGGGCTGAATCGTCAGGGTTGGCAGTGTGCAGTGCCGCCACGCCCAACCAAACCCCAGCGACCACTTGCCATACCATCCAGCCAAAGACTGGCGGCGCAGTCGCTTGAGGTGGATCGCCTCGAGCGACTAATGAGGCGTGAATGGACTCACCACTCTCGCGACCCAAAGGGGTGTCTGTTCCTGGCGGCCTTGCTGCTGGTGACGCGCTGCGGAACCAGTGGGCAAGTGGCAGCCGGCATCCTTTCAAGACTGCGAGTCTGTGACCTGGATATAACGCCACCGAACAAGGGAAGAATCTTCATACCCATCCACGGAGCCGCCGGTCATGATTGCTGCCATTGGTTCATACCGCCCAGACCCTTGCGCGATCTGTTGCTACAGCACCATCGCAGGATCCAGTCGTCGTTGGGGCCCCAAGCATTGTTGTTTCACGAGGCAATTCAGGGGGGGGAGGTCAAAGAAGGGTGCCTTGATGACCGCGTTCGAAAAATCCTGAACCAGTATCTTAAAAAGGTCGCCAATGCACTGACGACGCGCCAGATGGGTATTGCTTTGCCCCGTACCTGGACGGGGTTATCCCAAGCAGGGCGTTGGCTGGCCAGACGGCATGGCGTACCCCCGGCGATCCTCGAAATTCTTGCTGTCTATCCACTCCCTGTGGCCCCGCTGGACTTGGAGCTTCACCGTACAGAGCACTCAAGGGACTCGAGGCGCACCCGGCCAGAGTCTGGATCCTCAGCCTATCTCGCCGAGTCTGCTGGGCGATTGCCTGCGCCTCAGCCCAGAGTGAGCGCGGACAGTGAACAGCCCGTGGGGGATTGGAGCACTGCAGCTCGCCATGAATTGCAAAATTTTCTCCGTGAATGCGAAAGGCATTGCGCGAATCGGGAGGGAGGTCTCCTGGTCGGGTCCAAGGGCAAGGTATTCTCGCACTTGGTCGTGGCAGCACTTGAAAGAGCTGATCGGCTACAGCCATCGACCCGAAGTGTCCTTCATATGGCGCTGCACTGGTTGGCAGAAAAGCTTGGAAACAAGGATATACGGCTGAGTACTGCTCGGTCGTATGTTGGGAGACTTTTCCAGCCGCGTCTTTTCGATATCGCGGAAAGCGTTGATATGGCATCCTGGGATGACGAGTTTATTGAGCATATCACTCTTCAACTACTCGAAAATCCAAGGTGGTCTCACAAGACGCAGCGAGAGTTCATTGAGAAATGGATGCAGTTCCTCAAGTATTGCGCGCGGGATGATATTGGTGTGATATCGCCTAACGACTTACCACGGTTTGATCAAAAAAATAATAGGGAAGAAGTACATGTGGGTCGCAGGATACTGATCACCCCTGCGCAGTTTGATTTCGTGCTCCAGATGCTGGATAAACGTGAGGACTTACCGAAAGAAAAAAGACAGGAATTGCAGGCTATACTGGCCTTGGGATTCTATGGGGGATTAAGGGCTTCAGAGATTCTGAATCTCACAGTGACTGACGTGGTGAGTAGTTTGGAAGAGTTCTATGTGCTCATACGACAGACCAAAACGCCAGCCGGGCGTAGGTCCGTACCTCTCCACCGTCTTGTACCAGACGACACTCTAAGTATTCTCATGTCGTGGTGTCATGACCGCTTCATGATGGCTAAGCGGGAAAAGGGCGGCATGGCTTTGGGGAAAATGCCCATGGTAGGTCCACTTATCGTCAATCGCAGGCCCACTTGGCAGGAGGTGATCGCAGAACCGATTCACATACTGAGGCAGGCCTTGCGGACCGATATCGACTTCCATGGCCTGAGGCACTGTGCAGCTTCCTGGTTGGTGTTACGTGGATACGCTGCCTATCATGCCGATATCAGAGAGAGCCTGATCCATGCTGATCATGCCATTTTTAGCGACACTTCTTTGCAGCGGCTTCGCGGTTTATTCGAGGCCTATGAGCCTCAAGCCTCGGCGGGTGAGGAGAAGTTTCTTGTACACATTGCAAAAATCATAGGGCATGCGAATCTGAGAACCTTGATTTTAACTTATACGCATACACTCGGGCCGATTCATAGCCACGCTTTAACGTCTGCTGATGAGTGGGTGTCACATGCAAATCGGATAAAGGTAGATTGTCGGGCACCCAGCGTATTTTAACTGGTCACTCCATAGTCAGTAGTGCACCAAGTCAAGGTGCCGAGAACATCCGGCGTCACTATCGGGCATCGCCTAAACCCAGATTAGGAAGGGAGGGGGGCAGGCCTTGCCACAGCATTCCGTCGCGACAAGGTTTATTACTTAGCGTACCAGTGCCCCCGAATCCGCGGATCAATCAGGGACTGATCAAATCGCGGTCGTCTGGCGGCGACCAGACCCGCACAAGCGGGCCGCCAGGTCGAGACTCCATGTGCCGCCAATAGCTGCGGTTGGACCTCTGGTCACGTCCCCGGGTCTCGACATCCTGCTGGGCGCTGACCCCGTCCAGTCCGGCCACCACTTTTGCCAATGGGGCATCGAAATAGTTCTTGGTCTGGTAGGCATGCATGACCTGCCAGAAGGCCCAGTAGGCATCGGGATCCAGCCATTTCAGCATGGAAAGGCTATCATCCAGGACGATCCCGATCAGGTCGGGATGATGGTGAAACCTGCATGGGAGTGTGCGCGCCTTGTCCTGGGACAGAAGCACCTTGCCCACATCGTGGAACAGACCGAGCAGAATACCCGCGTCGCGCTTGAGTGGGTGCATCTTGAGGTCCAGCCGCTGGATCCCTTCCGCTACCTCCAGGCTGTGCCTGAGCAGGCCACCGGGTTCTGCATGATGGCAACGATATGCGGCGGGCAGGGTGAGGAAGTCGACAGCGAAGGGTGGATCGGAAAACACCGAGACCATGAACTGCCGGTAGGCCTCGCTTTCAAGGCTTTCTGCCAGCGCGACCAGCCTGGGCAGATCCTCGGGTTTGGGTACGCGATGAGCCGGCAGCAGTTCAATGCTGGACCGCGGCGGCATGACCTCCTGTTTCACTGGCAAGGCCACGGGGACGAGATCGCCATTGCGGGAGAACTCGAACTGGATGGCCAGGTTTGCGTCTGTCAGTTCCTGGGGCAAACTGCCTCCCCAATGCTCGGCCGAGGTATAGACTCGGACAGAACCGGTATAGTCGTACAGGTGGGCCGCACCATACAACTCGCCGTTCTGGGAGATGGCGGTGTTGGTGATTTCCAGGCCGAACCGCCCCATGAGCACGGTGTCCACCTCCATTTCCGGGTGTTCCAGCACCCGTTGAACATCTTTTACTTTCAGAGCCATGACCGTTTCTCCTCGCGTCTCAGTACTTCGTCCAGTTCTCCCACCAACTGGCTCATGACCGCCGTCCAGACGGCCGGCTCCAGTTGATCTACCTGTTGTTCCACCCAGTGCACCAAAGCCTCCCGATTGTTGTCGCAATTCGGGGCGCCGAGGGCCTGGCAGAGTCCAACCCCCTCGGGGATCTGGAAAGTGGTGTGCAGTGCGGAGGCCATCCTCAGCACGACACGGTCGGGTGGGTATGTGTGCGATGCGTTGTGGTTGATGCCTGTCATTCCGGTGCCCTCCATGCCTGTTCGTTGAACCGGGACTTGAGCAGACGGTCCATGGCGGACCCATCCTGGCGCGTGAGGTTGGGCACGTAGCGGGAATAGGTGGTGAAGAGCATCTTGGTGTTGGAATGGCCCATTTGCCGGGCGATCCACTCGGGACTTTCACCTGCAGCCAGCCAGAGAGTCGCGGCGGTATGACGGGTCTGGTACGGGTTGCGCCGCTTGAGACCGGCCTTTGCCAGCGTGGGATACCAGACTCGGTTGTTGACGTTCCGGTAGGTCAGCGGATAGCCGTAGCGGGTGCAGAAGACGTATTCGCTGAGTTCTGCCGTGTGGGCCTTCTGGTCCTCGAGTGCCTGAAGGACGATATCGGACATCTGGATCGCCCGTTGTGACCCGTCGGTTTTCGGGGTGTCTTCTTCACCCTCGACGCGGGTTTCCATCACGATGATCTCGCGACGTTCGAAGTCCACGTACTTCCACTTCAGGCCGTCGATCTCGCTTGTCCTCATGCCGGTGAAGAAACGCACCAACCAGTAGGGCCGCCAACTGGCAGGTACGGTGGCCAGGAACTGCTGGACCTCTTCCAGCGAGAAGGGGTCGATCTGGGTGCGGGGGATCCGGAGCGGCTTGATTCCCTTGAACGGCGTGTTAAAGTCAAACCGGTCGGCGGCTTCTTCCAGCAATTGCTCAAGCAGATTCATGATCTGGTTGATCCGGGAGGGTGAAAGGCCTTCCTCCTTTCCGCGGCGGACTTTGGCGAGTTGTGCGCGGAACTGGAGGATCTCGGGTTTGGAGATGTCGCTGACCTTTTTCTCTCCGAACTGCGGATGCAGTTTCTTCTCCCAGATGTCGTGCAGCTTCTTCCGGTAGGAGCGCTTCCAGCGAAGGTCGTTCTCGGCGAACCAGGTTTGGGCGAATGCCTTGAGTTTGGGCGTGTCCTGGCTATCCGCGATGACTGCTCCAGGGGCTGCACTGGCCTTGTCTTGATTGGGCGATGCAAACCGATTGGCACGGGTGCTGTTGGGAAAGGTCTTGCCGTAATCAAAGGTGTCGAGCGCAATCTCCGCGTCGATGCGGTCCAGGGCCTTCTGCATCAGTTTCCGGTTCTTGGCTGTGTCCTCCAATGTGGTGTATTCGCGGCACCGCACACCTTGGTAACGAAAATCGAAGAACAGCTTGCCGTTGTTGTGCACGCGGACCTTAGACATGGCAGCGCCCCCCGCGGGCCATGGGGATCACCGGGGTGTTGCCGGTCCCACCTGCGCCGAGAAGCTCCTCCTCGACGCGCTCCCAAATAATCAGAAGCTTGCGGCCATCGAAGGCACGCACGTAGTGGACGCCTTCCAGCAGGTGTTTCTTCATGACGACGTTGCGGAAGTACCTGGGGTTGAACTGCAGTCGCGCCGCCGTCTGTTCGGGTGTAAGATAGGTCTTGTCAGTCACTTTCGTCTCCTTTAATAGGTTTTTGTTAACTCTACGCAACAAATAGTATAGCCTACAAATGTGCTTGTCAAGCACGTTTGTGGTTTTTGAGGTGCATTCAGATGATCCGATTCAGGCTCAAAGAGCTCATGGCAGAAAAGTCCTTTCAGGAGGGCAGGCGACTTACGTACGAGGAAATCGCACAGGCGACAGGCATTAACCGCACTACGCTCTCCAAGATCGCCAATCAGAAGGGGTACAACACGACCACCGACAACCTGGATGCGCTCTGCGCCTACTTCGACTGCTCGGTCTGTGAACTGGCAGAGCGTGTAAAGGAAATCCCGAACGAATAGGGAAGAGGGGAGGGGGATGCGGCAGGGGTTGACAAGCCCGGGCCCCGGTGAGGTTGTACTCACTTGGGTCTACTGCTGGCTGGTCCTCCCAAGCCCCCTGGTTTACAAAATGGGCTATATTTGGGCTACAGATGGGCTACAGCTTGCCGGGAGCCCGGGAGTGGGCCGCCAGGAGGGTAGGGGATCTGGGGCTTTCGGTGGTCCAGTGAGGCGAGAAGGGGAAGGAAAAAGCAGTGACGAATCAATGAGTTGAATTGGGTGTTGACACCCCGAAGGCAGCCTGTATAATGCGCCATTCGAACACGACAGGCGCGTAGCTCAGCTGGTTAGAGCACTACCTTGACATGGTAGGGGTCGTTGGTTCGAGTCCAATCGCGCCTACCAGATCGTTTTGAATCAACTTGAAAAGGCCCCTTCCACCTTGAGGAAGGGGCCTTTTCGTATGTGTCGAATCCGTTATCCTGATGCTGAAATCGGGCACGTTGAGGGTAGCGTCATGGACATTCATCAAGCGAGCATCACCATCAATACCCAGGGTCGGGGGCAGTCGGAGATTACGGCGGCGGTGAATGACGCTCTAATCGCATCGGGCTTGCAGGTCGGTATCTGCCAGATCTTCTGTCGTCATACCAGCGCCTCTCTTGCCATCACGGAAAATGCTGATCCCACAGTGCTCAAGGATCTGGAAGGGTACATGACCCGCACGGTGCCGGATGGCGATCCCAGGTATGCCCATGATATGGAAGGGCCGGACGACATGTCGGCGCACATCCGCAGCATTCTCACGGGCAGTGGCCTCACGGTGCCATTTGCTCAGGGTCGGCTCATGCTTGGCACCTGGCAGGGGGTCTTTCTCTGGGAACATCGCGCCCGTGGGCATGCTCGCGAGGTTGTGGTGACTTGCCTGGGACGTGGGTCAAGGACAAGGGCAGAGTAAAGCCATCGTAAGCACCCCGATACCCCGTCGCCAGTGAGGGCAATCAGGGATGAAAGGTAGTGCATCACGGAGGGTCCATTGGATGGATTTATTGCCGCGCGACATGGGGTCCCGCCACATGGATTGCCGAAGTTGCTGCGTGCCTTCCAGCAGTTCTTCCGCGAACAGGCTGATGCCTGGCTGGAGCGCTTTGACTACAAGGAGGCGGGCCCGCAGTTGCTGATGCAGGCGTTCCTGCAGCGGATCGTCAATGGCGGTGGCCGCATCAGCCGGGAATATGGCCTGGGCCGCAAGCGCACGGACCTTTTCATTGAATGGCCGACGGACCCGGCCAGGGGTTTTCATGGACCGATGCAGCGTATTGTCATCGAGCTCAAGCTGCAGCGTGGCACCCTGGAGGGCGTCATCAGCCAGGGGCTTGTCCAGACGGTCGCCTATGCCAGCCAGGGTACGCGTCCGGTAGGGCACGTATACCCACTCCTCACTCCCCGCTGGCATTCTCTCCGCAGGCCTGGGTGCGCGGCTCCCAGTGATAGGGCAGCAGTTCGTGGAGACGGTTGGTGGGATGATCCTGGATGCGCTCAAGCACATCGATCAGATAGTGACGGGGGTTCACCCCGTTCTGCTTGCAGGTCTCCAGGAGGGTGAGCAGGATCGCCAGGGCGTGGCCTCCGTTCTCGGAGCCAGCGAAGTTCCAGTTCTTGCGATTATGCGGAGCACAGCATAATCGGAATTATGACGAGTCCCCGATTATGTGGAGTAGGCGGGGTGGTGGCTCGGCCGAATCTCCTTGCGATGCCGCGATGCCGCCCGTTTGTTGTTCGCATAATCAGAGAGAGTCCAAGAAGGCGAGGAGTTCCGGCTGCGGCCGATAGCGGGTGGACTCAATGCTCGGTGGTGCGAGTCGGGCCAAGGCCTGCTCTTTCAAGGCCAGGTCCGCTTCCACGTAGCCGTGCGTGGTTTCGATGCTCTCGTGTCCAAGCCAGAGGGCGATGACGGACAGCTCAACACCAGACTGCAGGAGATGCATCGCGGTCGTGTGACGGATCACGTGCGGTGTGACCTTCGCTCTGCCCAGGGAGGGACAAGAGCAACCGGCGGCCGCCACGGCAACCTTCAGGCGCTGAGACACTCCGCTTCGGGTCATGGCTTGCCCCGCACGATTCGGGAAGAGCGGTGTTCCAGGTTCGTCTGGTAGCTCTTCGAGCCACTTCCGCAGGAGGCTCGCTGTATCACGCCATAGCGGAATCACTCTTGCCTTCCTGCCCTTGCCACGAAGATGGACCACCAGACGATCCTCGGCGTCGACGTCTTTTCGTCGTAACGCCGCTATCTCCGAAACACGGCCTCCGGTGTTGTAAAGGGTTCGCAGGAGTACTTGGTCACGTCGACCGCTCCAAGTGGATGTTTGGGGCGCCTCAAGAAGCGAGTTCATCTCGACAACCGAGAGATAGTGGATCGGCCCGCGGTCATGCCGCTTCATCGGGATAGCCAGTACCTGCTGCACAGTCGAGAGGGCAAGCGGGTCTTGAAGAACCGCATAGCTCACGAATGATCGGATCGCAGCAAGGCGGACGTTGCGGGTCCGAGCGGTATTGCCTCGCTCGCGTTCGAGGTGATCCAGGAAGGCGAGTACGAGTTCACGGTTCAAATCCTGAAGCCCCATCTCCGCAAGGGCGTGCCGATCGCGGCGTACGGCGAAGCGCAGTAGCAGCCGGAATACGTCCCGGTATGCAGTCACTGTCCGCGGACTCGCCTGGCGCTGTGCGATCAGATAGTCGTAGAAGTAACTCTGAAGAAGCCACCCGAGTTTCGGTGAGTCAGCCCCAGTGGGTGCCTTGGTCACAGTGGTTTCTCCGCTCTGGCCGCGAAGGCTGCGAAGCGCTCGCTGACCACGTTCATCAGTTCGGGGATTGCGCTCAGATACCAGTACGTCGAGCTGATCTTTTGGTGACCAAGGTACGCCGCAAGGTAGGGCATCTTTACATCAACGCTCTCACCGGCTTCGTGCCAGGCGAGCAGCCGTCTGCATACGAAGGTGTGGCGAAGGTCATAGAGCCTTGGCCATCGATGTCCGGCTGGCGCGCCGCTGAAACCGAGCGTCCGACATAGGCATCGAAACGCATAATCAGCGTGGATGATTTCCAAGGACTCACCGTTGCCGCGACGGAAGAACGCTCCGCACTCTGATCCGATGGTCAATCCGGCGCAGGCGACCCGGTAGCTGATCAAGGCGGCAACCGTGCTTTCGTGGAGGGGAACGACGCGCTCATGGCCGAACTTACCACTACGAACGACGATCAGGCCCCTTGCAGTGTCGACATCTTCGTTGCTGAGGCGTACCCCCTCACCGGGGCGGAGTCCTGTCGCCACAAGCAATCCGATAAGTACGCGCATCGACAAGCCACGCGCCGATCCCGCAGGGTGAAGCTGGTCAGCAGCCTCCATCAATGCCCTCACCTCACTCTCTGTGAAGATCCGGGGCGGGACGCGTCGGTGCGTGGGACCGAGAAGGCGCTGCGGCGGTACTTCCGTACCAGGGTCATCAACCAGCAGAAACCGTGCGAAGCCGCGCGCGATCTGAAGGCGACGGGATTGGGCCATGTCCGAGCCCGAGGGCGCCTGCCGGGCCCATCGTAAAGCCAGGGCCGTCGTGAAAGAGGCATTCGCAGCATGCTCTTCGAGTAGGTCCGCCAGAGATCGGAGCTGGTGGCTCTCTCTCGCCAGGAGATAGCCAAGTGCTCGTCGCTGTGCGAGATAACGATCGAGGCGCTCGTGCCAGCACCTGACGCTCACGACATGTTCTCCGGCCAGGGCATGGCGACCTTTCTCAGCCGCCCGACGTCTACAGAAAGGTAGCCGGCCGTGGTGTCGTAGCTGAGATGGCCAAGAACATCTGCAATGCTCTTCAGCGGTGTCCCGGTCTCAAGCAGCCGCGTCGCAACGCTGTGCCGAAGCCGGTGAACCTGACTAAGAGAATCCGGTAGCCCAATGCGGCGGAATGCCGCGCGTAGTGCCGCACGGACGGTTGCAGCCGTTACTGGGTAGCCACTCCGTGACCTGTGATGGACGAACAACGCGCGAGACTGAGTGCGTGGTCGTCCACCACGAAGGTAGGCTACGATGGCCTCGCCGGTCATTGAGGGCAGTGGCAGGGTATTCGATCGACCTGATTTTCCGGCAGGCACTGTGACCGTGCCTCGATGCCAGTCAATGTCATCCAGTTGCAGCCGTGCAGCTTCATCGGTGCGAATCCCCAAGTCCATGAGGACGCGGCACATCGCATAATCACGCTGCCCGGTTGCCCGAGTCAGATCGAAACTCGCTGGAAGCTGCCGAAGAACTTCGGGATCAAACGCTTTCGGCAAGCGCCGCGTGCAGGAACTTGCTGCCCCCGGGACAGATCGGGCCAACTCCGGTCCGCAGTGGCCGCACAGATGACCATATCTGAGGAAACTGCGGATCGCGACCGAAATGACACCCACACTCTTGGGTTTAAGGCCTTCGACGCGCTCCCGCACATAGTCCCTGACCTCGCTCGGGGACAGGGACCAGAGACCCGTTTGGCCCTCGCTTACTAAGGCATTGAGCAGGTTACCGGCCTCGCGCCGACGATATCGGCGAGTCGATTCACCAAGTCCCGCCACATCCGCCATGTACGCATCGTACAAAGCCACCATGTGACTGCTCTCCGGGCACCACAACGGCCGCTTGATCGGACGACCGAGCATCTTGAGTAACTGCCGAAGCGCAGCGCGCACTGTCCCTTCTAGCTGGGAGGGCTGGTGTTTAGTCCAAGATTCACGGAAGTAGGCGAGAAACTCCTCGACCGAGGCCGCGTCGATCGCGGCAACGGGCTCCGGCCATGCCCACCTCTCGTACTGGAGGATCGCCTGCTCGTACATCCGCGCTGTGCCGAGCGCGTAGCCCCTCTCAATGAGGTGGTGTCGAAACAGATCACGGAGCGATGTCCATGATCCTCGCTGAGCCGTTTCGGGGTGCGTGATGCCAAAGACGTCCGACAAGGTCTATGCCCTCCATCGGCGTAAGTACTTCCCGGTTATGCGCTCTTTGGGAAGCTTTGTCACCTCCCCGGTGGTGCCGCAGGTCCCGCTGTGAACCTCGTTCCAGATGCTGGTCTCCACATAATCGGGGACTCGTCATAATTCCGACTCACGCACACCCCACGGAGGGCGCGTTCGCCGCGGTTGTTATCCGGCTCCAGGCGGCCATCCTCGGTGAAGCGCATCAGGGCCTGCCAGTGGTTGAGGACGTAACCGATCGCCTTGGCGAAGTCTCCCCGGGGCGGCAGGCTGGGCAGGATGCGATCCAGCAGGCGACGCAAGCGCTTGAGGATGGGCACCGTGCGGCGCTGACGCGCCTCGCGGATCTGCTCGGGGTCGGTGATCCCTTGTTGGCGCAGGCGCGATTCCACCTGGTAGATCGCCGCGATCAGCTTCATCACCAGATGTACCCGGCCACGCTTTTTGTGTTTGCGGGCGATCTTTTCGAACGGTCGCCTCGCGTGGGACCAGCAGGCACACCAGATCAGCGCCTCCTGGATCCGTTCGGCATTGAGGTAGCCCGCATAGGCATCGGCTTGCAGATATCCCTCGTAGTCACGCAAGTGTTCCAGCGGACCTTCCTGGGATCGGTTGGTGGTGTAGTCGTAGAACACCGGGATGATGCCGTCCTCCCGCCCGCGGCCCAGGTAGAGCCACAGGCGACAGGTTCGGGTTTGTCGTCGGCCCTTTTCCAGTTGCGGCACCGTGGTGTCGTCACTGTGCACTACCGGACTGGCCAGGGCATCCTGGCGGACCAAGTCGGCCAGTCGGGCCAGGGCCGAAGCGGACAGCAGCACGTAGTCGCACAGCCGCTGGCGAGGGATGTCATAACCATCCCGGGCCAGCTGCTGACTGATGCGGTTGAGCGGCAGGTGATCCGCGAACTTGCTGATCACGGTATGGGCCAGCAGGCTGGCACCCACCTGGGCACCGGGGATCGGTGGCGAAGGGCGCGATGGAGAGACGATGGTGCGCTCTCCGTCATCCCCCTGGATTGCATACTTGGGCACCTCGTGGCGCTTCACGTAAAGCTGCCCGGGTTGGTACTCCAGGGTCTCGGTCACCTCGACGCCGATCTCCACCAGCGGGCCGCCGTTCTGGGCTTCCAGTTGGGCCCGGGTTTCATCGTCGTAGTCGTAGCGCTGCGTCTCCCGGGGCAGTTCCGGTGGCAGGGGGCGACGACCTCGGGGTGGTTGGGTCTTGCGCCGCTTCCTGGGTGCCTCGGTGGTTTCTTCTTCCTCCGGCTCGGGGATCGGGGCTTCCAGTGGATGGAAGAGATCCTCCTGGAGGTAACACCCGCGCTCGGAGCTTTGCCCAAAGCGTTTGCGCTGGGCCTCGAGGATCTGGCGCTTGAGATCCTGCAGTTGCTCGCTCAGCTCATTGATCGTGGACTGCTGCTGGACGAGTAAGTCGGACTGCTGCCTGATGACCTCGTCACGCTCCGCCAGGGCGGCGCGAAGTTGCGCCTCGCCCTGGCTGGAAAGCGATGAAGTCAGGCCTTGTGCAGCACCACTCAACATGCTCGTATTCTACCATGAATGCGAAGCTAAGTGGCTGACTTATCGATGGTATTTATCTATCAGCGGGTGGCTGTGGCAAGGCATTTTCGAGGACTTTCCAGGCGCCGCCAGTCGATGCCTTCGAACAGCGCCTGCCACTGGCTGCGGGAGAGTCGAACCTCACCCTCTGCATCCCCATCCACCTGCTGGAGCCACTTGAAGCGCCCCTTCTCCAGGCGCTTGTAGATCATCACAAAGCCCTGGCCATCCCAGTACAGGGCCTTGAGCTTGTCCCCGGCCCGGTTGCGGAAGACGAACAGCTCGCCGCTGAGCGGATCACGGTCCAGAGCCTCAACGATTTCAATGCACAGACCATCGAAGGCCTTGCGGAAATCCACCGGCGCCACCGCCAGATGGATGGCTACCCCCGTGGGCCAGGCGATCATGCCTCCAGGACCTCCATGGCTCGTTGCAGAGTCTGGGCGCAAAACCCCGGATGGAGCTCTAGGCGGCAACCATTACTCAGAGCCACCACCACCGGCCCGCCAGGCTGGGGCGATGGTGTCATCTCGGTGACCGCAGTGGGTGCGGGAGCAGGCTCGTCCTCCACCGGATGCACCGTCAAAAACCGCTGCACATCGGCCGCGCGGCCCGGTGACGAATCCTTCTCCTGGGGGCCGGCCGCGACCACCACCCATTCCGGGTAGCGCGCTGCCCACTGCGATAACTGCCGGGGTGACACCCCATGCTGGCGGGCAAAGGCGGCTTTGCTCTGACCTGAGACCGCCCACCGCCGGACCAGGTCCTGCCAGAAGGCGCGCCTGCGTTGTTGAATGCCCCTGCTCATGCCGGCTCATCTCCTTGGTTGGGTGAGATCGTGCCGGGCACAATGGGGAATCAGGGAGATTTAGGGAATACGGGTTCTACAGGACGCGTACAGCCAGGTGGGTGCTGACGAGGCCCACCTGGTGATCTTCAACCGGGATCCCGAGGTGAGCTGGGAGGAACGGATCTGGGAGATGGAGCGGACCGTGGAAGGGCGGTGCATCGGGGTGTGGGGGGCTTGAGGGGGCAGTGGTGCCCCATAGAACCTTCCCCTGTGGGAGCGGGCCTGCCCGCGAAGGGATGTGGCGAGGTGACCGACCGGGCTGCGGGTGCTGCGCTGCGTGAAACGGAGTTGCGATCGCAAAAAAGGGAATTGCGAGGCCTGCGCTACGGCTACCTTGGGATGACGATGCTAACCAACTAAAAATCGCATCGCGCCCAGGGTCAGGACGGCGTAGGCCAGCAGGGCACCTAGCGTCCATTTAATGATATCCACCTTGTGGTGCGCAGTCTCGGCCCGCAGTTGCTCGATATCCCGGCGCAGATTCCCTTCAATCTGTCGAGTCTCGGCCCGCAGTTGCTCGATCTCTTTCTGAAGATCCCCTCGCAGTTGCTCAATCTCCTTTTGAAGATCCCCACGCAGCTGCTCGATCTCCTTCTGCAACCGCAGCTCAGTTTCCCGTAGCGACGCATTGGTGGCCAGATCGTTCACGGCCGGGAAGCGGCGTTCCACATGCTCGATGGCTTCCACAATCAGGCGCGCCCGGGTCTTCTCGTCCGGGGCGCTGCTGATTTGCTCGTAGAGTTCGATCACGGAGGTCATGGCGGGCAGTATAACACCGCAAGCCAAGCGACGTGGCCCTTGCTGTCCCCACGCCGGCCCGATGGACATGACCGTTCCCCGTAGTTCGGGTTTCGTACACACCGCCTGTCGCCGGCCGAGGGCGAGGGCAGTTCCCATGGAGGGCAAGGGTAGCTTGCCCCTTTATTGCCGCTCACCTCGCGGCCTGAGATAATGGAAGGGTAAATCGTCAAGGATACTCACATGACCTCCGTCATCGAACTCTACGAACAGCTATCCAGCGCCCCGGATGATAAGACGCGCGCTCGCCTGATCGCCGAGGCCTTCGAACAAATGGAACAACGCTACTCTGAGGTGACCGACCTGGCCACGGGAGCGGCACTGCGTGAAACAGAGTTGCGGCTGCAGAAAGAAATAGAGCAACTTCGAGGCGAGGTCAAGAAAGACATTGAAAAGCTCAGGGGGGACGTGCAGAAAGACATTGAAAAGCTCAGGGGGGAGGTGAAAAAGGACGTCGCCGAAGTTCGGGGCGATATCGCCCAAAGCAAGATTGAAACCATCAAATGGACGGTGGCCTGGACCGGAGGCTTACTGCTGGCTCAGGCGACACTCATCCTGGGAGGCCTGCGCTACCTACTGGGATGACATGGCGGCGTGGTGCGCAGTCTCGGCCCGCAGTTGCTCAACCTCCTTTGCTGCCCCCACGTCGGCCAGATGGACATGAACATTCCCCGCACCGCGCGGGCCACTGCGTGCCCCGTCGTTCACGATGCTGCCAAAAGCTCCTGCCCAAACACATTCCGAGCCGCGTTCGGATGCCCCGCAGATACCGTGGCCGTTCGAATGATGAAGTGGGAGCCATGTTCGCCGCCAAGCGCCACCAAGTAGCGTCTGGCAAAACGTGGAGGTGCCGGCCTGCTGCAGGATCTGACCCCAGGTGAGGGCTGCCGTTTCGTGGGAGCGGGGCCTGCCCGCAAAGGGATGATGCTAACCAGCGAAAAATCGCATCGCACCCAGGATCAGGACGGCGTAGGCCAGCAGCGCACCTAGCGTCCATTTAATGATATCTACCTTGTGGTGCGCAGTCTCGGCCCGCAGCTGCTCGATATCCCGGCGCAGATTCCCTTCAATCTGTCGAGTCTCGGCCCGCAGCTGCTCGATCTCTTTCTGAAGATCCCCTCGCAGTTGCTCGATATCCCGGCGCAGATTCCCTTCAATCTCCCGCGTTTCGGCCCGCAGCTGCTCGATCTCTTTCTGAAGATCCCCTCGCAGCTGCTCGATATCCCGGCGCAGATTCCCTTCAATCTCCCGCGTTTCGGCCCGCAGCTGCTCGATCTCCTTCTGCAGCCGCAGCTCAGTTTCCCGTAGCGCTGCATTGGTAGCCAGATCGTTCACAGCCGGGAAGCGGCGTTCCACATGCTCGATGGCTTCCACGATCAATCGCGCCCGGGTCTTCTCGTCTGGCGCGCTGCTGATCTGTTCGTAGAGTTCGATCACGGAGGTCATGGTGGGCAGTATGACACCGCTTGGTTGGGGGTGCCAGATGAGGCGATAGGCTGAACGCCAAGCGACGTGGCCCTTGCTGTCCCCGAGCCGTACGGATACCCCGCAGATACCGACATTGCCTGCGCGCCGCCAGATCCACCAGACTCGCCGGCGCCCCGATGGCCGAGCCAAAGGAACGGAATAGATCGCCAGCATGCGCGATAAAGGCCTCAGTCCCCATGCCCATGCGCGCCAGCAGTTTCGGTGTGCCTTCCGGAATGCGTCCCCGTTTGGTGGGGTGAACGCAGCGGCCCAGGGTCCGCGTGAGTTCCACATAATCCGGCCATGAGAAGGGGATACCTGCCTCGAATCGGCCCGTGCCGTCAAAAGGCATCAGCGGAGCCAGCTGCAGGGACCGCAACACACGCTCCTCGCGCAGGGTCTCACTATTGCGGAGATGATTCTTGAACAGTGCTATCATCGGTTCATGTTGTCCCAACGAGCTTCGATAAGAAAGGATATTCATGCGACCGTCTGCTGCACTTGATATGAAGCGAGACGCAGTGCGTCAGGTAGTCGGTCGCTTCCGCACCGCGAACCCGCGCATCTTCGGTTCCGTGCTGCATGGCACCGACCGGGATGGCAGCGACCTTGATCTACTGGTTGACGCGCTGCCTGGTGCAACGCTGTTGGACTTGGGCGATTTGGAAGAAGAGCTCAAAACACTGCTCGGCGTGGACATCGATCTGCTGACACCTGGCGACCTGCCGCCGAAGTTCCGGGTCAAGGTGCTTGCGGAGGCTGAACCGGTATGAGTGAAAATCGGCTCCCCGACTATCTTGACCACATACAGCAGGCCGCAGCCGATGCCTGCAGTTTCGTGGAAGGATTGTCCAAGGACGACTTCCTGGCCGACAAACGCACCCAGCTGGCCGTCATCATGAACTTTATCATCATCGGCGAGGCCGCTACCAAGGTGATGGATAGCTACGCCGAGTTCACCCAAGCGCACGCCGAAGTACCATGGCGCAGCATGCGCAATATGCGCAATCGCATGGCCCACGGCTATTTTGACATCGACCTCGATGTGGTGTGGGAGACGGTACAGAAATGGTTGCCGACGTTGATCAAGCAGCTGCCTGCCGTGCGTCAAAAAGCCGAGGATGCTGGTTGATCGCGCGCAAGACTGGTTCTGCTGAATGGCCATGCGCGTGCGACGATGGAACGGCAACAAGATAGGTGGGAGCGGCCCTCGGCCGCGAAAATCGGAGCGCACTGATATCGTTTCCCCGTACGGGCTACTGGAGCCAGGTGGTCAAGACGCTGCCAAAAGCTCCTGCCCAAACATATCCCGAGCCGTCCGGATACCCCGCAGATACCGACACTGCCTTCGCGCCGCCAGATCCACCAGACTCGCTGGCGCCCCGATGGCCGAGCCAAAGGAATGAAACAGATCACCAGCATGCGCGATAAAGGCTTCAGTCCCCATACCCATGCGCGCCAGCAGTTTCGGTGTGCCTTCCGGAATGCGTCCCCGTTTGGTGGGATGAACGCAGCGGCCCAGGGTCTGGGTCAGTTCCATATAATCCGGCCATGAGAAGGGGATACCTGCCTCGAATCGACCCGTGCCGTCAAAAGGCATCAGTGGAGCCGGCTGTAACGACCGCAACACGCGCTCCTCGCGCAGGACCTCACTATTGAAGATCCCACTGATGATGGCAGGGTCGGTGGGGGCGTCTGTATTGGCTTTGTGAAGGAGGGGAGGGCGGTCATCCTCGCGCTCGGGCAGCGCCTCACCCACCCGGGTGGCCGTAGCCTCTTCCTGAGGCTGACTCAACCTGCGGGCGATGGAAGTGTGCGTGCTGTCCTCCAGGCCCTCACACACCCCCGCCCGAACCGGATTCAGATCCACATAGCTCATGGCGGCCAGCAACGCCTGCTCGTCCAGCAGCGCCTGACTCTTGAAGCGACCCTCCCAGAACCGCCCCCGCACCTTGTCTTCCGCATTGGCGCGGCGGGCAATGGACTCGTTCAAGACCCGCATGAACCAGGAAAGATCATGCAACCGGCCGCGGTACTCATCGGCATAGGCCTCGGCACTCGCCACCTCTGCCGCTGAAAGCGTCTCCCAGGCATCCGACAGGTAGCGCTGCACCACCTCCGGGCCGCTGAACAGACGCGTCCAGCGTGACAGCACCTCCCGGTCATCCCAGCGCCTGGACCGCTGAGCATCCACCCGTAGCACCAGGTGGTAGTGGTTGCTCATGACCGCGTAGGCAGCCACATCAATGGCAAACACGGAAGCCAGCCCCAGGGCGCGTTCCTCTATCCACCCGCGCCGGTGCTCATAGTCGTTGCCGGTGATCGAATCCCGGCCACAGAGAAACGCCCGCCGCACGCAGCGGGACACCACGTGATACCAGGGCGTGTCATCAAGGCAGATCTGGGAGGCGCGGGGCTGGGTCATGGGGTGAGCTTAGTGGGGTGTGGTGGGTGGGCGTCAATAACAAAGTGGGTGTCCTAAACTAAACTCAAAAGTGGACTAAACTGGATCTCCTCCCCCT
>NZ_JAJNAO010000012.1:0-89182 GCF_022227625.1 Ectothiorhodospira variabilis | reverse complement strand
TAGATTTCTCCCCATAATCAGAGCCAGTCGCTGCAACAAGTATTCACTGTCATTGGTTTCGAGGACCTCCCGAGCAATCTGACTAGAGCCTCTTGCCAGAGCCAAAAGGTACTCCAACTCCACAATGCGTGCTTCCGGTTCTACTGCCTTTTGTTCCATGAATTTATCGTCCTGAATTCAGTGGATGGTACACCGCCAATCACGCAGTGAAGGTTTCAAGGATTGGATTTGTGCGCTAAAGTGGTACGCACGCACCAAATCAGCTCATCTTCCAAACCCGCACTTCTGACGCGGTTTAGTGCGCTCGGATGGGACGTTGAGTATGCACTTGCAGGCTGTCACTGTAACCCCCGCCTGTCCGGATTAATGCAGCAAATGCGGGGAACCGTTGTAGGGATTTTCCTACACGCCCATCAGGCTCTGAAGGAGCGCACAAAGTCCTTCAGTCTATCCCTGTCATGGGACTTGTCAGTTAAGAAGTCGTGCCGGGGCTTGGCCGCAGGTTCGGAGCTTTATCATCCAGACGCCAGACATCATGCAAGGGACATGTGAATCAAGAATCCGGGGCCAGCAGTGCCCGGGTGTAACTGATATCCGAATGAATGTACCCTGCCTGCATGGGCGGAAAAGTCATCAAGCAAGTTCCCCACCCCATGCCACTATGGTTCCGGCTGGCCTATCTTGGCCTGGCCGTGGCGCTGGTACCGGTGTACGCCATCCACTATCCCTGGGTGAACTTCTTCTGGTTTTCCAACCTGGCCCTGCTGGGTGGGCTGGTGGCCGCCTGGACATCGAGTTCCCGTCTGGTTTCGGCCCTGCTGGTGTGTGTGGGGTTGCTGGAGCTTGGGTGGATCGTGGATTTCCTCGGTGGCCTTGTGCTCATGGGGCAGGCCCCGTTCGGGATGGTGGACTACATGTTCGATCCCGAGATCCCGCTACTGGTCCGTGCGCTGTCGCTTTACCACCTGGTGCTGCCCTTCGCCCTGTGGTGGATGGTCTGGCGTCTGGGGTACGACGCGCGGGCGTGGCGGTGGCTCGTGCCTGCGGGGTGGGGCGTTGTGTTGATCACGCGTCTGACGGTGGATGAGGGGCAAAACGTCAATTGGGTATTGAGCATGCCCTGGCTGGAGCCCGGTCGCATACACGAGGGACTCTGGCTCCTCTTGCTCATGCTGGGCCTGGGGATCGCCTGGTGGGTCACCCATCGGCTGGTGCTCTGGTTCATGCAACGTCATGAGTGACCTCTCCAGGCGCGCCGCCTGCCGCCACAACGCCGCGCGGCCCATGACGCCGGAAAGCGCGCTCATCCTGGGCAGTACATGTCACGACAACCTGTTCCTGAACATGGGTCACGGAACGTTGGGCTGGACCATGTCCCTGGGCTCGTCACGGTTCGTGGCTGATCTGGTCTTCGGCCATTCAACGGGTATCGATTCCGACGGCCTGGGCCTGGGCCTGGGCCGCTATGCCTGAGCAGGATTCAGCAACCGTTCCACATCTTCGGCCGGCACCGGCCGGCTATACAGATAGCCCTGCCCTTGCACGCAGCCATGATCCAGCAGGAAGTCCCGCTGCAAGGTGTTCTCGATGCCTTCGGCGATGACCTTCAAGCCCAGGGTCTCGCCCAGGCCGATGATGGCCCGGATGATGGCGGCATCCTCGGGGTGGTTGGCGGGGTCTTCCTTCATCTCGGAGACGAAGGATTGATCGATCTTGATGGCATGCACCGGCAGGCGCTTGAGGTAGTTGAGCGATGAATAGGCGGTGCCGAAATCATCGATGGAGATGCGCACACCCTGGGTGTTGAGTTCGGTCAGGGTGCGTATGGTCTGTTCAATGGAACTCATCGCGGCGCTTTCGGTGATCTCGATTTCCAGATCGCTCGCCTCCAGGCCGGTATCGGCCAGCACCCCGAGAATGCGTTCAACCACGTCGGGTTCACGCAGTTCCCGTGCCGACAGGTTCACCGCCACAGTCACGGTCGGCACACCCCTGGCCTTCCAGACGCGAATCTGCTCGCAGGCCTGGCGCAGCACCTCCGGCCCCAGCGAGAGAATGAAGCCGGTCTCCTCCGCCAGGGGAATGAAGCGACCCGGCGAGATCATGCCCCATTGGGGGTGATGCCAGCGCACCAGGGCTTCCAGGCTGAGCACCCGCCCGCTGGCCAGGTCCACCCGGGGCTGATAAACGAGATGGAATTCGCCTCTCTCCAGCGCCTGGCGCATGGACTGATCCAGTTCCATGCGTTCCTGCAGCGCCGCATCCATCTCCGGGGTGTAGAAGTGGTAGCAGCGTCGACCCTCTGCCTTGGCGCGATACATGGCGGCATCGGCATGACGTATCAAGTCCTCCGGACGGTCGCTGTCGCCGGGATGGATGGAAATGCCGATACTTACCGTCACGGACACCTGTTGGCTCGAGAGGGGGATCGGTTGGTTCAGGACCTTCTGGATCTTCTCGAGTACGGGGATGGCGTCCTCCGCATGAGAAAGCTTGGGCAGCAGCAGAATGAACGAGTCCCCGCCGAAGCGGGCCACCGTGTCCCCCTCGCGCAGCAGGCTGCGCAGGCGATGCGCCACCTGGATCAGCAACTGGTCGCCCAGGTCGTGCCCCAGTGAGTCGTTGATGACCTTGAAATCATCCAGGTCGATGAACATCACGGCCAGGGCATGTTGATCGCGGTGGGCCTGTGCCACTGCCTGACCGATTCTATCCAGTATGAGGCTGCGATTGGGCAGGCCTGTCAACGGGTCGTGGAAGGCGAGGTATTCCAGGCGCTCGTTCAGGGCCCGCTTGTCGGAGATGTCCTCCGCCAGTTTGATGTAGTGAGTGACTTCACCCCGTGCATTGCGGATCGGTGAGATCCTTGCCTGCTCCCAGTACGGCTCGCCGGACCGCTTGCGGTTGTGGAACTCGCCCTCCCAGGTTTTGCCGCTTTGGATGGTTGTCCACAGCTGGTGGGATTTTTCGCTGTTTGTCTCGCCGTAGCGCAACATCCCCGGGCGCTTCCCCAGCACCTCATCTCGGGAGAAGCCGGTGTTGTCGCAGAAACGCTGGTTGACGTACTCGATTACACCGTCGGTGTTGGTGAGTATCATGACACTGGGACTTTGCTCCACCGCGTAGGCCAGTCGCTCGCTTTGCTCTTCGGCCAGCTTGCGCTCGGTGACATCCACGCTGGAACCCAGGATCTTGCTCAGGCATCCGTCCGGGCCGTAAACGGGGGAGGCTTGATAAAGGATCCATCGCCAGCCACCGGTCCGATGGCGCATGCGCACCTCGATACGAAAGCGCCCCTTTGGCCGGCGTGTGTATTGCTCGAACAGCCGGATGTCCTCATCCCGCTCGTCGGGGTGGATCAACGACCGCCAGGCCTCCATATCATTATGCAGTTGGTGATCCAGGTACCCCAGTTGCCCCTTGAGTTCACGCGACAGGATCACGCTCCCGTCGGGCCGCCACTCGAACAAGCCCACGTTGCCCCCTTGCACGGCCTCCCACAGCCACTCCTGATCCCGGAGCCGTGCGGCCATGTCCATGTCCATGCAATAGAGGCGTAAGCCATCCTCGGCATGGGGCACCACCACATGGCAGGAGAGGACCTTCACGGGGTAGCCTTCGCGATGACGCAGGATCAGCATCTCCGAGGGCGGCAGGTGAACGCCATCTCGCACCTTCTGCATGCGCTGGTGAAAGATCTCCAGATCCTCCGGAGGGATGATGAGATCCGCCAGATTGGCACCCAGGGCCTCGTGGGCGGGGTAGCCATACAGATGCTCGCTGGCAGGGTTCCAGTAAACCACGGTTCCATCCAGCCGATACCCCTGGATCGAGATGTCCGGCACGGCGTCCAGGAGCTGTGTCAGGGCCGCTTCATCGTGCCGCCGCGATTCCTCCGTCAAGCCCTGGCGAGCGGATTCATCAGAGGCCTCGCGCGGGGGGGTATTGTCCTCTTCCATGCGAATATTCCAATCGCAGTTGATGTATCGCAAGGGTAACATGGCGCCCTTGTCCAGAATTCCGACACTCTATCAATACTTCTGTGGCTATTCTATTTTCACGGCGGCTTTGACGGCTGATCTTCGAATGCGAGTGGGATGTTTACAAAGCATGACTTTGTGGTGGCGCCTTTGTAGCCTTCAAAGGCAAGATAGGCGCCTCCGAAGTCAAGGGATC
This sequence comes from Ectothiorhodospira variabilis, assembly GCF_022227625.1. Taxonomy (NCBI): domain Bacteria; kingdom Pseudomonadati; phylum Pseudomonadota; class Gammaproteobacteria; order Chromatiales; family Ectothiorhodospiraceae; genus Ectothiorhodospira; species Ectothiorhodospira variabilis. The sequence goes on along the minus strand of NZ_JAJNAO010000012.1, from coordinate 85,006 downwards.
CAGAACGCGACATGGCGCACCTGTTACGCATCGTGATGATTCACGGCCATCTTGAGGGGGTGGTCGAGCTGAATGTGGACGGCCACACCAATATCTGCGGCACCAATGCCTCGGGCAAGACCACCCTGCAGCGGCTGGTGCCGGTGTTTTACGGCGAGCTGCCCAACAAGGTGGTGCCGAGGACGCGGCAGAAGTTCGACCAATTCTATCTGCCGCACCGCAACAGCTACCTGGTGTATGAATACCGCCGCGAGGCGGGCGACGTGTGTCAGGCGGTCCTCACCCGCAAGAGCGACGGCGGTGTGGAATATCGCTTCGTCAGTGCCCCCTATCGGCCCGAGGACTACCTGGTCACGGGCGAGGGCGGTGTGACCGCGCTGGACTATGCCCAGTGGGCCAACGGCCTGCGCCGCCAGGGCGTTGATGTGTCCCAGAAAATCGGTGCCAGCTCCGAATATCGCGCGGTGATCCAGAACGACTTCACCCAGCAATACGGCAACAGCCGCGAGGCATTGCGCCTGCGTCAGATCGCAGCCCGTTTCAGCCTGGTGCGCCCGGCACATCGCATCCGTCATATGGAAAAGCTGGTCTCTGCGGTGCATGCCAAGGAGGGCAAGATGGACACCCTCAAGACCATGCTGGCCGCCATCTTCGAGGAGGATGGCGTCGAGTTGCCGGTCACCCGCATCCGCAACACCAAGGCGCGGGAGTGGATCGCCCGCATGCGCCAGTCCATGCGCCTTGCGCCGCTGCAGCGTGCTCTGGAAGACCTGCAGCGCCTCGATCGCGAGATGGCCGAGCTGGAGACTTCGCTGTGTCAGCTCCACCCTCGGCTCAAGGCCGACCATCACCATGCCCAGCGGGCCTGGGCCGATCTCGAGGCCCGGCTCAATGAGCTGCGGCGCGACTTCCGGGCCCGCGAGCAGGCCCATGAGGAGGCGCGCGGCACCCTCGACGACCGGATCAGCGCGCTGGACAGCGAGCTGAAGCGGACTCGCCTTGAGCTCGATGATCTGCAGCGCCGGTTCGAGGCCTTCAAGGAGGCCGATATGCCCGGTCTCGAGCGCGACCTCCAGAGTTTGCCCCAGTGGCGCGAGGAGTTGCAGCAACTGCGCGATCACCTGGAACTGATGCAGCAGGCGGCCCAGGAGAGCAAGGCGCGCCTGAATGCCCGGCTGGTGGAGCTGGGTGACCTGCTCGAACGCCGCCGCGAGGAAACCCAGGCGCGCATTGATGCCCTCGACAAGGAGAAGGACGCCTGCCGTGAGGCCCGGAATGAACAGGAAGAGCGCCTGGAAGCCGACCACCAGCGTCGCCGAAAGGCACTGGACGATGATTACCGCAGCCGCCTGGATGAGGGCGCCAACCGTCTTGCCGAACTCAAGGCCCGGCTGGCCCATGACGGCCAGACAACCGAGGAAGCCCACGAGGCCCGTCAGGTCCAGGCCCGGGTCGATCAGGCTCAGGGCGAACAAAGCGCAGCTGCTGCCGCATTGGAGGCGGTGCGTGGCGAACTCGACGAGCGCAAGCGAGAACGCGACACTGCGGAGCGGGATCTGGAGCTTGCCCGTCAGCAGCGCTCCCGGGCCGAGGCCCGTCTTGATGGGTTGTTGATCCAGCGTGACCCCGCCCAGGGCAGCCTGCGGCACTTCCTGCGTCATCACCGTCCGGGCTGGGAACAGAGCCTGGGCAAGGTGATCGCTCCGGAACTGCTCCAGCGTCGTGACCTGGCCCCGCAGTTCAACGATGGTGCCAGTGACGATCTTTATGGGTTGGTGGTGGATCTTGCTGCCATCGCCCTGCCTGATCATGCCCAGGACGAGGCCACGCTGCTGGCCGGGATCGAGGCCGCCCAGCAGGCGCTGGATCAGGCCCGAAAAGCCGAAGAAGCCGCGGAGAAGGCGCTCAAGGCCCGCCATGACAAGGTACAGGAGGCCGCCGCCCGGCTGGATCGTGCCCGTTCGACCCAGCGCCGCGCCGCCGAAGAGGTAGACTATGCCCTGCAAGCCCGCAGCCAGTGTTGGGAGCGTCATGAGGCAGCTCGCCAGACACGTCAGGCCGCCTGCCGCGAGGAGCTCAATGAGCAGGAGGCCCAGCAGCAGGCGCTGAATCAAGAGCGGGAACAGGCCCTGGAGGCGCTGGCCGATACCCACCGCGCCCAGCGACAGGCCTTGAGTGACGAATTCACGGGGCGGCTGGCCGATTTCGATGAGCAGATTGCCCAGTATCGTGGCCAGTTGACCGGGTTCAGGCAGGAGAATCGCCGTCAGCGCGAGGAGCTTGAGGCTGCCTTCGAGCGCGAACTGGCCGAGCAGGGTGTGGATACCGTCAGCCTGAACCAGACCCGCTCACGCCTGGAGGCCCTGGAACAGCGCATTCGCCAGACCGAGCGGCGTCGTGAGGAGCTTGAAGCCTACACACGCTTCATGCGGGTGGATTGGGGTGAGCGCAAGCCGCAGTTGGTGGCGCGCGAGTCTGAGCTGGGCGGTGAGCACCAGAGCGCCGTGCGCGAGCGTGAGCACCTCAAGCAGCAGTTCGACACCGCGCGCAGGGAGTATCGCGAGGCGGTCGCGGATCTGGAGAAGCAGCGCGGCGCGCAACAGCAGTTGATCGACACCCTCGCGCCACTGCTCACCCGGCTGGATGCACTGCCCCTGGAACAGGCCCCGGATTCCCGGAGTGAGGCCCCGGGGGATGTCAGCGAGCGCATTGAACGCGTCCGCCAGGCACTGACCGACCACGCCCGCACCCAGGATGAGCTGCGCCGGGGCTGCGAGAAGATGGAGTCCGACCTGATCAAGGGCGCCAGCACCGATTTCCACGAGACCCTGGAGGCGGAGCGCACCCGGCTTGAAGACACCAGCCCCCGTCGCCTGCTGGGTGTACTGGCCGGCATGCTCCAGTTGCTGGAGGGCCGGCAGGAGCAACTCCAGCAGGAAGGACGCAACCTGGGCGACGACCTGGACAAGTTCTTCACCGTGTTCCGCGATCTCAACCGGCGCATCAACGCCCAGAGCCGGCGTCTCTCGGACGAAGTGGCGGATGATCTCAAGCTGGAAGGTATTGGCCGTGCGGAGGTGAAGATTCAGTCCACCATCGATGAGCTGGGTTTCTGGGAGCCGCTCAAGCGCTTCACCCAGCACTACCGCGACTGGCGGGACTCCGGCCAGCCGCTGCCCGGGGATGACTACCTGGACGCCCTGGCCGATGTGGTGGAGTTGTTGCGCAGTGACCAGCAGTACAGCTTCGAGAGCCTGTTGCGCCTGGAACTGCACCTGAACGAGGGCGGTACGGATCTGGTGATCAAGAGCGACCGCCAGTTGCTGGAGTCCTCCAGTCACGGCATGGCCTACCTGATCCTGTGCAAGTTCCTGCTCGCCTTCACCCGGTTGCTGCGCGGTGAGGCCCAGGTGGCCATCCACTGGCCCATCGACGAGATCGGCACCCTGGCCTATCACAATGTGGAGAAGATCTTCGATGCCTGCGACAACAACCGCATCCATATCGTGGGCGCCTTCCCCAACCCGGAGTCGGACGTGCTGCTGCTGTTCCGCAACCGCTACCTGATCGACCGCGACGAGGCCGACCCGGCCAAGCGCCGTCTCAAGCGCATTGAACCCCGTCTGAGCCGCCTGGCTCAGCGTCTGCAGGCCCGCACGGAGGAGGTGAACCCATGATCGAACAGGGTCCGCTGCTGGAGCGCCTGCTGGCCGGCGACTTCATCTGCGCGGTGAGCGACGAGGCCGCCTTTCGCCACCTGCAGGACGAGACGATCCGTGAGCAGATCGATGACTATCTGCGCCCACTCAACCGTCGCCTGGCCACCAACACCGATGGGACCGTCTACTTCCTAGCCTGGCTGCGGCTCGACGAGGCCGCCCGCGAGCAGCTCTCGCGCCAGCTGGGCGACACGGTGGGCAGCCTGATGCCGATGCTGGAGTGGCTGCAGTTGGTGCAGGAGGCACTGGGCCGCGATGGCCTGGCGGCCCCCGGGGACGTACTCAAGCCCGCCGACTTCAGCTCCCGCTGCGAGGATCATCAGGGCCTGCGCGAGCGACTGGAGCGGCTGGCTTCCGACCCTTTCTTCGGCTCCCAGAGCGACCAACTGGACGCCCAACTCAAACAGGTCTTCAAGCGCCTCAAGGAGCATGGTTACCTGCAGCAGCCCCACGCTGATCGCCAGTACTACGTGGTGACCGGCAAGATCGATTATCTGATCGACCTGGTGCGATTCATCCGTGATGAGGAGAATCTGCCCATTGAAGATCAGGCGCCCACGCAGCAGAGCCTGCTATGAGCGGCGGCGACCCCCACGCCCTGGAGAGCCGGTTGATCAGCGCCGGTGTGGAGCGCCTGGCGCTGTTGGGCAAGCATGCCGAGACGCTGATGGCCGGCTACGCCTGCGATGAGGTGCCGCTGGAAGGGCTGAGCACCACCGCGCTGAACCGCCTGCTGGCGGCGCGCATCCTTTGGCGGCCCGACGAGCAAAGCGGCGTCAAGCTGGCCCCCAAGGTGCGTGAGTTGATCGCCGAGATGCTGGCCGACGAGACCCGCCGCCACGTGAATGCCGACGTGGCCGAGACGCTCGAGCTGGTGCGCACGCTGGTGCAGAGCTACCGGGAGGCCCGCGACGCCGGCGAGTACTGGCGCCAGGAGCAGCAGCTCCTGCGCCTGCGCCAGGAAGTGGATGATCTCAATGGTCGCTTCGCCGACGCCATTGACAGCCTGTGGCGGCGACTCAACAGCGACTTCGGTTTTGTCAGCCGCCTTGGCGACAAGATCCGCGAGAATGAGCGTGCTCAGAAACAGATCGTGCGCCTGCTGGACGGTCTGGAACTGATCGACTTCAATGAACTCATCGAACTGGTTGGCAGCGATGGCGCCCTGCGCAAGCTGCTGGTCAGCGGTTTGCAGCAGCAACTTACCCACCACTACACCAGCCTTCGGGAGGTGCAGCGACGGCTCATCGAATTGATGGCCCGCTTCCGTCAACAGCAGTCGCGCAGCCGTCTGGTGGCCGGCATGGTGGGCTTCCTGCGCGAGCACCCGAACTTCGTGCCCGGCAACTACGCCATGCGCAGCGAAGTGCCGGAGCTGATCAACCGGGCGGCGCCCATCATGCCCGCGGGCGCCGTGGCCCTGGACCACGATGCCGATGCCCGTCTGGCGGCCGAATTGCTGCACCGCCTGCCTCGGCCCGCATCACGCCCCCAGCCGGTCACTGCCGCCGGTGCCGCCGAGTTGCCCGAGGACACCCAGGTGGCCGCGCGCCAGCAGGCTCTCAAGGAAGATGTGGAGGGGTTCTATCTAGCGGTGGTGGACCACGACGGCGAGGGACTCAGTGCCCTGGAATATCTCCAGGGCAGCGATCTGGAATGGGATGAGGAGATCTGGCTCTTCCAGGTGATCGCCGAGTATCAGGGCCTGCCCCGAAGCGAGCAGCGTGCCTTCCGGCTGCGTCAGGTGGAAACCCAGGCCAGTCCCCTTAACCATCTTTACCTGATCCACGACGTCCAGTTGCAATTGGCGCTGCCGGCATGAACCTGTCACCGGGTGCTTACAGGCTGCTGCGTGAGGTGCGCAAGAAGCTGCTGCACGAGCCCGGCGTGGCCAAATCCCGCAGCGGCAAGGTCATGGCAGAGATCGAGGCCTGGTGCCATGAGCACGACATGGTGCTGGGCATGCGGTGTTCCACCCGTACCTTGCGCTTCGACCGCGAGTTGCTGGCGCAGATCGACGCCACCCTGGTTGCCTCGGGGCTGCCGTCCATCGACGCCAACCTCAGCGGCCTCACCACCGCCGAACAGGCCCGCCACGGCAGCCGTGAGGAGAAGGGCGTGCGGGAGAATCCGCGCGACCACCGCGTGCTGGCCAGCTTGCCCGCTGGCGCGGTGCGGCCCGGCATCGCCGCGACGCCTCGCGATGTCCATGATCTGGACTGGCGGCAGATCCAGCTCTCCGCCTTCGACGTCCTGGTTCAGGTGGAAAACCTGGACAGCTTCTACGGCCTGGCGTCCCATCTTCCGGCGCTGGCTTCGTGGTCTTGCCCACTGCTGCTCTATCGAGGGGACAGCCAGTATGGCGGAGGTTTCGGCAGGCTGTCCGATGCCTGGGCGAGCACATCCAGGCCGCATGTCTACTTTGGCGACTTCGACGCCGCCGGTATTCGCAATGCCCTGAGCAGCGGCGCAACCGACCTGCTGCTGCCACCCATCGCATGGTTGGGCGAGCGCGCCACCTCCGAGCACCTGCCGGAAGGGCAGTACCAATACCAGGCGGCCCTGCATGACATCGAGGCCGGTCTGCCCGCGGGACACCCCCTCGGAGACTATCTGGCCATCCTGCTCGGGCAGCAACGCGGCCTGCGTCAGCAGTGGTTCAGTGGGCAGTTGGTGGTCGTGCCGCTGGGCGCGATTCGATCCGGCTAACCTGCTGGCTGTTTCAATCGGGCGCCCAATCTCTTGATTATCATATCCATATTCCACGATGATTGGGACCGGCCCGCCCTTATGCGGCTCCTCATGCCCCGCAACCCCGGTACACTGGATGATCAAGCTTCGAACCTACGTCTTCATGGACTCGCTGCAGCCGCAGCTTGCGGAATATCTGGCCACCGTTTCCCAGGGGTTTTTACCTGTGCCGGGGGATGCCTGCCTGTGGATCGAGGTGTCGCCGGGAATGGCCATACACCGGCTGACCGATATGGCCTTGAAGGCAACCCGGGTGCGTCTGGCGCAGCAAGTGGTGGAGCGGGCCTATGGCTCCATGGTCATTCACCAGCGGGATCAAAGCGACGTGCGCGAGGCCGGGCGCATGCTGCTCTCCCGGCTGGGCGCTCGCCAGGAGGACCGGGAGAGCTGTCGCGTGGCCTGGCAGGAAGTGATTCGCGGCATCACCCCGGATCACAGCGTGCTCATCAACCGCCAGAATCGTCGCGGCTCCATGATCCTGCCCGGTCAGAGCATGTTCATCCTGGAAACCCAGCCTGCAGGCTACGTGGTGTATGCCGCCAACCAGGCCGAGAAGGCGGCCCGCATCAACCTGATCGACGTGCGTGCCGTGGGCGCCTTTGGCAGGCTTACACTGTCGGGCAGTGAGGCGGATGTGGACGAGGCCGCACAGGCGGCCCTGGCGGCCATCGAGAACCCCGCCGGGATCTGAATTCAGCGACGCCACCAGCATAGGGGACTTGGTCATGCATCGTCGGGAATTGCTGGGACTCCTGTCCCGCCATCAAACGCGCTTCATCGAGGAGTCGGCCCATCTGGATCGCGCCCGTGCCTTTGTGGATGCCCACGAGGATTGCTTCCACTGTGATCTCTGGCCGGGGCATGTGACCGGCTCGGCCTGGGTGGTCAGCCCCGATCGGCGCCAGGTGCTGCTGATGCACCATCGCAAGCACGGCCAGTGGTTCCAGCCCGGCGGCCATGCCGATGGTGATGCCGATATCCTGCGGGTGGCCCTGCGCGAGACCTCCGAGGAGACGGGCGTTGACCCTTCCCATATTCGCCTGGTGAGCGGGGACATCTTCGACCTGGACATTCACGTGATCCCCGCCAGCCCCCGCGGCCCGCGGCATGAACACTTCGACGTGCGCTTCCTGGTGGAGATGGATGACGACATGCCCATCCCCGGCAATGACGAGTCTCACCAGGTCATCTGGGTGCCGCTGATGCATGTGTCCCGTTACAACAACAATCGCTCCACCTATCGCATGGTGGAAAAGACCCGCAGGCTGCGCACCCTGATGGATGCCTGTGCCTGACGGGGCTTGAGCAGGCTCAGAGCGGCAGGCGCAGGGCGGAGAGTCGCCACCAGAACAGATTCTGGCGGTGTAGCACCATGTCCACGGCTTCGCCGTTGTCTGCGGCGATTCTGATCACGAAACGGTCGAAGGCTTCATAGCGCAGGGAGACCTGCACATCGTCCCGTGCCTCCAGTCCTACACCATCGGTGCCATCAGTCACGGGCATGTAGCCACGCAGGATGGCGGCCAGCGCTGTGGGGGAGATCACGGCATCCACCAGCGGCCTGAGCAGGGCATCGGCCACGGCCAGGCCCATGGCGCCAAATGGGCTATCCCGCATGGCCCGGTTGAGTTCACCGGACAGTGAATCGCTCAGGCTCTCGCGCACGTCCTCCCGCACGGCCGGGAAATCCACATAGCGCGACAGGCGCTCGGTATCCCGGGCCTCGGCGGCTTCCCGCATCTGATCCACGGCATGATAGGGGGAGTAGAACACGCCGATGGCCATGGCCAGCAGGCCCAGGACGATCAGGGGTTTGATGAGCATCTTCATGGTGATGAGGGTCCGAGAGGTTGCGGCGGTGATGATTGGCGCCCGGATTGCCGCAAGCGGGATGGGTCGCACCGCACGGCGTGATTCAGTGGTCGGTATTGTCCGGATTAGCGCGGGGCTGTCAAAGCCTGTGGCGCCCGTTCAGGGCGCGGTTCAATAGATCGCGCCCCCGGATTCCACATAGGCCTGCAGTATCTGGGTGGCCTCGGGCCGCAACACGTCCCGTTGTACCTGGATGCCGCGCCTGGTGAGGGTGTCTGCCCAATGGTCGGGCTTGGCCCCTTCGTCAAAGCCGATCTCGCGCACATCCTCATCCCGTGCGCCGCAGATCACTCGGGACACCCCGGACCAGGGGATGGCGCCCAGGCACATGGCGCAGGGTTCGGCCGAGGTGACCAGAGTATGATGCAGATGCCCCCCATCGCTCAGGTCGTGATTGTCGAGGCGCTTTTGTGCCAGGGCCATGGCGACCATTTCCGCGTGTAGGATGGAGCAACGGCAGCTGGTCACCAGGTTCAGCCCCGGCGCCACCAGGTGCCCCTCCGCATCAAACACCGCCGCCCCGAAGGGTCCACCGCTGCCTTGCCGGACATTCTCGCGGGCCAGCGAGATCACGAAGCGCATCTGCTCCTCATCCCCATGCAGCGGCACCCAGTCACCACTCAATCTCTCCAATAGCCAATCCGGCAACCGTATCTTCAGCTCTGGCATGTCCATGGCGATCTCAAGACCTGTGCAGTGCATCGGAGCGGATATGATGCCTCATCCAGGCCACGGGGAACACTGGGCGCCTCTCCGAGGCCGATCCACCGGCACTGGGTTCATGTATCCGGGTTTTGCGTATTTTGATTGATGGCGGGACGGCGCGGTTTGATCAGGTTGTCCCACCAGGGACGCAAAGCCTTAACCCCAGGCCCGGTGCGTTCCCAACGCCCATCCGAGTGGCGAATCCAGTTGGGTTGGTCGGGCAGTTTAGATGGGTCGAGGCGGTACCAGCGCCAGCCTTCTATGCGGCGCATTAGGTCCCAGTTGCCGGCGTAATGCTCATCGCAAAGCTCGTGGTCAGCCTTCGCCACTTCCGCCGCTGGACCTTCAGTTGGGGGTGCCGTCATAAATGCGACGATGTAGCGGTAGATTGCCTCTGCTTCAGTAGTATGCCATAGGCTAAATTGTTTGCCGTCTAGATCCATAAGTTTGTGGGCTTTTGGCGAAGGTGGTGCGCCATCTTTGATTAAATCATGAGGGGGGCGGATCAGTGCCACCTTGGTGTTGCAATAGGAGTAAGGACGGTAAACGTGGTTTTCATCATAGATAAGATAAGAAGAGTCTGTCCAAGTTGATGAGTCTATTTTGTTTCGCGTTCTCTGAGTAAAGTAAACAAGTTGTCTCTCTCTATCAAATACGATAAATCGGTTGGCTGGGAAGATTCCTGATAGCCAAAAAATCAAGATGCCTATCGGTATTGCTAGTGTGGATAATATTGCGATGGCTATTGATTGGTGTTGTTTAATTGTTACGAGAAGGGTGAAGGCTATTACTGACATGCCTAATCCTAGAGTGCCAATCGTCGTGGCAAGAGAGTGGTAGCCATAAGTCAGAGTATCGGATTCCTGCCATGAAGGTCCAGGCCAATACCGTTCCCTTTCTGTCTCTTCAGCGTAATGTGTAGTTTGGAATGGTGGTTGGGTGTTGTCTAGGGAAAGGGTAACCTTACTTCTCTCAAATAGCTCGCGGACAGGTGATGCCACCCATGCTCGTGCGACTGCCATAATAGAAGCTCTCCATTTGCTAAGGTGAGGTTGATCATTTTCTAGTTCGTCGATGCGGTATTTTTTGTTATAGGGGTGAGTTCAGCTGTAGGTCTCCAAGTTGACTGTATACGTAGATACTCCTCCTCACTTAGCCTGTTGTTTCGTGAGTTTCGGCTAGGCCATGAAGCTTGAGTGTCGATTTTGAAATCTGGTTCATTTCGGTTCGGGCGCAGGATGATTTTTGCGTTTACTCCGGCAACTATTTCGCGGATAGTTGTCTTGTGGAATAGGCGGATTTTGACCGGAGCTTCGTGGCTGTCGGTTTCTATGACCATCATTTCTGCGATTTGAATTTGGGAGCCGGTAGATCTGAGTGAGATTTCAACCTCTATGGCGCCCCTAAATGAGGCGATTTCGGTTAGCTGGATATTGATTTCAATGAGTACCGGCGAGTCAGGTTCGCGTAGTATCGGGCCTGTGTGAGTTTGTATGTTATGAGCATTTTTTTGCGTTGTGAGGTCATGCATGATTATTTGCGCATGGATCTCATGGATAATGGAGATGATTTTTTTCAGCTGATCTTCGGTTGCCGATAGAGTGCAGCTTTTGGGGTTGATTTCTTTTTTTGCTGATTTTCCAAACTTAGATTCAAATAAGCTTTGGGCGATCTTCGTTCGATCTTGATTCGCAACAACTAGGTTGCCCATTGTGCCAAGAAGTAATGCGGTCAGTGCGCTAAAACCAAGAATGTTAGCGCCTAATATGGCAACACCTGAAGCTACTATTAAGGCGCCACCTAGTATGACGCCTCTGTTATCTTTTGTGAGTCCGTCAAATATATAAGTAGCACCAGCACCAATGTCCATTAGGCCGGAAAATCTCGTGAGCGTTATGAGTATGGTTTGTTGTCCTGATGCTTGGTAATTTCGTTGGCGTCTTTTGTGCGCTCTATGGTTTGATATGCTTGATTTAATTCGCTGTCTTGAGATGTTATGCGAGTAACCGCTTTGGTTCGGTTGAGTGATGTTTGGTGCGCTATATTGTGGAAGCAGCGACTGTCGAGTATTTGACCAGAATCGAAACTCGGATAGGCCGAAAGCGGCTACTGTGCTAAATAGAGAGGCTAGCTGCAGGTTATGTGCAACCGTCTGTGACCGCCCCATTTCCCCAAGAGCGAGCCCAAGATTAAAAAGTAGCAAAGGCCCTAAAGTTGCCCCATAAGCCGTCCGGTAGGAGGGGTTGTTGTGGATCATTCGACTTAGGTCGCCAAGACTATAGGCGCCAGTTGGCATTAGCACAGGCACATGTACTTGGTGGAGTTCTTTATGGATGTCTATAAATTCAGATTGCCGGAGTTGGAAGCCTCGAGTAGGTGGCTTATCTAAGGTGAATCCCAGGAAACTCGATAGAGGCAAGTGCTGGACATGGAGTTCAATGCCCGCAATTCGGTGTGCCAAGGTTGCCACATTATCCAAGCCATGTCTTATGTGCTGTGATTGTTCGTCCATCGCCGCCTCTGCCAGCGCATCGATCAGCCTGTTCAGGGCATCCGGCGCGAACGTCGCCAGTTGCAGCCGGTCTATCTCCATAAGCGGTTTCATGCGTGGCTCGGTGGTGTCCAGCCATTGGGTGCCGGTGGACCAGTCGATGAGGGTCTGGCGGGTTTCAGGGTCGTCGTTACCCAGGATGGGGAGGGTGTTGGTTTCCGGGTCGAGAAAACACCGTAGGTAAGGCAGGGAGGTTTCGCTGTCCAGGTCGCGGATGCAGTGAATCCACTGGAGCAGGCCGAAGACCCGGTCGTCCGGGCATGGGCTCTCGGTGTAGTCCTCCAGGGCATGGGCGTAGTGGGGAGATTGCAGCAGCGACAGCAGATCCCGGTTCAGGGACTGGAAACGACTGGCCGCTTCTTTCACCTTCTGATCCCAGGCATTGAGCGTGCGGTTCATGCGGGGTACGTCCACCTGGCGCTGCAGGTCGGGTTGCACCTCTATAAGGAGCTGGATCAGGGTGCCCAGGGCGCGTTCACCGTCTATGGCCGATTGTTCCGCCTCGGCCAGATCTTCCAGGCAGGCGTCCATGGACTGGCGCAGATCCCGGGCTTGCTGCAGTGGGTCGGGGAGGAGGGCAGTGATGAGGCCGTTCACGTCCCGCAGTTCCAGCGCCTCGGCGGGCTCGGGCTGCGAGGCCAGAAGAGGGCGGGGGCGGCCGCCGGGCTCACCGGCGCGACCGAGACGGCCCATGCGTACTGCTTCGCGCCCCAGGTTCAGCGGGATGCAACGGGTGTCCAGCGAGCCTGAGTATCGTATAAGGGTGACATTCTGCCCGCCGGAGGAGGGTCGGGGCACCCTCCTGGGATCATCCGGCGCCAGTCCTCCGAAAGCCTGGATCCGCGCCCAGGTCCACTGCGGCTCACTCAGCGCCAGTTGGTAATCAAATGTCTCTCCATCGATACGATGCGGGAACAGCAGGCGTGCTCCCAGGGGGCATTGCGCCGGGCGGTCATCCTTGCCCTGCCAGATCTCAAGATTCACCTCCAGCCAGCTGCCTTCCGGACCGGCCTCCAGCTCGCGCCACAGGTAGCCGTCGCGAAAGACATAGACCCGGCAGCCGGGTCGGATGACGTCATGCTCTATCCCTCGAAGATCCAACGGGCGGCGTAGAGCCACCGCGACCAGTTGATGTTCATGACGATGCGCCTCCAGGGTCGGGTCGTTGTCCGCATCCCGGGGCCGAACGCTCACATCCCGAGCCAGTGGCACGTGATACATGCCCTGGTGGGGATCGTGCAGCGGTAGCATCAGATCCACCGTCTGTGCCGGTAGACCGGTAAACAGCAGGGTGTGAGCATCGCGACGATTGTTCACGGGGCGCGGGTAGGCGCCGACCGCATCATCCGAGCCGTCCCGCGGGTGGGCTGTCACTTCCAGTCCGCGCCCCAGAGCCCTGTCCAGATCCACCTCAAGCCGCAGCCCATGGGTCTGCTGCAACGGGGGAGGCTCATTGAAGACTGCAGGATTCAGTTCCTGCGCCTGTCGGCAGCCCGGTTGCATGAGGGAGGCAGGCGGGGTGTTGCGGCAGTTGGAGACCATGGGGTCGAACTGCCGCACCGCCGGCACGCCCTCGAAGAACACATTGCCTGAGCTGCCCACGAACTCCGCGTAACCGCGCCGGGTACGGGAGCGCACGCCGCCACAGTTGCCGGCCTCGTCACCCCGGCTGCGTGCGAATCGGGACTGGTGATGGCACACCGCATGACCGTTGACGAATACGCTGCCGGCGGTGCCTGTGGCATCCCGGCTTTCCGCCACATTGGTGTAAGGGATGGGCTTGCAGCGCTTGCCGATCCTGGTCAGGCACACATCGATGCTGGTGAGCAGGCCCTGGGAGCCGGCATGCACGGCGCTGCGGCCGTTGATGGCGATGTTGCCGCCGGCGCCGGACGTTGCCGGGGTAGCGCTGTCCTCCTGGGTGGCCAGCGGTTGGCGGTGGACGGAACCGATCTCCATGCCCAGTCGATGCTCGATGGCATGGGCCACCGTGTCCCGTTCGCGAGGGCTCAGGGAGCTGACCGGGCGCTCCGCCTCCAGACCCGTGTCCGGGCAGTGGGATGGGCGAGCAGGGTGCGAGGGTGGCAATTGCCAGTCGGGGTCAACGCGCCGGTACAGGCTGGCGATGCTGAGGTGGCGTGTTTCGGCTCGCCCTAGCCAGTCTCTCAGGGCGCGACGCCCGTGTTCCAGTGAAGGGAAGACCGGCACGCCCTGGGCAATGCCGATGGCTCCGTGATCCTGGGCCACCGGGCCCAGGCCAAGCAGGCCAGGATTATGGGTGCGCCAGGAGAGGCTGCCGCCCCGATGGATGGTGACCGTGTCGGAGTCGTCAAAGAAATGCACTTCCGTGTCGGACAGACCGCTGGCTGAACGATACATGGCATGGCTTCCCTGCGCATGGACATACCCGCAATCATCGCTCGGCCCCTTCCCGAGTTCAAGCCTGAAGGTCGGAACCACCCCACAAAAGGGGGATCAAATCCATACAGATATGTGTCGCTTTTGTTAGTCTGTGGGCCGGTCGGGCCCTGGCCGCCCTTTCTGCCCAAGGAGTTTTCGTGATGACTTCCCTTAAACGCTTTGCCACTGCAATCTGCGCGGCGGCTTTCATCGGTCTTGCCGGCTGTGCCACCGGCCCCACCCAGGAGCAGACCGGCGCGGTGGTGGGCGGGGCCCTGGGCGGAGTGCTGGGGAGTCAGATTGGCGGTGGCACCGGGCGCACGGCGGCCATCATTGCCGGCACGCTGGCCGGGGCGGCCATCGGCGGTTCCATTGGTCGCACCATGGATGAAGTGGATCGGGCCCGGCTGTCCAATACCCTGGAGCGCCAGCCGGACAACCGCTCCACGTCCTGGCAAAACCCCAATACCGGTCATAGCTTTCAGGCCACGCCCACCAATACGTTCCAGAGTGGTGGCCGTGATTGCCGTGAATACACGGTCATCGGCAATATCGACGGCTCCCAGGAGCGCATTACCGGTACCGCCTGTCGGGACGCCCAGGGCCGCTGGATCAACCAGTAACACCTATTCCCATCGGCACAGCCCTTCCCTCTGAGGTCCCTGGATGTTTGCCAACCAGAATCGCGATCAGTTGCGCGCCATGTATTGCCAGGCTTGGCGCAAGCACCAGGCCGGGGAGCCCCTGGAGCCCCTGGAACGCCAGATTGCCCAACTGGTGCAGGAGCACCCCGAGTATCACGCCCAGGTCCAGGACGCGGAGGCCGCCAAGGCCGCCGAGTTCACGGTGGAGCAAGGTGTCACCAATCCGTTCCTGCACATGGGCATGCACCTGGCCATCCGGGATCAGGTGGCTATGGATCGTCCGACGGGCATCGCCAAGGCCTATCAGGGCCTGGTGCGTCGCCTGGGTGCCCATGAGGCAGAACACGCCATGATGGAATGTCTGGGTACGGCCCTCTGGGAGGCCCAGCGCTTTGGTCGTCCACCGGATGAGGCGGCCTATCTGGAGTGCGTGCGCAAGCTGTAGCCCCGGCCCCTCGTCCCCAGTCCTTCCTGTGTCTGCCCGTGAGATCCCCCTCTGGGAGTGGCCCCCGGCCGCGAATGGCCTTTCGAAAAAGACTCCGATGTGTCCGGGCCTCGGGGGGAGCGGGTTCCTGTAAGCGGGCTTCAGCCGCAGGAAGCGGCTGCAGAGCCTACATGGATGTATTCACGGCGTCCCGCTGGAAGGAACCCGGTCCCCCCGAGGTCCACTCCGATCTCAGGCCGGGGCGGCGGCCGAAGACTCAGCCATTCGCGGCCGAGGGCCGCTCCCACCTCCCACTCCCCAGTCCCAGTCCCTCCCATCAGCCCGTTGCGAACCCGCAATAAGTGTCACCACATCCCGCCCCGAAACCGCCTTTTGTCCTTTAATTGCTTGACCCCACAGTTTGTGCAGGGTACTTTTTGTCATCAATTGTTCACTGCACAAAAAGTGAGTGATCCCATCGGGTACCGGATTGATCGTGACTTCCTCAACCTTACAAATCGCACTGGCAAGTGGTTTCATGGCGTCCCTGGGCGTGTTGCTGGCCGGTATTCTGGCCATCGCCAACCGTCGCCTGTACGTCTTTGAAGACCCGCGCATCGACGAGATTGAAGACATGCTGCCGCGCGCCAACTGCGGTGCATGTGGCGAGGCCGGCTGCCGTTCGTTTGCCGAGGCGCTGGTGCAGCGCCGTATCGATCCTGCTCGATGCACCCCGAATGCCGAGGAAATGAACCAGAAAATCGCCGATTTTCTGGGTGTGGAGATGGGCGATCAGGAGCGTAACATCGCCCGTCTGGCCTGCGCGGGCGGTTCCCACGTGGCGGCCACCCGCGCCCGCTACCAGGGCCTCAAGTCCTGCCGCGCCGCCGCCATCGTGGCTGGCGGCGGCAAGGGCTGCAGCTGGGGTTGCCTGGGTCTGGGCGACTGCGAGGCCGTGTGCGATTTCGACGCCATCCACCTGAACCGGCATGGCCTGCCCATCGTGGATGTCGACAAATGCACCGGTTGCAATGATTGCGTCGACATCTGCCCCAAGAATCTGTTCAGCCTTCAACCCGAAAGCCATCGCCTGTGGGTCAACTGCCTCAACCAGGACCCCCAGGACGAAGCCATGGCCCATTGTCAGGTGGTGTGCACCGCCTGTGGCCGCTGCGCCATCGACGCCCCCGAGGGGCTGATCCGCATGGAGCAGAACCTGGCCGTGATCGACTACACCAAAAACGCCCTGGCCTCCCCCGTGGCCATCCAGCGCTGCCCCACCGGTGCCATCGTATGGCTGGAAGGGGCCGAGCCCCGCAAGGGGTCGGGCGCCCGCAAGGTTACCCGCAAGGAGCCCCTGCCACGCATGGAGCCCCTGCCCCGCGTATAAGGCGGCGCAGAACGGAGCTCCGCCGGTCGATTCGAGACGACCGGCCCTTTGGCATTCCCCGCACGGAACGGCGAAGACACCGAATTACAAAACGTAACGGCCCCAGGCCGGCAGGAGAGCGACCATGATCTTCAAGCGCAAGCCATCGCAGGATTTCAAATACACGGGTACCCGGGCGGCCATGGATGGCAACACGGCGGTGATCCACTGTGAGCGGGAGTCCTCGGACGCCGCCGGTGCTTACCCTATCACCCCTTCCACCCAGATGGGGGAGATGTGGGCGGAAGAGGTCTCCAAGGGCCATGTGAACATCTCCGACCGTTCCCTGGTGTTCATCGAGCCGGAATCCGAGCACGCTGCTGCCGCCGTCACCGCCGGCCTGGCCATGACCGGCATGCGCGCCATCAATTTCTCCTCGGCCCAGGGCGTGGCGTTCATGCACGAATCCCTGTACGCCGCCGCCGGCAAGCGCCTGCCCTACATCCTCAATGTCGGCTGCCGCGCCATTACCAAGGCCGCACTGAACGTGCACGCCTCCCACGATGACTACCACTGCGTGGATGACACCGGGTTCTTCCAGGTCTTCGCCAAGAATGCCCAGGAAGCCGCGGACCTGAACATCATTTCCCATAAGGTGGCCGAGCTGGCCCTGAACCCCGGCATCGTGGGTCAGGACGGCTTCCTCACCACTCACCTGATCGAATCCATGAAGGTGCCGGAGCGGGAACTGATTGCCGAGTTCCTGGGCCGCCCCGACGACATGATCGACTGCCCCACGCCCGCGCAGCGCATGATCTACGGCGAAAAGCGTCGCCGCATTCCTGCCACCTGGGACGTGGACAACCCCATGGTTTCCGGTGCCCTGCAAAACCAGGATTCCTACATGCAGCAGGTGGCGGCTCAGCGCCCCTACTTCTACGATCACGTGGCCGAGCTGACCGATCAGTGCATGGAAGAGTTCTACCAGCTCACCGGCCGTCGCTATAACCGCGCTCAGGGCTATCGCACCGACGACGCCGACTACCTGATCGTGGGGCAGGGTAGCATGGTGGCCACCGCCGAGGCTGTGGCCGACTATCTGCGTGAAACCCGTGGCATCAAGCTGGGCGTGGTGAACATCACCATGTTCCGTCCCTTCCCCGGTGCGCTGCTGGCTGACCTGCTCAAGGGTCGCAAGGGCGTGGCCGTGCTGGAGCGGACCGATCAGCCCCTGGCGGAAGACCTGCCCCTGATGCGCGAGACCCGCTCCGCCGTGAGCAAGGCCATCGAAAATGGCGTGGCGGGCAAGGTGATGCCTTACGCCGAGTATCCGTCCTACCGCAGCAGCGACATCCCGCGTATGTACTCCGGTGCCTATGGCCTGGGGTCCCGCGACCTGCAGCCCGAGGGTCTGATCGCCGCCGTGGAAAACATGCTGCCCAACGGCAGCCAGCGCACCTTCTTCTACCTGTCGGTGGACTTCATCCGCGACAAGGCGGCCAGCCCGAAGCAGGAACTGCACCAGCAGGCCGTGGAAGAGGCCTATCCCAAGGTGCGCCAGCTGGCCCTGCGCGGCTCCGAAAACCCGAGCCTGATGCCCGACGAGGCCATTGCAGTGCGCCTGCACTCCGTGGGCGGCTGGGGGGCCATGACCACCGGCAAGAACCTGGCCATGACCCTGTTCGACCTGCTGGACTTCCACATCAAGGCCAACCCCAAGTACGGTTCCGAGAAGAAGGGGCAGCCCACCACCTATTATCTGGCTGCTGCGCCCGAACCCATCCGTGTGAGCAATGAGCTCAAGACCGTGGACGTGGTGCTCTCGCCGGACCCGAATGTGTTCGACCACTCCGATCCGCTGGCCGGTCTGGTCAAGGGCGGTGCGTTCATCATCCAGTCCAGCCTGGAGAGCCAGGAAGCCGTTTGGCAGAGCTTCCCGCCCGCCGCCCAGCGCTATGTGATCGAGAACGAGATCCGCGTCTTCTACGTGGATGCCTTCAAGATCGCCCGTGACGAGGCCTCCAACGCCGACCTGCAGTTCCGCATGCAGGGCATCGCCTTCCAGGGCGCCTTCTTCGCCGCCTCTCCGGTGATGAAGCGTCGTGGTCTGACCGAAGAAACCCTGTTCAAGGCCATTGAAGAGCAGCTGCAGGACAAGTTCGGCGGCAAGGGTGCCCGCGTGGTGCAGGACAACCTGCGCGTGGTACGTCGCGGCTTCGAAGAACTCACCGAAGTCACCGACAAGGTGGTCACCCAGGGCGCCATCGCCTCCGACCAGATTCGCGTGCCGGATATGCCGGTGATGCTCAAGCGCATGCCCCAGTCCTCCATGGCCAGTTCCGATATCCATCGTTTCTGGGAGCAGACCGGCAGCTTCTATGTGTCCGGTCAGGGCAACGACAACCTGGCAGACCCCTTCATCGCCCAGTCCATGATCCCGGCATCCACCGGCATCTACCGGGATATGACCCAGATCCGTTTCGATTACCCGGAATGGAAGCCCGAGAAGTGCACTGCCTGCGGCGACTGCTACACCGTGTGCCCGGACAGCGCCATCCCCGGCCTGACCAACACCATCGGTGAGGTGTTCGACACCGCCGTGCGTCGCATCGAGATCGGTGGCAAACCCACCCGTCACCTGCGCCGCGCCGTGCGGGATCTGGAAAAGCGCCTGCGCAATGCCCTGACCCAGGCCGGCGACGGCGCCGATGTGCGCGCCGAACTGGACTTTGCCATCACCCATCTGCTGGCAGAAACCGAGTTGGCTGGTGATGACAAGGTCAAGCTGGAAGAAGAGCTGGGCTGGCTGAAGAATTCCATTGGTGACTTCCAGTTTGCCGTGACCAAGCCCTATTTCGGCGCCCTGGAAAAACGCGCCAAGGGCAGCGGCGGCCTGTTCTCCCTGACCCTCAACCCCTACACCTGCAAGGGCTGCATGGAATGTGTGGAAATTTGTGAGGAAGACGCTCTGGTGGTGACTCCCCAGACCCCGGAAAGCGTGGACACCATGCGTCGCAACTGGGACTTCTGGATGGATCTGCCCACCACCCGCCCGGACTTCATCCGCATTGAGGATCTGGACGAAGGGATCGGCGCCCTGGAGACCCTGTTGCTGGACAAGAAGGCCTACGGCTCCATGAACTGCGGCGATTCCGCCTGCCTGGGTTGCGGTGAAAAGACCACCGTGCACCTGTTCACCGCCACCGTCACGGCCCTGATGCAGCCGCGCGTGAAGGCGCAGGTCAAGAAGCTGGATGATCTCATCGAGCGTCTGGAACAGCATGTGCGCCTCAAGCTGGCCGAAGGCATGGATCTGTCCAACGTGCAGGCCGTGAATCAGGTGATCGGCGAGCATGCCGACAAGGATCTGACCCTGGCCCGCCTGTCCACCGCCCTGGATGCCGGCGGCGGTCACACCCTGGACCCGGACTGGCTGCAGTGGACCAGCGGCGTGCTGGCCAAGCTCAAGGACCTGCGCTGGCGCTATCTGGAAGGCCCCTCCGGTCGCGGTCGCACCGAGATGGGCGTGATCAACGCCACTGGCTGTACCTCCGTGTGGGGTTCCACCTTCCCCTACAGCCCCTATCCGTTCCCCTGGGCCAGCCACCTGTTCCAGGACACCCCGTCCATGGCCATGGGTATCTTCGAAGGCCACATGGCCAAGATGGCCGAGGGCTTCAAGGCGATTCGCCAGGCCGAGCTGGAACTGGCCGGCAAGTATGACCCGCTGGAGCACGAGCCCTTCTTCTCCCAGTTCAACTGGGAGCAGTTCAGCGATGAGGAATTCCACCTCTGCCCGCCGGTGGTGGGTATCGGTGGCGACGGTGCCATGTACGACATCGGCTTCCAGAACCTGTCCCGTGCCCTGATGTCCGGCATGCCCATCAAGGTGCTGGTGCTGGATACCCAGGTGTACTCCAATACCGGTGGCCAGGCTTGTACCTCCGGCTTCATCAGCCAGGTGTCCGACATGGCCCCCTATGGCAAGGCCTGGAAGGGTAAGGAGGAAACCCGTAAGGAGATCAGCCTGATCGGCATGGCCCATCGCACCAGCTATGTGATGCAGGGCGCCATCTCCAACGTGACCCACCTGCTGGAGAGTTTCATCGAGGGCCTGAACAGCCGTCGTCCGGCCATGTTCAACGTGTATGCCGTGTGCCCGCCGGAACATGGCGTGGGTGACGATGTGGCCTTCGCCCAGTCCAAGCTGGCGGTGGAGTCCCGCGCCTATCCGTTGTTCCGTTACAACCCGGATCGCGGCGTGACCTTCCGTGAGTGCTCCGATCTGGAAGGCAACCCGGCGATGGATGCCGACTGGCCCACCTACACCCTGAAGTATCAGGATGAGAACGGCGAAGAGGGCACCCTGGAATTGCCCATGACCTTTGCCGACTTCGCCCTGACCGAAGGCCGCTTCCGGAAGCACTTCCGCAAGGCCCCGCAGGACACTTGGAACGACGATATGCTGCCGCTGCACGAGTTCCTGGACATGAGCGAAGACGAGCGGGAAGGACGTTTCCCCTACATCTGGACCGTGGATGACAAGAATCGTCTGGGCCGGGTGCTGGTCTCCGAGGAACTGGTGCGTTCCGCTGAAGAGCGACGCGACTTCTGGAAGCAGCTCAAGGGCCTGTTGGGTCTGGACCACGAAGTGGTGGATGCCGACGCCGTGGCCGCGCAGACCCGCACCGACATGGCGCAGCGCCTGAGTGCCGCCCTGTTGTCCCTGGCCAGCGGTGAAGGCAATGGGCAGCTGGCCGCTGCGCTGGAAGGGTCCGCTGCGCCGGCCCCTGCCCAGGCACCGGCTCTGGCGCCCGCAGGGGCGGCTCCGGCCTCGACCCAGGCAGTGCCCCAGGGTGCGGCCAATCCGGCCAACGACGGCGGGAACGGTGCGATGGCCTGGGAATATGAGCCGGTGTGGGTGGAAACCAACGAGTGCACCGCTTGTGATGAGTGTCTGGAGATCGCCCCCGGGGTGTTCGCCTATGATGACAACAAGCAGGCTGTGGTGGTGAACCCCAAGGGGGGTTCCTATAAGGATATCGTCCGCGCCGCCGAGAAATGTGCCGCCCTGGCGGTGCATCCCGGTACCCCGGCCAATGCCCAGGAACCGGACGCTGAAAAGCTGATGAAGCGCGCCGCGAAGTTCAACTGATCATGGGCGTCATGTCATTCCTGACGGGATTGACCTTCCCCCGGGGGATTCATCCCCCGGAGCTGAAGGAAGACACCCAGCATCAGCCCATCCGGCGTCTGGCGTTTGCGCCTCGCATGGTGGTGCCGCTGCAGCAGCACTTTGGCCAACCGGCCAAAGCGCTGGTCAGTCGCCACCAGGAGGTGCTGCGCGGTCAGCTCATTGCCGAGGCCGACGGCGACATGTCCGTGCCGCTGCATGCCCCGGTGACCGGCGTGGTGGAGGGCATTGAATTGATGCCTTCCGCCCGCGGGCCCAAGGGCGAGGCCATCATCATCCGCACCATGCCGGGCGACAGTCAGGCGGTGCGTTGTGCCAAGCCCCGCAGCGATCTGATGCAGGCCTCGCGCCGGGAGATCGCCCAGGCCATTCAAGATGCGGGTCTGGTGGGGCAGGGCGGCGCCGCGTTTCCCACCCATGTGAAGTTGTCCGTGCCCAAGGGGCACGCGGTGGACACCCTGGTGGTCAACGGCTGTGAATGCGAGCCCTACCTGACCACCGATCACCGCATCATGCTGGAGTACACCGATGATGTGATCACCGGTGTTCGCCTGGCCATGCGGGCGGTGGGGGCCGAACGGGCCATCATCGGCGTGGAGGACAACAAGCCCGACGCCATCAAGGCCTTGCGGGAGCGGCTGGGCAAGGATGATGTGATCTCCGTGGGGGTGGTGAGATCCAAGTATCCCCAGGGCTCGGAGAAGATGCTCATCAAGGCCCTGCTGAACCGGGAAGTGCCTTCCGGCGGGTTCCCCTACCATGTGGGCGCGGTGGTGAACAACGTGGGGACCATGTCCCAGATCGGTCGATTGTTGCCGGCCGGCGAGGGCCTCATCGAGCGAGTGATCACTGTGGCGGGTCCGGGCGTGCAGCGACCGGGCAATTACCTGTTGCCGGTGGGCACGCCCATGCGTTACCTGCTGGAACAGGTGGGCTTCCAGGGCGAGGATGCCAGTCATCTCATCCTGGGTGGGCCCATGATGGGGAACACCGTGTCCTCGCTGGATGTGCCCGTCACTAAAAGTGTCTCAGGGCTGGTGGTGCTCCCGGAGGTGGAGCCGGGCTCGGAGGCTGCGCGAGTGCATCCCTGCATCCGTTGTGGTCGCTGCGTGGATGCCTGCCCCGTGGGACTCAACCCCTCGGATCTGGGGCGCATGGCCGCCAAGCGGCAATACGAAACCATGCAGGAACGTCTGCACCTGAGTGATTGCTTCGAGTGTGGCTCGTGCGCCTACGTGTGCCCATCCAACATCCCGCTGGTGCAGTACTTCCGTATCGCCAAGGCCCTGAATCGGGAGCGTATTTCGTGACACCGCTGCGTATTGAACTCAAGACCTCGCCGCACCTGAAACAGGCCGGCAGCGTTGAGCAGATCATGCGCAACGTAGTGCTGGCGCTGCTGCCCATCTGCGGCTTCTCGGTGTATCTGTTCGGCATCAGTGCCCTGGCGCTGATGATCACCACCACGGTCACCTGCGTGGCCACCGAGCAGTTGTTCAACAAGCTGTCCCGGCGGCCCGGCACCGTGTCCGATTACAGTGCGGTGATCACCGGCCTGCTGCTGGCCCTGACGTTGCCGCCGTCCTTCCCCTTGTGGATGGCGGCCCTGTCCGGGTTCATCGGCATCGGCCTGGGCAAGGCCATGTTCGGTGGTCTGGGCTTCAACCTGTTCAACCCGGCGCTGATCGGTCGGGCCTTTGCCCAGGCGGCCTTCCCGGTATCGGTATCCACCTGGACGGTGCCCTTCCACCCGGATCGGTTCACCGAATTCCTGCCCTCCACGCTGGCCGCGCCCTTCACGACGCCGGCTTCGGTGGATGCCTTCACCACGGCCACGCCGCTGGGGGAGTGGAAGTTCCAGGGCATTCACACCGACACCTGGGATCTGCTCAGCGGCATGGTCTCCGGTTCCGCGGGCGAGACCTCGGCCATCATCATCCTGCTGTGCGGGCTGTATCTCATCGCCCGGCGCATGATGAACTGGCGCATCCCGGCGGCGGTGCTGGGCGGGGCCTTCCTGACGGCAGCGGTGTTCTATGCCATCGATCCGGAGTTTTATCCCACGCCCTGGTTCGTGCTGTTTTCCGGTGGCCTGATGCTGGGGGCCTTTTTCATGGCCAGCGACATGGTGGCTTCGCCGGTGACCCGGTCCGGGCTCTGGATCTACGGTCTGCTGATCGGCTTTCTGGCAGTGATCATCCGCTTCTTCGGCGGCCTGCCCGAGGGGATCATGTACGCCATCCTGCTGGGTAACGCCATGTCACCCCTGATCGAGCGCATGACCCAACCCCGACCCTACGGAACCCGCAAACGGAGTCAGTCATGAGCACCACGGCATCGGCGGAACCGCAAAGACCGGCGCCCACCTCCAGCATCAAGCTCATCGGCACCCTGGGGCTGATCGCCCTGTTTTCCGGGTTGATGGTGGTGAGCGTGGTGGAGTTCACCCGGCCCTATATTGCCGAGAACCACCGTATTGCCCTGGAGCGGGCGGTGCTGGAAGTCATCCCCGGCGCATGGGAAAGGCGTGAGTTCGTGCTCACCGACGAGGGTGTCTTCCCTGCGGGAGAGGCCCCCGGTCCCGGTCGTACCATTCATGCCGGTTTCGATGCGGAAGGCAGCTTCAAGGGCGTGGCCCTGGAGGCTTCCGGGCGTGGCTATGCGGACATCATCCGCATCCTCTACGGCTATGACCCCGCCTGCGAATGCGTGGTGGGCATGACCGTGCTGGAGAGCCGCGAGACCCCGGGGCTGGGTGACAAGATCGAGACCGACCCCGCCTTCGTGGCCAATTTCGAGCGTCTGGATGCCCGCCTGGCGGCCGACGGCTCGGGCCTGGCCAACCGCATCCGCACGGTGGCCCCGGGCGCTGCCGAGCACCCCTGGGAGATCGATGGCATCACCGGAGCCACCATCTCCGCGGAGGCCATCGGCAGCATGATTCACCGCAGCGCCGACGGGTTGCTGCCGGAACTGGCCCCCCACTGGGCGGCCTTTGAACAGGATATCCAGGACTAACCCATGGCGGCCAAGACAGACAAGAAACCGATCACCATGGATACCTTCCTGAGTGGTATCTGGAAGGAAAATCCGGTGTTCGTCATGCTGCTGGGCATGTGCCCGGTGCTGGCGGTCACCAATTCCGTGGCCAACGCCCTGGCCATGGGCCTGGCGACCACCTTCGTATTGCTGTGCTCCAATGCGCTGATCTCGGTGCTGCGCCACCACATCCCCAAGGAGGTGCGGATCGCGTCCTATATCGTGATCATCGCCACCTTCGTGACTGTGGTGGACTACCTGATCCACGCCATCAGCCTGGAGATCTACAACGCTCTGGGCGCCTTCATCCAGCTGATCGTGGCCAACTGCATGATCCTGGGTCGCGCCGAGGCCTTCGCCTCCCGCAACCGGCTCAGCGGCACCCTGATCAATGGTCTGGGCATGGGGCTGGGGTTCACCCTCGCCCTGCTGTGCCTGGGTTCGGTGCGTGAGTTGCTGGGTTCCGGCACGCTGCTGGGCATCCCGGTCTTTGGTGAGGCCTTCGAGCCCTGGGTGATCATGCTGCTGCCGCCGGGCGGGTTCTTCGTCCTGGGTGTCTGGCTGCTGCTGTTCGCCTGGATCAAGGAAAGACAGATCAAACGTGCCGCTGCCGGCACCGGGGAGGCTGCTGCTCATGCACGCTGATTCCATTGCCTTCATCTTTTTGAATGCGGCCATCATCAACAACTTCGTGCTGGCCCTGTTCCTGGGGATCTGCCCGTTGCTGGGGGTGTCCGGCAAGCTCACCACGGCCTTTTCCATGGGCATGGCCACGGCCTTCGTGATGCTGATCAGCTCGGTCTCCGCCTGGCTGATCAACGAGGTGCTCACCCATTTTGACCTGGAATTCCTGCGACTGATCGCCTATATCGCGGTGATCGCCTCGGCGGTGCAGTTGGTGGAGATGATCATCAAAAAGTACAGCCCGCCCCTGTACCAGGCGCTGGGCATCTTTCTGCCGCTGATCACCACCAACTGCGCCATCCTGGGTGTGGCCCTGTTTCAGACCAACTATGAGTACAACTTCGTGCAGTCGGTGTTCTACAGCCTGGGTGCGGGGGCCGGCTTCATCCTGGCCATCGTGCTGATGGCCGGCCTGCGGGAGAAGCTGGAACTGGCGGACGTGCCCTCCATCGCCCGGGGCGCCGCCATGAGCCTGATGCTGGCGGGTATCCTGTCCCTGGCCTTCATGGGCTTCGCGGGCCTGGGGGGCTGATTGCGCATGATCCAGTACCTGGTCGCCTTTCTGATCATCTTCGCCCTTTTCACCGGCTGGGTACTGGTCCAGCACGCCGCCCGCCGCTTTGCCCAGCGCCACCCGGAGTTCGGCCCCCCCAAGGAAGAAGGCGCCGGCTGCGCCTCCGGTTGCTGCAGCTGCGCCGCAGCCGCCTCCTGCGGCAAGAAAGAGCCGAAGGGGACAGACCCCTTTTCCTGAAAACAGGGGTCTGTCCCCCTTTTCTCCCCCTTGCCAACGTCGGCGCGAATCGTTGAAATGGAACAGGGGACAGTCCCCATTTGTTCATTTGTTGAAAACGGGGTCTGGCCCCTCTTCTGAAAGGATGCCCTGAATGAGAACGCTGCTGATCATCAAGACGGGGACCAAGATCCCTTCGCTGCAGGATCATCCTGGTGACTACGGGGACTGGATCGCCCGCGGGATGGTCTGGTCTTTGGATCAGGTTCGGGTGGTTGATGTGCAGGCGGGGGAGGCCTTGCCGGATGCTGGCAGCGTCGCGGCCGTGGCCATCACCGGGTCCGGGTCCATGGTGACCGAGCAGGCTGACTGGATGGTGCGCACGGCCCACTGGCTGACGGGGGCGGTGGACCGGGGTGTGCCGATCCTGGGGATCTGCTTCGGTCACCAGTTGCTGGCCTGGGCCCTGGGGGGGCATGTGGACTATAACCCCCGGGGTATCGAGGTGGGCACCACCACGGTGCATCTGACTGATGCGGCCGCCGGCGATCCGCTCTTCAGCGTATTACCCAAGGCATTTTCGGCCCAGGTGAGTCACAGCCAGTCGGTGCTCACCTTGCCGGCGGGTGCGGTGCGCCTGGGCTGGAGTGACATGGACGACCATCAGGGCTTCCGTTTCGGCGAGCGGGCCTGGGGGCTGCAGTTCCACCCGGAGTTTGATGAGCGCATCGTGCCCCATTACGTGGAGTACTACCGGCAGCGACTGGCGGAACAGGGGCTTGGCGCTGATGATCTGCTCCGTCAGGTACGGGCGGCCCCGGAGAGTGAGGGGGTGCTCGGGCAGTTCGGGGTTCTGGTGCGGGCGTAAAGCCGGGAAGGGGGCGTCGAAGCCTCCGGCGTCAGGCCCGATCCAGCGCCTTTCGATCCTCCTCCAGCCGCTTCACCGACACCTTCTCGACGGTCCGGATCTCCTGGGCGAACAGTGAAAGGCGCAACTCCTCGATGCGCCAGCGATAGCGCTGCAACTCCGCTTCACGCTCAGGGTGCACACCTGCCTTCAGACGGGCCTTGCAATCCTCCCACAGGGGCTCGATGTCCACCCGGGCGCGGCGGTCCTTGTCCGGAGCCTGGTCCAGGCGCTCCAGACGACGCTCGATGCCGGCCAGGTACTGCGGGTATCGGGCCAGCCACTGGGGCGGGGTCTCCAGCAGGAAATGCGGGTAGATCAGGTGATCCAGCTGATCCCGCACATCCCCCGCTGCCTCGATCCAGGACAGGGGCAGGGCACCCTTCAGGCGTGAGCGGATGCCCTGGTAGGCCGCCAGGATCGTGCCCAGCTGCTCACATAGTTCGTTGCACTGCCCCACCAACTCACTGCGCCCGGCCTCCAGGCGTGCTTCGAAGGCCTCGGCATCCCGGGGCCAGGGCTCGGCCATGAACACCCGCTCCACGGCGGCGAAGACCAGGTCATTCTTCAGGACTTCGCAGCGATCCACCGCGTTGTACTGCAGGCACAGGCGCTGGATGTCGGGCAGGTGGCGGTAGAGGTATTTCACCTGATCCCGAACCCCCAGCATGAACAGCCGACGCAGCCCGGCCCGATGCGTGGCCCGGGCCCGCACGGGGCTATCGATGATCACCCGGGCAACGCTGTCGCCACGGTCCTCCAGGGCCGGGTAGCCCTTCAGTGTGGCCCCGTGCTGCTCGAACTCCACCGATTCCTCCAGGGGACCAAAGTCCCACTGGGTGATCCCCTCACGCTCGAAGCCCTCGGGGCGATGTTCCTCGAAGCTTTCCTGGGCATGGCCGGACAGTTCGGCCTTGAGGGCCTCCAGATCCCGCCCGGCGGTCAGTTGCTGCCCCTGGGCATCCACCACCCGGTAACGCAGGATCAGATGGGGCTCGAGCCTGTCCGGATGCCATTCATCCAGGGGGATGTCGGTGCCGGTGATCTCCCGCAGCGCCCGGCTGATGGCCGGGATCAGCGGCCCCCGTGGCTCCCCCATTCGCCCCAGGGCGGCCTTGGCAAACTCCGGGGCCGGCACGAAATGGCGTCTGATGGCCTTGGGCAGGCTCTTGATCAGGGCGGTGACCTTCTCCTCCAGCAGGCCGGGGACCAGCCAATCGCCCACGTCAGGGTCCAGGGCATTCAGGGCCGTCAGCGGCACGGTGAGGGTGACGCCGTCGGCCTCGTGGCCCGGGTCAAAATGGTAGCTCAGGGGCAGACGCAGCCCGCTGGTGTGCAGCGAGTCGGGGAACTGATCCGCATCCAGTCCCGGGGCGTCGCGCTGCATCAGCGTGTCCCGGTCCAGATGCAGGATGGACGGATCCTCCCGTTCCGCCTGCTTGCGCCAGCGCTCGAAGGAGGCGGCATCATGCACCCGGGCGGGAATGCGGCTGTCATAGAAGTCGTACAGCACCTGCTCGTCGGCCAGCAAGTCCCGGCGCCGGCCGCGGGCTTCCAGGTCCTCGATCTCCCGGATCAGGTTCCGGTTATGCACCAGGGCCTCGGCCCGGCTGCGCAGGCGTCCAGCCACCAGCCCCTCGCGGATGAACACCCGGCGGGCATCCTCCGGGGCCACGCGGCCGTAGTTCACCTTGCGCTTGGGATTGATGATCAGCCCGTGCAGGGTGATGCGGTCGTAGGCCCCCACCGTGCCCCGCCGGGGCTCGAAGTGGGGATCGAAATAGTGATGCTTGAGCAGGTGACCGGCCACGGTTTCCAACCAGTCGGGCCGGATGGCGGCGCACTCCCGGGCATACACCCGTGTGGTCTCGGCGATCTCTGCCGCCATCACCCAGCCCGGTGAGCCCTTGAACAGGCCCGATCCCGGGTGGATATGGAAGCGACGGTTACGCGCGCCCAGATAATCGCCCCGCTCGGTCTTCACGCCGATCTGATTCACCAGGCCGGTGAGCAGGGCGCGGTGGATGGCGGCGGGTTCGGCGGGTTCCTGATTCTCCTTCAGACCCAATTCGTTGAGATGCTGGCGCAGCTGGCCGTGCAGATCCTGCCATTCGCGCATGCGTAGGAAGGATATGAATTCCTCCCGGCACCAGGCCCGCAGCTTGGACTGGGACAGGTGCCGGGACTGTTCCCGCCAGGCCTTCCATAGGTTCAGATAGCTCAGGAAGTCCGATCCGGGTTCCCTGTAACGGGCGTGGGCCTCGTCGGCCGCCTGACGTTTGTCGGCAGGCCGTTCCCTCGGATCCTGGATGGCCAGCAGGGAGACGATCAGGTTCACCTCCGCCAGGGCCTGCTCGCGGGCACCGGCCAGGAGCATGGCGCCCAGCATGGGGTCCACCGGCAGCCGGGCCAGTTGCCGACCGACGTCGGTGATCCGGTGGGCCCCGTCCACCGCCTGAAGGGTTTCCAGGAGTTTGAAGCCATCGCGGATCAGGCGGGTATCCGGGGGTTCCACAAAGGGGAACTGCTCCGGATCGCCCAGATTGAGATGGGCCATCTGCAGGATCACAGAGGCCAGGTTGGAGCGCAGTATCTCCGGGTCGGTGTACTCGGGCCGCAGCGCGAAGTCTTCCTCGGCATACAGACGCACACAGATGCCGGGGCCGAGTCGCCCACAGCGCCCCGCGCGCTGATTGGCCGAGGCCTGGGAGATGGGCTCCAGGGACAGTCGCTGCACCCGGGAGCGCCAGGCATAGCGTGCCACCCGTGCCAGGCCCGAGTCGATCACATAGCGGATGCCGGGGACGGTGAGGGCGGTCTCCGCCACGTTGGTGGCCAGCACCACCCGTCGGCCGGTATGGGGGGCGAACACCTTGTTCTGCTCCGCCGCCGAGAGCCGGGCATAAAGCGGCAGGATTTCCGTGTGTTTGGGGTGATGCTTGCGCAGGGCCTCAGCGGCCTCGCGGATCTCCCGCTCCCCGGGCAGGAATACAAGGATGTCGCCACGGCCCTCGGCGGCCAGTTCGTCCACGGCCTGCAGCAGGGCATCGTTGAGATCCCGATCGGTATCGGCATCATCGTCCCCCGTCACCGGGCGATAGCGGACCTCCACCGGGTAGGTGCGCCCGGGCACGGTGTAGATGGGGGCATTGTCGAAATGCCCCGCGATCAGCTCCGGCGCCAGGGTGGCGGAGGTGATGATCAGCTTCAGATCAGGTCGACGGGGCAGGAGGCGCTTGAGATAGCCCAGCAGGAAGTCGATGTTGAGGCTGCGCTCATGGGCCTCGTCGATGATCAGGGTGTCGTAGGCGGTGAGGTCCGGGTCGGAGCGCAGTTCCGCCAGCAGGATGCCGTCGGTCATGAGCTTGATGTGGCTTCGCGGACCCACGTGGTCGGAAAAACGCACCTTGAAGCCGACGGTCTCGCCAACACGGCCATGCAGTTCCTCGGCGATGCGGTTGGCCACCGAGCGTGCGGCGATGCGTCGTGGCTGGGTGTGGCCGATGAGGCCATCCACGCCCCGGCCCAGGGACAGGCAGATCTTGGGGAGCTGGGTGGTCTTGCCCGAGCCGGTCTCGCCGCAGATCACCACCACCTGGTGTTGAGTGACGAGTTTGGCGATCTCATCACGGTGGGCGCTGACGGGCAGATCTTCGGGGAAATCGGGCTTGGGCAGCGTGGTCAGGCGCTGTTCACGAGCCTGTGTGGAGGCCTGGATGCGCTGCTCAAGCCGAGTCTGCAGACGATCGGCGGGTTTGCCGGCGTTCAGGCGGCGACGCAGGCGGTCCACATCCTTGGCCAGGGTAGGGCGGTCGGGGGCCAGGCAATGGGGCAGGCGGGATAGCAGGGTGTCGGGGGAGGGGGTGGACATGGCGCCTATTTTGCCTTGGGCCGGCCCTCACCCCAACCCCTCTCCCCGAGGGGGAGAGGGGCTCAGGAGGGGCTTCAACCGGATCCGGGCTTTCTCATCATCATCGTCTGGATCTGATTGTCATGCAGACGATCGCGGATGCGGTTCAGTTGATCCAGGTCGCTGAAGGGCCCCACCTGCACCCGGTGCCAGGTGTCGTTGTTCACTTCCACCTGACGGATGCTGGCTTCCACCCCCAGCATGGCCAGGCTGGCGCGCATGCGGTCAGCGTCCTGGGAACCCCGGAACGATCCTGCCTGCAGGATGTACTCGCCGGGCTCCTCCACCCGCGACGGCGGTGGCGGCTGGCCGCCTGGGGCCGACGGCGGGTCCACGCGGGGTTCGGGGACCACCACCTCCAGTTCCGGCAGCAGGGTGTAGAACTCGAACCGGTGCCGTGATTCCGTTTGCGGCGCCGCTGGTGGTGCCTGCTCCACGCGGGCCTGGGGGGGCACGTCGTCGGAAGAGCGCTGGGTTTCCAGATAGATCAGCAGAGCAGCAAACAGGCCGATACTCAGGCCTGCCACACCCCACACCCAACCGGGCAGGGGCGTACTCTCCTGCGGTGGGGGCTTGCGTCGGCTGGCCTGACGTCGGGTGGCGCGGGCCATTACATCTCCTCGGGTGCGGACACGCCCAGCAACCTGAGCCCGTTGGCGAGCACCTGGCGCACAGCCAGGATCAGGTTCAGACGGGCATCCCGCAGATCTGCATCATCCACCAGGAACTGGTGGGCGTTGTAGTAGGTATGAAAGTCATTGGCCAGATCCCGCAGGTAGTTGGCCACCTGATGGGGTTCTTCCGCCAGGGCGGCTGCTTCCACCAGTTCGGGATAATGGGCCAGGCCGCCGAGCAGGGCAGCCTCATGGTCTTCGGTCAGGCGCGCCAGATGCGCCTGGCCGTTGGCCGGATCATGGCTCAGGCCCTTGGCCTGCATCTGTCGCAGCACGCTGCACACCCGGGCATGGGCATACTGGATATAGTATACCGGGTTGTCGGCAGATTCCGACTTGGCCAGGTCCAGATCGAAGTCCAGGTGCTGCTCGCAGCGGCGCATCACGTAGAAGAATCGCGCTGCATCCTTGCCCACCTCGTCGCGCAGTTCCCGCAGGGTGACGAAGCTGCCCGAGCGCGTGGACATCTGCACCCGCTCCCCGCTGCGGTACAAAATCGCGAACTGCACCAGCAGCACGTCCAGACGGGCATCGTCCTGACCCAGGGCCTGCAGGGCGGCTTTCACCCGGGGCACGTAGCCATGATGGTCGGCGCCCCAGACATCGATCACCCGGTCATAACCCCGCTCGAACTTCTCCATGTGATAGGCGATGTCCGAGGCGAAGTAAGTGGTCTGCCCGTTGTCCCGCTGTACCACACGGTCCTTCTCGTCGCCGTACTCGGTGGAGCGGAACCACAGGGCACCGTCCTTCTCGTAGATCTGACCGTTGTTGCGCAGGGTTTCCAGGGCGCGGTTCACCGACCCCTTCTCGGTGAGGGAGCGCTCCGAGTACCAGGTGTCGTAGTGGACGCCGAACTCGCCCAGGTCCTCTCGGATGTCGTCCAGGATGCTGTTCAGGCCCAGCTCGAAGACGTAGCGATAGCGGTTCTCGCCCAGGGCCTCCTGGGCGCGGGCGACCATGGCGTCGATGAAGATTTCCTTGTCGCCGCCATCGGGTTCGTCGGCGGGCAGGTCGTTCATCAGCACTTCGGCACTGATGGCGTAGTCGTTGCCGTGTTCCTGGAACAGGGTGTCGGCGATGTCGCGCACATAGTCACCCCGGTAGCCGTTGGCCGGGAAGTGGAATTCCACCCCGCAGCGTTCCAGATAGCGCAGCCAGACGCTGGTGGCCAGGATGTCCATCTGCCGACCGGCATCATTCACGTAGTATTCCCGATGCACGTCAAAGCCAACGGTCTCCAGCAGGTCAGCCACCGCGGCACCGTAGGCGGCTCCGCGGCCATGGCCCACATGCAGGGGTCCGGTGGGGTTGGCGGAGACAAATTCCACCTGCACCCGTTTGCCTTCCCCCAGATGGCTTCGACCGTAGGCCTCGCCGGAGTCCAGCACCTGGGTGATCACTGCCAGGCGGGCCGTCTCGCTGATGAACAGGTTGATGAAGCCGGGACCGGCAATCTCCACCTTGTCCACCAATGGGGATTCGGGCAGATGATCGATGAGGGTCTGGGCCACGTCCCGGGGCTTGGAGCCCATGGGCTTGGCCAGTTGCATGGCCAGGTTGGTGGCGAAATCACCATGGGCCTTGTCTCGCGTGCGGGTCAGCTGCACCTCCACATGGTGCCCCTCATTGAGGGCGCCGGTTTGCTTGAGGGCTTGCAGGGACTGCTCGAGAAGGGCCTGGAGTTGAGGTTTCAAGGTTCTGGGTATCCGAGATTGGGGCGGAGGGCCTGATTGGCTGGCCAGATTTTACCGGGGTTGGTGGGGTGGGTGAATACCCGGGGGGCGCTCCGGCGGAATGGACTTACCGTGTGGATGATCCGCTGATAGACTGACCATGAGGTCATTCTCTCGGAGGCATCATGCAGAGTTTTCCTGTTGTTGAGGCAAAGGCACGATTTTCCGCCCTGCTGGCCGCCGTGGAGGCCGGCGAAGAGGTGGTCATCACCCGTCGGGGCAAGGTGATTGCACGTTTGGTCCCGGAGCGGCATCGCAGTGCGGCAGACGTGTTCCGTGCCATCCCCTGCGGTGATGATATGGATCTGCGTGCCCCGGACGATCGGCCGCCCGAACCCGTGCCGGACTGGAACTGATCCATGCGCTATTTGCTGGATACCAATGTCTGTATCGCTGCCCTCAAGCATGAGTCCCGTGTTCTGGAAAGGCTCGAGGCATTGGCCCCGGAAGATCTCATTCTCTCACCGGTTGTCCTGGGAGAATTGGAAGTGGGTGTTCAGAAAAGCCAGTGGCCCGAGCGTAATCGGCAGCGTCTGGATGCATTATGCAAGGGACTGCCCTTGGTGCCGCTGGATGGGGCCGTGGCCATGGCCTACGGGGGGATCCGCTCGCAACTTGAAAGGGCGGGGCGGGTGATCGGTGCCAACGACCTCTGGATTGCTGCACAGGCCATGGCGCTCGATGCGGTGATGGTGACCGATAATATGCGTGAGTTCCAGCGTGTGGAGGGGTTGCAGGTGGAAAACTGGCTGCGTGGCCCCTGAGCCCCGTCGGGCCCTAACTCAGATCCACCGGATCCACATCGATGGACCAGCGGACCTGGCGGGCGCCGGGCAGTCGGGGGAGGCCGGGCAGCCAGGGGGCCAGGGCCTGTTGCAGGTCCTGGCGGCGGGTGGCGTGCAGCAGCAGGTGGGCCCGGTAGCGGCCGGCGCGGCGTTCCATGGGGGCGGGGGCCGGGCCCCAGGGGTGGATGCCGGGGGGCGACAGGGCCTGAAGATGATCACGCGCCTTTTCGAGAAAGGCCAGGGGCGCCTGGGCATCGGCCGCTTCCGCCCGCAGCAGGGCCAGGGAGGCATAGGGGGGCAGGATCGCCTCGCGCCGCTCCGCCAGGGCCGTGCGGGCAAAGGCACCGTAGCCGCCACCCAAGAGACTGGCCAGCAAGGGGTGCTCCGGCTGATGGGTCTGGATCAGCACCTCGCCGGCCCGCAGGGCCCGCCCCGACCTCCCCGCCACCTGGATGATCGTCTGCGCCAGACGCTCCACCGCCCGAAAATCCACGCTGAACAATCCCTGATCCGCATCCAGGATGGCCGCCAGGGTCACGTTGGGGAAATCATGCCCCTTGGCCAGCATCTGCGTGCCCACCAGAATGCGATAACGCCCCTCGCGCACCCCCGCCAGGGCGGATTCCAGCGATCCCTTGCGGCGGGTGCTGTCCCTGTCGATGCGAATGGCCGGATATTGGGGGAAATGCTTGTGCAGGGCCTGTTCGATGCGCTCCGTGCCCTGGCCCCGGGGCGCCAGCGGGCTGCCGCAGGAGGGGCAGCGGGCCGGCAGTCCGGTTTCGTGGCCACAATGGTGACAGCGCAGCAGTCGGGCGCCAGCATGCCAGGTCATGCGGGCGTCGCAGCGGTGACAATCGGCCACCCAGCCACAGTCATGGCAGATCAGCGCAGGTGCGAATCCACGGCGATTGAGAAACAGCAGCACCTGGCCATCGGCCTCCAGGTGTCGCTGCATGGCATCCAGCAGACTCACCGACAGGCCCTCATCCATGAACTGATGGCGCACATCCAGCACCTTGAGCCGGGGCGCCACCGCGCCCCCGGCCCGGGCGGGAAGTTCGATCCGCTGGTACTGGCCCCGCTCCACGTTGCCCAGGCTCTCCAGCGAGGGGGTGGCCGAGCCCAGCACCACCGGCACCGTCTCCCGGTGTCCACGCATCACGGCCAGATCCCGGGCGTGATAGCGAAAGCCCTCCTGCTGCTTGAGGGAGGCATCGTGTTCCTCATCCACGATGATCAGCCCCGGCCGCGCCCAGGGCACGAACACCGCCGAGCGGGTGCCGATGATCACCCCCGCCTCGCCGCCGCGGGCCGAGAGCCAGGCGCAGTGACGTTCGCCCTCATTCAGGCTGGAATGCAGCAC
Source organism: Ectothiorhodospira variabilis (assembly GCF_022227625.1). Taxonomy (NCBI): domain Bacteria; kingdom Pseudomonadati; phylum Pseudomonadota; class Gammaproteobacteria; order Chromatiales; family Ectothiorhodospiraceae; genus Ectothiorhodospira; species Ectothiorhodospira variabilis. The sequence goes on along the minus strand of NZ_JAJNAO010000012.1, from coordinate 49,549 downwards.
GGCGATGGGGGTGGCCAGACGCTGGCGAAAGCGCTCCAGCAGTTGAGGGGTGAGGGCGATCTCGGGCACCAGCACCAGGGTCTGCAGTCCCCGGGCCAGCACCTGCTCGATGGCATGCAGATACACCTCGGTCTTGCCGCTGCCGGTCACGCCTTCCAGCAGATGACACGTAAAGCCCCCAAGGCTTTCCGTGATACTCGAGACAGCGGCCTGCTGGGCCGCATTGAGTGCCGGTGCGTCCGGGCGTTCATCCCGGGGCGGTTCCAGACAGGGCCGGTGATGTCGCTCCACCAGTCCCTTGTCGATCAGGGCCTTGAGGGCCGCGCGCGGATCGGTGTCCTGATCGTCGCGCAATTGCTCCAGGGTGAGTCCTTCAGGATTTGCCTGCAGGCGATGCAGCACCGACGCCTGGCGGGGGGCGCGGGTGAGGCTGTCGGGGGCGATGGCCCGGCCGGACTCAGTGACATGGTAGCGTTCGATGCCTCGGGCGATGGGCGGCTTGCCCTGGCGCAGGGTCTGGGGCAGGGCGGCACTGATCACCTCGCCGAGGGGATGGTGATAATAGTCGGCGGCCCAGCGCAGCAGGTTCAGCAGTGGGGCGTCCAGCAGCGGCGTCTCGTCGAGCACGGCCTCGATGCGTTTGAGCCGGACATCCGGCAGCGCCGAATCCTGCCCATGTCCCACCACCAGCCCCACCACCCGGCGACGTCCGAAGGATACCCGCACCCGCGCGCCCACCGGGGGGAGGGGGCCCTGTGCAGGGGGCAGGTAGTCGAAATGCCCATGCAGTGGCGTGGGCACGGCGACCTGAACGATGCTGGGGGGGGATGAACTCGGCATGCACCTGATGACTCAAGGCCGGGGACTGGCACCCTACCGCCCCTTGCGCGCAAAAAAAAGCCCGGGCACGAGGCCCGGGCTCTTCAAGCAGGCAACCCCGAGGGGGTCAGCCCATTTCCTTGATGCTGGCGATGAGTTCGCCGGCCACCTTCTGGCCGTCGCCGTACAGCATGCGGGTGTTGTCGGCGTAGAACAGATGGTTCTCCACGCCGGAGAAACCCGCCCCCTTGCCGCGCTTGATGACGATGACGTTGTGCGCCTCGTCGGCATTGAGGATGGGCATGCCGTAGATCGGGCTCTCCGGGTTGGAGCGGGCGACGGGGTTGACCACGTCGTTGGCGCCGATCACCACGGCCACATCGGCCGTCTTGAACTCGTTATTGATCTCATCCAGGTCGTAGATGATGTCGTAGGGCACACCGGCCTCGGCCAGCAGCACGTTCATGTGACCGGGCATGCGACCCGCCACCGGGTGGATGGCGAACTTCACCTGCACGTCACGCTCCTGCAGCAGCTGGGTGAGTTCCCAGATCTTGTGCTGCGCCTGGGCCACGGCCATGCCGTAACCGGGAACGATGATCACCTTGTTGGCAAAGGCCATCATCACGCCGGCGTCGGAGGCCTCGATCTCCTTCATGCTGCCGCTGACTTCTTCCTGCTCGCCGCTCGGCGTCTCGCCGAAGGAGGAGAACAGCACGTTGGTCAGGGGCCGGTTCATGGCCTTGGCCATCAGCTGGGTGAGCAGCGTACCGGCGGCACCCACCACGATACCGGCGATCATCAGCGCGGCATTGTCCAGCACCAGACCCTTGAGGCCCACGGCCAGGCCGGTGAGCGCGTTGTACAGGGAGATGACCACCGGCATGTCGGCACCGCCGATGGGGATGGTCATCAACACGCCGAAGGCCAGGGCCAGCAGTACGAACAGGAACAGCAGGGTGCCATTCACCTCCGCGCCACTGAAGCCGATGATGATGCCCAGCAGCACGGTGGCGCCCAGTACACCCAGGTTGATCTTCTGCTGCATGTCAAAGCGCAGCGACTTCTTGATCAGGCCCTGCAGCTTGCCATAGGCGATGAGGGAGCCGGAGAAGGCCACGGAGCCGATGATCACACCCGCCACTGCAATGAACTGAATGGTCCAGTTCATGGTGTAGGAGCCCATCAGGGCCACGATACCGATACCGGCTGCGGCACCGCCGCCCATGCCGTTATACAGGGCGATCATCTGGGGCATGTCGGTCATGGGCACGCGCTTGCCCGTGTACCAGGCCAGGCCGCCGCCGATGCCGATGCCGGCGATGATCAGCAGATAGTTCACGAAGCCGATGACTTCGGGGTGCAGGAAGGTCACGACGGTGGCGATGACCATGCCCCAGCCGGCCCAGATGATGCCGCGACGGGCGGTCACCGGCGAAGCCATCTGCTTCAGGCCGATGATGAACAGGACCGCCGCCGCAAAGTAGGCGAGATTGACGATGAAACTCATTTATTTGGCCCCCTTGCTGGACTTGAACATCTCAAGCATGCGCTCGGTGACCACATAGCCGCCCACGGCATTGCCGGCGGCCAGGATCACGGCCACGAAGCCGATCAGTTGCTGCAAACCGGTTTCCGCCTGGCCCAGGGCCACCATGGTGCCCACCAGCACGATGCCGTGGACAAAGTTGGAGCCGGACATCAATGGCGTGTGCAGGATCACCGGCACCTTGGAAATGACCTCGTAGCCGGTGAAGGCGGCGAGCATGAAGATATAGAGTGCAACGAAACCCTCGATCATGATTGACCTCCTTCCACAAGGCTGCGGGTCGCTTCGTGCTTGATCTCGCCCTCGTGGGTGAGACAGCTCTTGGCAATGATCTCATCTTCCCAATCCAGCGCCAGCTTGCCCTCGGGCAGCATGGGGGTGAGGAAGTTGAGCAGGTTCTTGGCGTACATCTCGCTGGCGTGCAGCGGCACTTGGCTGGCCACGTTGAGCGGCCCATGGATGGTGACGCCACCCTTGGTGACGGTCTTGCCGGGCTTGGTGAGCTCGCAGTTGCCGCCGCCCTCGGCGGCCAGGTCGATGATCACGGCACCCGACTTCATGCCGTTCACCATCTTCTGCGGGATCAGCATGGGGGAGGGTTTGCCGGGGATGGCGGCCGTGGTGATCAGCACATCGGCCTGGCTGATGAATTTGGCCAGGGCCTCCTGCTGCTTTTCCTTCTCCTCGTCGGTGAGTTCGCGGGCATAGCCGCCTTCACCTTCGGCCTTGACGCCCAGGTCCAGGAACTTGGCCCCCAGGGATTCCACCTGCTCCTTGGTGGCGGAGCGCACGTCATAGGCTTCCACCATGGCGCCCAGGCGGCGCGCGGTGGCGATGGCCTGCAGGCCGGCCACGCCGGCACCGATGACCACCACCTTGGCCGGGCGGATGGTGCCAGCGGCGGTGGTGAGCATGGGGAAGAAGCGGCAGGACAGATCCGCGCCCATGATGGCAGCCTTGTAGCCACCCACTGCGGCCTGGGACGACAGCACGTCCATGCTCTGGGCGCGGGAGATGCGAGGAATCAGTTCCAGGGCGAAACTGGAAATCTTCTTCTTTTGCAGCGCCTTGACCACTTCCGGGTGCTTGTGGGCATGGAACAGGCCGGCAATCATGGCGCCGTCCTTCATCATGTCCACTTCTTCCTGCGTGGGTGGGGCCACCTTGACGACGATGTCCGCCTCGCCCAGCAGTGTTTTTGCATCGTTGACCACGCGGGCATCCGCGTAGGCTTCGTCAGGGAACTGAGCCTCGGCACCCGCCCCCTTCTGAATCATGACCTCGAGGCCCATCTTGGCGAATCGGGCGGCCACCGCGGGGTCCAGGGCGACCCGCCGCTCGCCGCGGTCGGTCTCTTTGGGTATTGCAAGTTTGATCGGCATGGCTTAACTCCGTCTGCCCGTGCAGGGATGATGGCCGGCTTTCGACCGATCCTGGCGTTGAAGGACTGCAACGGTTCTGGGGTGAATATTGACCACTCGGGGGCCGTGAGGCCCGTTTCTCATGAATTTTTCCGGGGAGTGCCCAAAAACAGGGCATGGTAGCGGAATTTTACCGGCCTTTGAACATCAAACGTCTGTCCGTGGCAGCTTTCGAGGCGTTTCAACGGCTTGATAATTGCTTTCTGGGCGGGATTGGGGCAGAGTCCTCAAGTGCCGGTATAACCTCCGGGGGGCGCAGGGGTGTTTGAGTTCACTCAGCAGGTGCTTCGCACCGATGCTTCAGGCATGCCGATGGAGTGGATCGACTATCAGCAGGCCGTGCGGCTTTACCACGCTCAGCAGGTGGCCTTCACCTGCGGAGTACTGCTTTACCGTATTCACGGGGGCATCAATGCACGGTCCGGGCGCCGTAGCGTGGTGGAGGTCAACTCCATCATCGCCACCTACGGCACCAACAAGGCGGTGCGCGAACGCTACGTACCGCCACTGAACAACTCGGCCCTGTTCAAGCGCGATGCCCATCTATGCCTTTATTGTGGCAACCCCTTCCCGTATCGGGATCTGTCGCGGGATCATGTCACCCCCATCAGTCAGGGGGGGCAGGATCACTGGAGCAACGTGGTCACGGCCTGCAAGCGCTGCAACAATCACAAGGCAGGTCGCACGCCGGAGCAGGCGGCCATGCAATTGCTGGCCGTGCCCTTCGTGCCCACCCATGCCGAATATATCTACCTGCAGGGACGTCGGGTGCTGGCGGATCAAATGGAATTCCTGCAGGCCCATTTTCCGCGGACGAGTCCGTTGCGCCTTCGGGCGTTGCAGTAGTGCGGTCACGCCGGGTCGGAAAGCAACAAAACCGAAACCAAGTCAAAGCATGGCGCCTGAACTCTGGTGAATCGACGCTCGTCGGTTTACAGTCTCGCCTTGTGTTTTGGGGGAGGAGTATATATGGCTCTTGAGATGTACAGAGAAGCGGTCGATCTCCCCGCCCCGGAGGCGCGTCGTAAGGACGACCCGGCGCCAGCCTCTTCTGATCGTCCGCCCTCAGGGCTGTCTTCAAACCAAAAAGCAGAACGTACCATGACCTACATTGGCGAGCCGGACTATCGTCATGGGAGCCCTCAGAGCTTGGGAATCCTGATCACCAACCTGGGTACCCCGGATGCACCCACGCCGGCGGCACTCAAGCGCTATCTGAAGGAATTCCTCTGGGATCCGCGGGTGGTGGAGGCGCCGCGCCCGCTGTGGTGGCTGCTGCTCAACGGCCTCATCCTCAACACGCGCCCGCGCAAGAGTGCCGCCAAATATGCCCAGATCTGGGGCGAGGATGGCTCACCGCTGCTGACCACCACCCGGGCGCAGGGGGCCGCCGTCGCCGAGCGGATGGCGGAACTGCTCCCCGGTCCGGTCAAGGTGGCCGTGGCCATGCGTTACGGCAACCCGTCGATTCGCGCCGGCCTTGAAGAGTTGCGCCGTGCCGGTGCCCGGCGCATTCTCGTGCTGCCGCTTTATCCCCAGTATGCTGCCTCCACCACCGGTTCCACCTTCGATGCGGTCACCCAGGAGGTGAGTCGCTGGCGCTGGGTGCCCGAGATTCGTTTCGTCATGGGTTATCACGGTGACCCGGCCTATATTCAGGCAGTGGCAGACAGCATCCGTGAGCACTGGCAGGCCAATGGTCAGGGCGAGCGGTTGCTGTTCTCCTTCCACGGCATCCCGCGGGACTACCTGGATCAGGGCGACCCCTACCATTGTTACTGCCAGACCACGGCCCGCATGGTGGCAGAGAACCTGGGGCTGCCCGAGCATCAATGGCAGGTGGCCTTCCAGTCTCGCTTTGGTCGTCAGCAGTGGCTGACCCCCTATACCTCGGAGACCATCGCCGAGTTGCCGGGGCAGGGCGTGAAATCACTGGACGTGGTCTGCCCCGGCTTCTCCGCCGATTGCCTGGAGACCCTGGAAGAGATTGCCGACGAAAGCCGCGAGGCCTTCCTGGAAGCGGGCGGCGAGCGTTTCAGCTACATTCCCTCCTTGAATACCCGCCGCGACCATACCAACGCATTGGCTGACCTCATCCTGCGTCATATCCAGGGCTGGCCGGAAGCCGACCCGAAGTACGATTACGAAGCCAGGCGGGAGGCCGGGGAACAGGCTCGGGAGCGGGCCATGGCCATGGGCGCGAAGAACTGAGGGGAAGATGGCATGCATATCGCCGCCCTGATCATCGGTGATGAATTGCTGTCCGGCAAGCGCCGCGACAAACACATGGAATTCCTGATTCAGGCCTTGAGTCGGCGAGGTCTGGAGCTGTCATCCGCCCGTTTTGTGGGTGATGACGCCAACCTGCTCACCGAGAACCTTCGCCAGACGCTTGCCAGCGGCGCTGTGGTCTTCAGCTTTGGCGGTATCGGCGCCACGCCCGATGACCGCACCCGACAGTGCTTTGCCCGGGCTTCCGGGGTGGACCTGGCGCTGCACTCGGAGGCCGTGGCCATTCTGGAGGAGCGTTTCGGGGAGTCTGCCTACCCCCATCGCATTCGCATGGCGGAGCTGCCCGTGGGGTCGTCATTGATCCCGAACCCGGTCAATCGCATCCCGGGCTTCAGCATGAAGCATCATCATTGTGTACCCGGTTTTCCCAACATGGCCTGGCCCATGGTGGAGTGGGTGCTGGACACCCATTACACCCATCTGTTCGGCAAGGTGCCGGTGATCGAGCGATTGGTGAAGGTCAGCGGTACACCGGAGTCGGACCTGGTGCCCATCATGGAGGCAGTCATGGAGCGTTTTCCCGGTATTCGCCTGTCCAGCCTGCCTTCCACCCAGGCGGGTTGTCGCGAGGTGGAGATGGGCGTCAAGGGCCCGGCAGATGACGCCATGGAGGCCACTCAGATGCTCCTGGCGGCGCTGGATGCCCAGGGGGTGCGCTGGCAGGAGCAGCCGCAGACGAGTTCAGTGGTTCAGTCCTGAGCGTTGGCTCGGCTGGGCGTCTCGATGAAAGCGCCCGAATAAAAAAGCGGCCCCGGGGGCCGCTTTTTTATTGCTGAAATGACCTGACGGGCCGCGCCACACCCGCGGGTGTGGGGCGCGGCCCGCTTGCCTTAGCGGCTCAGGCTGATGCGGTGCATGACCCAGTCGCCACGGCGCTTGTGACGCAGGCCGGCACCGATATGCAGCACCAACAGGGCGATGATGCACAGTGCCACGATCATGTGAGCCTGGAACAGTTGTTCAGCCAGGGCCGGGTCCTCGGCGATCAGGGGCGGCAGTTCCCAGGTGAAGAAGTTGATCGGGAAGCCCGCAGCTGCCGTGGCCAGCCAGCCGACGATGGGCATGGCGATCACCAGCACATACAGCAGGAAATGCACCGAACGGCTCATGAACCGCTGGAATCCGGACAGATCCACCGCATAGGGCGGCGTGCCCTGGAGCAACCGCACCAACAGGCGCAGCACCATCAGGCCCAGCAGGGTGATGCCCAGCGTCTTGTGGGCTATATAGGCCATGTTGGCCATGTCCATGCCTACCAGTTCCACCAGGCGCTCATGGCCAAGGGTGCCCAGGGTCAGCCCGCCAATCAGCGCGAAGACCAGCAAAACGGCAATCAGCCAGTGCAATACGCGCAGCGGAAAGGAATGGCGCGGCAGCCCGGAGGCTACGCCAACACTCGGATAGTCTGTACTCATGGTCGCTCCCTTATTGGTTTGTGATGGGGTCGGCCCCGTCCACAGGTTTGCGTTGACCGACCCATTGGTTAACCCGCATACAGTTTAAGCCCTAATCCGGTCTCAACATAAGCCACAGGGCTGTAATCGGATCTGCTCGGTGCATTGTCCATGTGATGTTTTCGCACCCCGTCCCTCCCCAGCTTGGCCGTACTCGACGCTCGCCGTCCTGATCTGTGTCAGTCTGTTGGGCTGGGGCGGGACAATCGCAGGTGCACACCCTCCCTAATCCCACGACGTTCATCAGGTGGAACCGGGTGCCCATTTGGATCATAGTACCCCAAGAGGATCTGTCACCCCGGCGCGTCATGGTCGGGGCCGTTTGCAAAACGACCTGTACGGCGCGACTTGGCCGATTTTTGGGGTTGGGTCGTCCCCGTTTTTGAGAGGAGTCGGGCTATGTGGTGGTTCGTGATTGGCTACGTCATCGGGCACATCGGCTTCATGATGGGTTCCACGCCCCTCCTGGCGGTGGGCGGCGCCCTGTTTCTATACGGAGCCTATGTGGTGGTGTACGGGAAGCCTCGGGAGGAGTGATGAGGGGAGAATGGTGGGCCCGGTCGGACTCGAACCGACGACCAAGGGATTATGAGTCCCCTGCTCTAACCAACTGAGCTACAGGCCCGGTATTGATGGGCAGGTCTTGAAAGGGGTCGGACTACGCCGGGGCACACGCCCCGGGGATGTAGCCCGACCCACGGGAGAAACGTCTACTCCAGGTCGAGGAAGCTGCGCAACATCTCCGAGCGGGAGGGGTGGCGCAGTTTGCGCAGGGCCTTGGCCTCGATCTGACGAATGCGTTCGCGGGTGACGTCGAACTGCTTGCCGACCTCTTCCAGCGTGTGGTCCGTGTTCATGTCGATGCCAAAACGCATCCGCAGCACCTTGGCCTCGCGCGGGGTGAGACTGGCCAGTACCTCGCGGGTGGTCTCCGACAGGCTCTCGCGGGTGGCTGAGTCGATGGGCGACTGAACGTTCACGTCCTCGATGAAATCCCCCAGGTGCGAGTCCTCGTCGTCGCCAATGGGAGTCTCCATGGAGATGGGCTCCTTGGCGATCTTGAGTACCTTGCGCACCTTGTCCTCGGGCATTTCCATGCGCTGGGAGAGTTCCTCAGGGGTGGCTTCTCGGCCCATCTCCTGGAGCATCTGCCGGCTGATGCGGTTGAGCTTGTTGATGGTCTCGATCATGTGCACGGGAATGCGGATGGTGCGGGCCTGGTCGGCGATGGAGCGCGTGATGGCCTGGCGAATCCACCAGGTGGCATAAGTGGAGAACTTGTAACCACGACGGTACTCGAACTTGTCCACTGCCTTCATCAGGCCGATGTTGCCCTCCTGGATCAGGTCCAGGAACTGCAGGCCGCGGTTGGTGTACTTCTTGGCAATGGAGATCACCAGGCGCAGGTTGGCCTCCACCATCTCCTTCTTGGCGCGACGGGCCTTGGCCTCACCGATGGACATGCGGCGGTTGATGTCCTTGATCTCGCCGATGGTGAGGGAGGACTCTTCCTGGATGTCCACCAGGCGGTTCTGGGCCTTGAGGATGTCACCCCGGTGTTCGGCGAGCTGCGTCTTGTAACGGGCGGCCTTGCCCTTGAGGACGCCATCGAGCCACTTCAGGTTGGTCTCGTTGTCCGGGAAGGTGGAGATGAACTCCTTGCGGGGCATGTTGCACTGATCCACGCAGGTGCGCAGGATCATGCGCTCCTGGCCACGGATGCGGGCCACCGTGTCATGCAGGTCGGCGGTGAGCTGGTCCACCAGGCGGGGCACCAGCTTGAACTCCATGAAGTAGCGGGCCATCTCTTCCCGGGCCTGGGCATATTCCTCGTTCTTGCCCTGGGCGGCGCACTCCATGGCGCGCTCGTACATGGCCTCCAGCTGGGTGAAGCGGGCGCGGGCCTCTTCCGGATCCGGGCCAGTATCTTCCGGGGCGGCGTCGTCATCGGAATCATCCGCATCGCCGTCGTCGCTGTCGGCGTCGCTGTCGTCCGAGGCTGCGGCGGTAGCCGGAGCCGCCGGGGATTCCTCGCGGGGCGGGGCCACGGAAGCGATCTCGTCGGCATGCGGGTCCATGAAGCTCACGATGATGTCAGTGAGCTTGATCTCCTCGGCCTCAACACGGCCGTATTCGGAGAGCAGCGAGGCGATGGACTTGGGGTAGTGAGCCAGGGCGAACAGGACCTGCGAGAGTCCTTCCTCGATGCGCTTGGCGATCTTGATTTCGCCTTCACGGGTGAGCAGTTCCACCGTGCCCATCTCGCGCATGTACATGCGCACCGGGTCGGTGGTGCGCCCGAATTCCCCGTCCACGGAGGCCAGCGCGGCGGCGGCTTCCTCGGCGGCATCTTCGTCGGTGGACACGGAGTTGTCGGACAGGATCAGGCTGTCGGTATCCGGTGCCTGCTCGTGGACAGTGATCCCCATGTCGTTGATCATGGCGATGATGTCTTCGATCTGCTCCGGATCGACGATGGTGTCCGGGAGGTGGTCGTTCACCTCCGCGTAAGTCAGGAAGCCCTGTTCCTTGCCCTTGGCGATGAGCTCCTTGAGGCGCGATTGCTGTTCTTCGTGATTCATGAAAACCTGCTCAAGCTGGACCTGTGCGAACCGGGAGAGGCGCTGGCCAGGGGTTAAACGATCAATTGTAGCATTGCGATGGGTTGACGACCACTTTCAATAGGCGTAGACCTGTCAGGCTGGGTGTTGCGTGCCGGGTTTGCCCTTTCCGGGTTTGAGTACCGACTTCAACTCTGCCTTCTCCGCCTCCGTCAACGGTTGCTGGGCCGCCCTGGCCAGCAGGGTGTCGGCCCGCTGCTGTTCGTACTGGCGATACAGGCGGGCCAGGGCATCATCGAGCATGCGTTCCAGGTGGGTTTCCTCCGAGGGTGGAGGTTGCCATTGAGCCAATTTTAGTAGATGCGGCCACGCTTCGCTGTCTCGCCAGCGCTCCAGCAGCGCTGCGGTGGTTAGATGGGGGTGCGCATGCAGAGTTTCAAGGACCTTCGCCAGGAGCTTTGCGCCCGGCACTTCCACGGCCTTGAGCCAGTCCTTGTCCTGTACCCGGGCAGCCAGTGAGGGCTGCTCCAGCAGCAGTGACAGCGCCAGCCTGACGGGGGTGACAGCCAGCTTGCGGCCCGGCACCTGCCGTTTTGCCGAGGGCCGGGTGGGTTGTGCCTGAAGGGGGGCGCCCGAGGATGCTGGCGCCCCCATCTGCTGCTCCAGCCGCTCGCTGGACACCCCCGACAGGCGGGCGATGTCGCCGATGATCTGACTGCGCAGCAGCCCCTCGGGCATGGTGGTGAGAAGTCTGGCGGCCTCCACACCCAGAGCAGCCCGCCCTTCGCGGGATTCCACGTCATGGCGCTCACGCAGCCCCTCCAGCAGGGCATCGGACAAGGGCTGGGCGGCCTCAATGCGGGACCGGATGCCCTCGGGGCCTTCGCGTCGAATCAGGGTGTCCGGGTCCTCGCCCTGGGGCAGGAACAGGAATCGCACCTCGCGACCGTCGCGGACCGTGGGCAGGGCCTGCTCCAGGGCGCGCCAGGCCGCCTTGCCCCCGGCGGCATCGCCATCGAAACAGAACACCACCCGGGAGACCACCCGGAACAGGCGCTCCAGATGGTAGCGGGTGGTGGCCGTGCCCAGGGTGGCCACCGCATTGCGCAGGCCGAACTGGGCCAGGGCGATGACATCCATGTAGCCCTCCACCACCAGCAGTTCCTCAAGGCGCGGCGTTGCCTTGCGAGCCTCGTAAAGGCCATACAGCTGCTGGCCCTTGTGAAAGACGGGGGTTTCCGGGGTGTTGAGGTATTTGGGTTCCCCGGGGCCCAGCAGGCGACCGCCGAAGCCTACCGTGCGACCGCGCTGGTCGCGGATGGGGAACATGATGCGGCCACGAAACCGGTCGAAGGGTCGCCCCCCCTCCTTGCGGGAGGTGAGCCCGGCGGCTTGCAGCTCCTCCTCGTTGAAACGCCCGGAAATGGCCTGTATCAGGTCATCCCAGGTGTCCGGCGCAAAGCCGAGGCGATAATCCCGGGCGATGGCCCCGGTGAGGCCACGCTGCTTGAGGTAGTCCACCGCCGGGGGGTGCCGGCGCAGGTTGTTGATAAAATGCTCCGCCGCTGCTTCCTGGGCGGCGATCAGCCGGGCGAAACGGTCGTTATCTTCCCGTTGCCCCGCCTCCCGGGGTACCTCCATGCCCGCCCGACGGGCCAGTTCCTCCACCGCCTCCACAAAACCCATGTTGTCGTGGTTCATCAGAAAGCCCAGGGCAGTCCCGTGGGCGCCACAGCCGAAGCAGTGATAGAACTGCTTGCGGGGGCTTACGTAGAACGATGGGGTCTTTTCGCTGTGAAAGGGGCAGCAGGCCGCGTATTCGCTGCCCTTTTTCTTGAGTTGCACACGGGTGTTCACCACATCGACGATATCGGTGCGGGCCAGGAGTTCGTCGATGAAGGCGGTGGGGATGCGGGACATGTGGCCGCTGCTGCGGCCCCGAAAACGGGGCCGCCAGGAGAGAGGGGTTAGTCAGCCATGGCGTCCTGCACGGCACCAAAGCTGCGGATGAAGGGTTGATTGCGTCGAATATCCGCGGGCAGGGCAGCGATGGCGCTACGGGCCGCGCTGGCGCCGGGGTAGGAGCCGAAGACGACGGCGTACAGGTTCTGGCCATCACGACGCATGCGGAACCAGGCCACATCGCCCGGCAGGTCGGCGTCCTGCACGAAGTTTTGCACCCCGGACTCGCTGCTGCTCACGAGTAGCTGCACGGTGTAGCGGGAGCGGTCCTGGTCGCGCAGCCACTGGGCGTCGCGGATGCGCTTGTCACCCGTGGGTTCCGGCTGGGGCTCGGCTGCCGGCTCCGGTTCGGGCTCAGGCTCCGGTGCGGGCTCTGGTGCGGGTTCCGGCGCGGGCTCAGGCGCCGGTTCCGGCGTGGGCTCCGGTTCCGGTGCCGGTGGAGGCACCGGCTCGGGTCTGGGTGCCGGTTCGGCCGGGGCTTCGGCCCGGGGCGGTGGCGTGGGCTCGGGCGCGGTGGCCGGTGGGGTTTCCGGTGCGGCGGGGGTGCGCGGCGGCTGCTCCGGCAATACCAGAGGCTGGCTGCGGACCGGCTGAGGTTCATCGTCGGGGCCGCCCAGCAGGCTCAGCAGGGTGACCAGCGCCCCCACCAGGATGACGCCCGCCACGGCCGGTGCAAACCAGCGCTGCTGCCAAAAGGCCTTGCCGCCAGAAGCGGTGGCTTGTTCCCCATGTGTGCCTGGTGTCATGGCTGCTCCCCCCTCACAGATTTCCCGCAGGCGTTCCATGGCGCAGGTGTTGATGCGGCCCGGTAGCCCGGCGGAGTCCCGGTGGATGTCCTCGATGGTCTCCCGGTCCAGCAGATCGGTCGTTTCCAGTCCAGCAGCCTGCAGACGATGGTTCAGATAGGCGCCGGTCTGTTCCCGGGTGAGGGCGCGCACCTGCACCGTCATCTGCGCCTCGGGGATGTCCAGGCCTTCATCCACCGCGGTGAGCCGTTCCTCGATCTCAGGTTCGCCCACCAGCAGCAGACCGAAGCGGCGGTCCACCTGATCGTGAATGCGCTGCCGGGTCTGAATGAGCTGGCGCAGCACGTCCGGTTCCAGCAGGTGGGCATCGTCGATGGCCAGCACCGGGCGCATGCCGCTCCGGATCAGGCGGATGAGGAACTGTTCCAGGGGTTCGGTGCCCTCCTGCTCGGCGGGTACGGCCTCCTTCCAGTACTGGCGCACGGTGTATTCCACGGCGGCCAGGCTGATGCCGGATCGGGCCTTGAAGGCGCAAAAATCCATGTTCTCCCGGCCCTGGGCCAGCACCCGCAGCAGTTGCGTGCTCTTGCCGGAGCCCTGTTCGCCCTTGAGGATGACCACGTTCTGGTCATTCTCCAGATGCTCAAGGGTGACGTTCACCGGCATGTCGGTGGCCGGGTCGGAGTAGAGGAAGTCTTCGCCGGCAATGGAGGCGAACGGTTGTTGCCTGAGCCCCAGTTGGTCGAGGCAGTCGGCGGGCAGCGTGTCGTTGGCCATGGGATCCCTGGATGTCATGAAAGTGTGTTCGGGTCGAACAGACGGCCGTGTTCGGCAATGGCAAAACGGTCGGTCATGCCGGCCACGTAATCCGCCACGGCGCGGGCACGACCGGCGTCACCGGACTGGGCGGACAGGCGTCGTGCCTTGTCCTCGTGCTCCGGGGGCAGCAGGGCAGGCTCGGCCATGTAGGCGGCAAACAATTCCCTGAGCACCCGGGCCGCCTTCATGGTCATGCGGTTCACCCGATAATGCCGGTAAAGATGCTGACGTAGAAACCGTTTAAGTTCAAGGTTGTATTCGCGGATTTGTGCGCTGAAGCAAATCAGCGGGCGTCCCTGGGCGCGCACCGCGTCCGGGTGATCCGGGGCCGCCTCGTGGATGCGGGCCAGACTGCTTTCCACCAGGTCGGTGACCAGACGGTTGATCATGCGCCGGATCACCTCGTGACGGGCACGTTTTTCGGGCAGCTCCCCGTAACGTGCCCGCACCGCTTCGAAGGCCTCCCGAAACAGGGTCACGTCCATGAGCTGTTCCAGGGTGATCAGGCCCGATCGCAGGCCGTCGTCCACATCGTGGTTATTGTAGGCGATCTCGTCGGCCAGGTTGTTCAGTTGCGCCTCCAGGGTGGGCTGGTGCCCGTCCACGAAACGCCGGCCCACATCGCCCAGGGTGGCGGCCACCCTGGGGTCGCAGTGCTTGAGGATCCCCTCGCGGGTCTCGAAGGTGAGGTTGAGGCCGTCGAACTCGGCGTAATGGGCCTCCAGGGACTCCACCACCCGCAGCGACTGAAGGTTGTGCTCAAAGCCACCGTGATCGGCCATGCAGGCGTTCAGGGTGTCCTGGCCGGCATGGCCGAAGGGGGTGTGGCCCAGGTCATGAGCCAGGGCGATGGCCTCGGTGAGGTCCTCGTTCAGGCGCAGCACCCGGGCGCAGCCACGGGCGATCTGCGCCACTTCCAGGCTGTGGGTGAGGCGGGTACGGAACAGGTCCCCCTCGTGGTTGATGAACACCTGGGTCTTGTATTCCAGACGCCGGAAGGCGGTGGAGTGGATGATGCGGTCCCGATCCCGCTGGAACTCGCTGCGGTAGCCCGGGGCGTCCTCCGGGTGGCTGCGGCCCCGACTCAGGGCATCCCGGGCCGCGTAGGGGGCCAGATGGCCGGGATCGTTGAGGGCAGCCGGTGCGCTGTTCATGGGCGAGTCAGGGCGTTCAGGGTGTTGTCCAGGGCCCCGGGATCGAAGTCTGCCGTTACCACGGATGCGCCGATCCCCTTGAGCAGAACCAGCCGCAACTGGCCCTGAAGGACCTTCTTGTCGCCCGCCATGATCTGTTTGAATCGCTCGGTGGACAGCCCCGCCGGCGGGGCCACGGGCAGGCGCGCCTTCTCTATGAGGCGGGTGGTGCGGTCGAGGTCGTCGTCATCAATCCAGCCCATCTGTCGGGACAGGTGGGCCGCCATGATCATGCCGGCGCCCACTGCCTCGCCGTGCAGCCACTGGCCATAGCCCATGCCGTTTTCGATGGCATGGCCGAAGGTGTGACCCAGGTTCAGCAGCGCACGGCGTCCGGACTCCCGCTCATCCTGAGCCACCACCCGGGCCTTGTCGGCGCAGGAGCGGTGGATGGCCCAGGCCAGGGCTTCGGGTTCCCGGGCCAGCAGGCGTGGCAGGTGTTCCTCCAGCCAGACGAAGAAGTCTGCATCGTCGATCAGGCCGTACTTGATCACCTCGGCCAGGCCGGCGCTGAGTTCCCGGTCGGGCAGGGTGTTGAGGGTATCCGTGTCGATGACCACCAGCCGGGGCTGATGGAAGGCGCCGATCATGTTCTTGCCCAGCGCATGATTCACGCCGGTCTTGCCGCCCACGGAGGAGTCCACCTGGGAGAGCAGGGTGGTGGGCACCTGAATGAAGTCCACGCCGCGCAGGTAGGTGGCGGCGGCAAAGCCGGTGATATCTCCGATCACGCCGCCTCCCAGGGCGATGAGCATGGCGCTACGGTCCAGGCGTCGCTCCAGCAGGAAGGTGTAGATGCGGTTGAGGGTGTCGACGTTCTTGTACTGCTCGCCATCGGGCAGTATCAGGGCCTCCACCGGGCCGTCGTGCACGGCCGCCAGGGTCTGCTTGAGGGTGTCCAGGTAGAGGGGGGCGACGGTCTCGTTGGTCACGATGACCGCACGACGTCCCTTCAGCAGGGCCTGGAAGTGCCCCGACTCTTTCAATAGCCCCCGGCCGATGTGGATCGGGTAGCTGCGTTCGGCAAGATCAACGGTGAGGGTGTCCATGCCGGGATGATACTAAGGTGGGCACCGTGAAAGCCACCGCGGAGGCACTACTCCGGGGCGGAAACGGGCGTCCAGGAGCGGGCCTTGTCCGGCTTGGGGAGCCTACCTCTGAAGCGCCGGGCCACGGTGCGCACTGTGCCGCGCAGGTGTTCCCGGTCGGTGTCCACCACCAGGTGGGCGATCTCCCGGTACAGCGGGTCGCGAATCCTGAGCAGCTCCTCCAGCCGGGCACGGGGATTTTCCGTCTGAAGCAGCGGGCGGTTGCGATCCCGGGCGGTGCGCCGCAGTTGTACCGACACGGAGGTGCGCAGATACACCACCAGGCCACAGCGTTTCAGGCATTCCCGATTTTCCGGGCGCATCACGACGCCCCCACCGGTGGCCAGGACGATGCCCTCGCGGCTGCACAGGTCGGCGATCACCGCTGCTTCACGCTGGCGAAAGCCATCCTCGCCCTCGTACTCAAAGATGGTGGGGATGTCCACGCCCATGCGGCGTTCGATCTCCCGATCGCTGTCCACGAAGGGCAGGTGCAGGTGGCTGGCCAGGTGTCGACCCACGGTGGATTTGCCGGCCCCCATGGGTCCGATCAGGACGATGTTGGATTTTTCCGGCGATGGGGTGCGTCTGGGTGGTTTCATGGCGTGCGGTCACCCGGCCCACCAGCGGGCCGGGTGCTCGGGATGCTTACTTCTGGAAGGTCACCACGATGATCTGGGCGGCAATGATGATGCCGATGATCACATACAGGGTCACCATGAAGGGTACGCCCAGCTGCAGGGAGGCCACGGTCTGGCCTGCGAGTTCTTCTGACATGTTTCCACCTCCTGAACAGGTTTTGGATCGGGCGCCGGTGACGGGCCGTCTGTGCGGCTTTTGACTCGTCCGGCGCTCGTGCGGGTCATGAATTCCCATCAAGAGAGTGGATCATTGGCGCTCCTGAGGCAACCCCACCCGAGACGCCCTGCGTTTCTCGACTCCCGGGGCTGGAAATTTTCAGGATTCCGGGCTAGCATTAGATTAAGATTAATTCTCATTTAAGGTGATAATGTCATGAAAAGCCTTCGCGTGGTCATGTTGTTTGTGTTGTCTCTGGTGGCGGTGCCGCTTGCCGCCCACGAGCCCCCGCGCGTGGTGACCACCTTTTCGGTCCTGGGAGACCTGGTGGAGAGGGTGGCCGGTGGCGACGCCCAGGTGAGGGTGCTCACCCCGGTGGGTGCAGAGGTGCATGACTGGGAGCTCACGCCCGATAACTTCAAGGCCCTGGAGCGAGCCGATCTGGTGCTCTACAACGGTTACATGCTGGAACAGTGGATGGGGCAGGTGCGCGCCACGACGCGGCGCGACGTGCCGCTGGTGGCCGTGGCCGAGCAGGCTGGGGTGGAAACCCATCCCATCGTGACCGGTGATTTCGAAGGGGATCCCGATCCTCATCTCTGGATGGATCCTCGCAAGGCCGCTGCCTACGGCCATGCCATTGCCCGGGCCCTGGGGGACATTCACCCCGCCCGTGCTGAGGCCTTTGCCACCCGTGCCCGGGCCCTGGAGTCCGAGCTTGAGGTCCTCCACGAGGAGATCCTTGAGGCGCTTTCCCCCATTCCCGAAGAGCAGCGCCTGCTGATCACCAGCGAGGCAGCATTCGTATACTTCGCCCACGCATATGGCCTGCGCCATGATGGCGTTTGGGGCACCAACGCGGAGACCGAGGGCTCCCCGCGGCAGATCATGCGTATCGTGGATCTGGTGCGTGAGCAGGCGCCCGGGGCCGTCTTCTGGGAGAGCACCATTTCGGATCGCCATGTGCGCAGCGTGGCCGAGGACACCGGCGTGACCGTGGCCGGCCCCCTGTACGTGGATTCCCTCGGGCAGCCCGGTAGCGGCGCTGAGGATTATTTCGCCATGATGCGCCATAACATGATGCTGCTCAGGGAACACCTTGGAGGTCGTCAGGATGAGTGAAGTGGTACACCAGTCGCTGCCCGCGGTGGAAGTCCGGCATGTGTACGCGGCCTACGATGGACAAGCGGTGCTGGAGGATGTGCACATCGACCTGCCAGCCGGTGAATGGACAGCCATCATCGGCCCCAATGGTGCTGGCAAGTCGACCCTTTTTCGTATCCTGCTGGGGGTGATGAAGGCGCAGCGTGGGCAGGTGCAGGTGCTCGGGCAGGAGCCGTCCGCCCAGCGCCGTGCCGGGGTGATGGCCTACATGGCCCAGCAGGAGGCGGTGGAATGGGACTTTCCCATCTCCGTCAGGGATACGGTGCTCACGGGTCGCTATGGCCACATGCGTGGCGATGCCTTCTGGAGGCGCATCGTGCCGCCCCGCTGGTGCGACCCCCTGCACTGGGCGGTGGTACGTCAGGCCCTCAAGGCCGTCGACATGCAGGATTATGCCGACCGGCCCATCGGCGCGCTCTCGGGCGGTCAGAAAAAGCGGGTGCTGTTGGCCCGGGCTCTGGCCCAGGAGGCCAGGGTGTTGCTACTGGACGAGCCCCTGGCCGGGGTGGATACCGCCAGCGAGCGCCTCATCATGAAGGTGCTGGATGGCGAGCGCCGTTCCGGGCGCACCGTGATCATGGTCACCCACGACATGGACAGCGCCCGCCGCTACGCCGACAAGGTGCTGCTGCTCAATCGTCAGGTGGTGGGTATGGGGGCTCCCGAGCGCATGCTGGTGGATGAGATGCTGGCCCGAACTGCGGCGGCGGGATGGGTGCGGGATCATGAACCCTTGGTGGAGGCATCGTGATGGCATGGTTCGAATCCCTGGGCATGGCCCTGATCGACGTATTGATCGCCGGTTTGATGCTGATCGTGGGCCTGTTTCCCGAGGCCCTCTCGGCACCCTTCGACTACGCCTTCATGCAGCGGGCCCTGCTCACCTCCATCCTGGTGGGCGCCATCTGCGGCCTGCTGTCCTGCTTCGTGGTGCTCAAGCGCTGGTCGCTTTTGGGCGATGCCATTTCCCACGCCGTGCTGCCCGGTGTGGCCATCGCCTATCTGCTGGGCTGGCCCTTCTTCATTGGCGCCTTCCTGGCCGGCGCCGTCTCGGCCCTGGGCATTGGCGCACTGGAGCGGCACACACGCATCAAGTCCGATGCGGCCATGGGCCTGATGTTCACCTTCGCCTTCGCCCTGGGGGTGGTGATCATCGGCAAGATCGCCACCAATACCCACCTGATGCATATCCTTTTCGGGAATGTCCTGGGTGTTCAATATCCGGCGCTGATGCTCACCCTGTTCTCCGGCGTGGTGGCCCTGGTGGCGGTATGGGTCTTCTATCGATCCCTGGTGCTTTACACCTTCGACCCCATGCAGGCCCAGGCCCTCGGGTTCAATACGAGCGTGGTGCATTACGGGCTGATCCTGTTGCTTACTCTCACCATCGTCGCCAGCCTGGAGACGGTGGGCATCATCCTGGTGGTGGCCATGCTCATCACACCGGGGGCCACGGCTCATCTGCTCACCGACCGACTGACCACCATGATGTTGTTGTCGGTGGGCACCGGGATATTGTCGGCGGTGCTGGGGTTGTATCTTTCCTTCCTGTTCGATGTGGCCTCAGGCGGTGCCATCGTGCTGGTGGCTACCGCGCTGTTCGCCGTGGCCCTGCTGGCAGCGCCCCGCCACGGCCTGGTGGGTCGCTGGTGGCGTCGGCGCCGGGGGGCGGCAGCCATGGTGCCCTGAGGGCGGGTGGTGAGAAAGATTTCTGTCCGGTGCCCTCAAGTCGGCTTCAGGTCTGCCGCTACCCTTCTCGAGCCCTCTGAAAACGGCTTCACATTCACGCATGCGATGTTTCGGAGATCCCCATGGACGCCAACGCCATTGCCAATCTGGCCACTCAGTTGAGCCAGCAGCAAACTGCCCTTGACGTGGGCACGGCCGTCACCAAGAAGGCCATTGATGTCCAGGCACAGGTCGCCGCCGATCTGGTGGATGCACTGCCCGATCCCGGTTCTCAGGTCCTGCCTGCCAATCTGGGCAACAACATCAATGTAACGGCCTGACGGGCCCCGAAGGCGCAGCCCCCTGATGAGAACGGCCTCTTCGGGGCCGATTCACTGAGCCCCTTGCCCCTTGGGGGAGAGGGGTCGGGGTGAGGGGGGCGGCTGCAAGGACTTGATGCCCTTGCCCGGTTGGCTTAGTCTGCCCCTGCCCGACCCCGGCTCGGCCCACAAGGAAACGGATATCGTCACAGGAGGTGACCCCCATGCCAAACCGACTTCCTCGTCCCCCCTCAGCACCCCGTCATCTCCAGGGCTTCACTCTCGTCGAAGCCCTGGTTGCGCTGCTGGTGCTTTCCATAGGCCTGCTCGGCTTGGCCGGGCTGCAACTGTTCTCCCTGCAAAGTGCCCATTCCGCCTACCAGCGCACCGTGGCCAGCATCATGGCCATGGATGCCGGCGAGCGTCTGTGGCTGGCGGCGGCCACGGGTATGGCGGACCCGGAATCCGTGCAAGGGCCATGGCGTGGCCACTGGCAACATGATCCGGATGCTCCGGAGCGCGTCGGCCTGCCCGAGGCTGGCGATAGCGCGCTGGACTGCGGTGCCTCGGGTTGCACCGTGCGCATCCGGTGGGTGGATGGGCGATTCGATGACGCGGATGACAGGCCGGTGTTCGAATATGCATTGCAACCGCCAGCGGTATCGCTGCCATGAGTGCGGCTCCTGTTGAAGTGGGGCCACAGTATCCGGCGCGGGGTTTTTCCCTGGTCGAGCTGATGGTCGCCATGGTGATCGGCCTGATTTTGATGGCCGGGGTGGTGCAGGTCTTTCTCGCCAACCACGTGGCCTATCGGGAGGCCCAGCGGTTCGGGCAGCTCCAGGAAACCATGGCCTTTGCCGTGGACTATCTGGCCCGGGATATACGCGGTGCCGAGCACGTGAGTCACGCCAATGGTGAATTGGCGGTGGTCCGGGATCGCACCATCGACTGGTGCGGCGCGCCACCGGGTGTGCACACGGTGACCTATTTCATCCAGGGCGACGCCCTGCGTTGTCGCCATGGCTCGCAGCACAATCACGAACTGCTGCGGGGCTTTCGGCCCGGGTCCGGGTTGATGGTGCAGCCCCTGCCTGATGCGCAGGACACACTGGCCGTGCGGGTGGGGTTGGTGCTTCAAAGCGGTGGTGCTCAGGGGGTGCCCCCACGGGATCACCATCTCGAATTCCATGTCACCCTGAGAAACCGCATACTGTCGGCAGCACCGCCCACATGACAGGGTCTCCCGGGCCGGGTCTGGGGCGGCGGTCCGTTGAGATTGATCGTGCCGCGATGGCCGGAGAGTGTGAGATACTGCACAATCATGCGCCACGCCGGTGAGATGTTGAGATGGCAGTGATCAAGCAGGAGCTTGCCGCGACGTCCGTCAGGACGGGGATGTACGTCTGCGAACTGGATCGCCCCTGGCAGGGTACGCCGTTTCCCCTGCAAGGCTTCTGGGTGGAAACGGATGAGCAGATCCGCTACCTCAAGGAAAACTGCACCATCGTTGCCGTGGACCGGGACAAGACCCCGGATGAACTGCTCCAGCCCATCCCGGGCACCCGGCGCCGGACCCGGTCCGCCATTGACCGTGTTCGCAAGGTGGAGTGCGACGCGCCGCCGCCAGAAGCACTCGCCGAAATCGGCGCACAGATGGATCGTGCCCGTTCAGTGTGGCGGGATGCACAGCATTACATCACCGAGGTTCTGGAAGATGCCCGCCTGGGCCGTTCGGTAAACACCGGGCAGGTGCGTCGGGTTGTGAGCCATCTGGCCGAGCAGGTGGTGGAAAGTCCCAATGCCCTGTTGTGGCTCACCCACCTGCGCGAACGTGACCGATACACCTCATTGCACAGCATCAATGTCTGCATCCTGTCGCTGAGCTTCGGGCGCTTTCTGGGAATGGGCCGTGACGAACTGGAGGTTCTGGGTCTGGGCGCGTTATTGCACGATATCGGCAAGCTGCGCGTGCCGCTGGAGATCCTCAACTGCCCGCGTCGGCTGACCGCCGAAGAGTTCGAGCAGATGAAGGCCCATCCCGTGCTCGGCTACGCCCTGCTCAAGCGCAACAAGGATCTCCCCGAACAGGCGTTGCAGACGGCCCTGTGTCATCACGAGCGCATCAATGGCGCAGGCTACCCCAACGGCCACAAGGGTGACGCCATTCCGCCCCATGCCCGCCTGGTGGCGGTGGCGGATGTCTACGACGCCATCAGTAGTAAACGGGTTTACCACGATGGAATGACCCCGCAGGATGCTCTGAACATCATCTTTCGCATGCGTGGCGAGGAACTGGATACCGAACTGGTGGAGGCCTTCATCCGCTGCGTGGGCATCTATCCGGTGGGCAGTCTGGTGGAACTCACCTCCGGTGAGGTAGGGGTGGTGGTGGGCTTCAATGCCCGCCATCGCCTCAGGCCCACGGTGATGCTGCTGCTGGATGCGGAACACAGCCCCATGCACACCCCGAGCCTCCTCAATCTGGCGAGCACGGCCTGGGAGGCGGGTTCCTCCGCCCCCGCCATACGTTCGGTCCTCGAGCCCGGCAGCCATGGGATCGATCCCCATCAGGTGGTCCAATACGTGACGCAGGAGGGCTGGCAGGCGCCAGCGGAACGCGCCGTGGCCCGCTGATGCACCCAGGCCTGTCGGTATCCGACCGAACCGCTACAATCTGCTGGTCAATCCACATATCGGGAGATCCCATGTTATTCAGCATGACCGGCTTCGCGCGATGCGAATCTTCGGGCGAGTACGGTTCGCTTGTCTGGGAGCTGCGCAGCGTCAACCACCGTTACCTTGAGATCTCGCCGCGGCTGCCCGAGGAACTCCGTGGTCTGGAGGGCAAGGTGCGCGAGCGCATCCAGGCCCGGCTGGGGCGGGGCAAGGTGGAGTGCAACCTGCGCTTTCGCCGGGGCAGCGCTGACCAGGACACCATCGAACTCAACGAGGAGCTGGCCAAGGAAATGATCAGCACCGTGGTGCGTGTCGAGCACTGGATGATGAACGCGGCACGCATGACGGCGATGGACATCCTGCGCTGGCCGGGCGTGGTGATCGAGCCCGAGCAGGATCTGCAACCCGTGATGACCGCCGCCCTGGAGCTGCTGGATGAGGCTCTGAACACCCTGGTGGACAATCGCGGTCGTGAGGGGGCGCACATCAAGGAACTGCTTCAGGCCCGTTGCAAGGCCATTACCGAGCAGGTGGCCCGGGTGCGCGCACGGCGACCCCAGGTGGTGGAGGCCCTGCGCGAACGGGTTCGCAGTCGCATTCAGGAACTGGGCACCGACCTTGAGCCCGGCAGGCTGGAGCAGGAACTGGCCCTGCAGGCCCAGAAGCTGGACGTGGCCGAGGAACTGGATCGCCTGGAGGGCCATGTGAAGGAGATCCAGGCGGTCCTGGAGCGCCGCGAGCCGGTGGGGCGGCGCCTGGATTTTCTCATGCAGGAACTCAACCGCGAGGCCAACACCCTGAGTTCCAAGTCCAACGACATGGAAACCACCCAGGCCGCCGTGGAACTCAAGGTGCTCATCGAACAGATGCGCGAGCAGATTCAGAACCTGGAATAGGCCCCGGTGCACCGCTATCACTTCCGACTGGACATCCCCCGCGACGAATTCCTGCGCTACTACTCCGGGTCGGCGGCCTCCGTGGTGGCCTGGTCACAGGAGGGTCGCACGGTTCGGTTTCCGGCCTCGGCGCTGCGCCCGCACGTGACCCATGACGGGGTGCGCGGGCGGTTTCGCCTGACGGTGGATGACCAATTCCGGCTGCAGTCACTGGAGCGCATGAGCACCGGATGAACGGTGACAAATCCCCCTTGAAATCCTCTCCACGGCCCCTATATCGGATAGCGAAAGGCGAAGTTGCCTTGACTAACGAGACAAGTGGAGGTGATAGCCATGTTGACGACCCGTTATGAACCCTGGAGCCTGCTGAACCAGCTGTCCCGGGAACTGGATCGCCTGAACCCGGCCATGGCCGGTGGCGAAGAGGCTGCGGCCACCAGCGACTGGGTGCCGGCGGTGGATATCCGGGAGGAGAAGGACGCCTATGTGCTGCACGCGGACGTGCCCGGCGTGGACCCCAAGGACATTGAAGTCCATATGGAAAACGGCGTGCTGACCATCCGCGGTGAGCGCAAGGCCGAAAGCGCGGAAGAGCGCGAAGGGTACAAGCGCGTGGAGCGTATCCGCGGCAGCTTCTATCGTCGCTTCTCCCTGCCCGACACGGCAGACGCCGAGCGCATCAGCGCCCGCAGCGCCAACGGTGTGCTGGAAGTGCGCATTCCCAAGCAGGAAAAGGTGCAGCCCCGGCGCATCACCGTGGAAGGATGACCCCGGACTCCACTCGGAAGGCGTTCGGCAGGACGCAACCTGCGCCGCGTGATCACGCGGCGCTCTTGTTTTGGAGTATCGTAGGCGGTTATGGAATACAAAGACTATTACAAGGTCCTGGGGGTGGATCGATCCGCCTCCCAGGACGACCTCAAGAAGGCCTATCGTCGGCTGGCGCGCAAATACCATCCCGATGTGAGCAAGGAGGCCAATGCCGAGGACCGCTTCAAGGAAGTGAACGAAGCGTACGAGGTCCTGGGTGATGCGGAAAAGCGCAAGGCTTATGATCAGTTGGGCAGCAACTGGCGCTCGGGTGAGGACTTTCGTCCACCACCGGACTGGGATGCCTGGTTCGGTGCCGGTGGCCCACAGCCGGGTGGCTTTCGTGATGCCGGCCCTCAGGCAGGTTTCAGTGAGAGCGACTTCTCCGACTTTTTCGAGACCCTGTTCGGGGGCAGCGCCCGGCGCACCCGTGGGCATCGCACCCAGCGGGGGTTCGCCAGCCGTGGCCAGGACCAGAACGCCCGCATCCAGCTGGACCTGGAACAGGCCTTTCGCGGTGGCTCCGTTCCGGTTCGCATTGGTGAGCGCAGCCTTCAGGTGAAGATCCCTGCCGGGGTCACCGAGGGCAAACGCATTCGCCTGTCCGGTCAGGGTGCCCAGGGTGTGGGTGGGGGCGATGCCGGCGACCTGTATCTGGAAGTGCGCATCCGCCCGCATCGGCATTTTCGCCTGGAGGGCCGCGACATCCATCTGGACCTGCCCATCACCCCCTGGGAGGCCGCGCTGGGTGCCACGGTGAGCGTGCCCACCCTGGAGGGGCAGGTGGACATGAAGGTGCCCGCCGGCTCCCGATCGGGGGGCAAGCTGCGCCTCAAGGGCCGCGGCATGCCCGGGTCACCGCCGGGCGACCAGTACCTGATACTGCAGATCGTCACGCCCCCGGCAGACTCGGACAAGGCCCGGGAGTTCTATGAGCGCATGCAGAAGGAAATGCCTTTCAACCCGAGGGAACATCTGCCGGGGAATGGCTGACCGGCAACAGATCAGGTGCCTCCACCGCTGGCACCGTGCCCGCCGCGCCCCTCATCCCCTCCCCAAGGGGAGAATGGGGCTTGATGATGGGGGGCAGGCTAAGCCCCTCTCCCCTCCGGGGAGAGGGGTTGGGGTGAGGGCGACACCCACCGCCGGCGCCCATCCTGCAGCTCCTCCTGCTTCCAGAATGTGGCCCGCTCCTTGAGCGCCTCCATCAGAAACCGGCAGGCATCAAAGGCCGCCTGACGATGGGCCGACCACACCGCCACCACCACGATGGGCTGCCCCGGTTCGACCCGGCCCACCCGATGACCGATCAGGGAGTCCTGAACAGGCCATCGGGTGCGGGCCTCATCCTCGATGAGCGCAAGCTCACGCTCGGTCATCCCCGGGTAATGCTCCAGGGTCATGGCTGTCACTGCATCCCCGTCGTTGAAATCCCGCATGGTGCCCACAAACAGCGCGCAGGCCCCGAAACTCCCCGGGGACAGGCCACCTTCATGCTCATTCACCAGATTGAAGGGCTCCAGTGGTTCACTGTGCAGCACCACAGCCATCTCAACCCCCCGTCACGGGTGGGAAAAAGGCCACCTCGTCGCCGTCCGTCACCGTATCTTCCAGTGAGGCATGGGCATGATTCACGGCTGCCAGCACCCGGGGTGGCAGGTCGCGGCCGGGTTGGGCACGTTGCCAGACATCCGCCACGCAGCGAATCCCGTCAGCGGACACCGAGGCCTCCGATGCACCCAACTGCTCCCTCAGGCTGGCAAAGTAACGAACGGTAATGGACATGGCGTGCGGATCCCGGTCAGTCTCTGAGCACAGCTTAAACATTCGTTGATCCCGGGCGCCATACCCATCAGGATGCCACTCATGAACGATCTCACACATTTCGACGCCTCCGGCCAGGCCCACATGGTGGATGTGGGGCACAAGCCACCTACCCGTCGCGTGGCTGTGGCCGAGGGGCGCATCCGCGTTCAGGCATCCACCCTGGAAAAAATCCGCCAGGGCGACCACAGGAAGGGAGATGTGCTGGGCATCGCCCGGGTGGCGGCCATCATGGCCAGCAAGCGGACCGCCGACCTGATCCCCCTGTGTCACCCCATCGCCCTGAGCCGGGTGCAGGTGGATCTGGCGCCTGTGGATGAGCCGCCCGCCGTGTACTGTTGCGTGACCGCCGAAACCACCGGCCCCACCGGTGTGGAGATGGAGGCCCTCACCGCCGTGCAGGTGGCCCTGCTCACCATCTACGACATGTGCAAGGCGGTGGATCGGGGCATGGTCATGGAAGGAATCGGCCTGGTCAGCAAGTCGGGTGGCCAGTCCGGTGACTGGCAGCGGGCGTAACAGCCCGGGCAAGTGCAGCTCAGCGCTGCATCAAGCGCATGGAGTTGGCCAGCAGGCGCACGCGGCGTTTCACGTCATCGCGCATGCGCCTGAAGGGCTCCAGATCTTCCCCGTCTGCGGCAAACCGGGTGGGCGGGTCCATGGGCCAGTTCTTGCAGATAAAGCTCTCAGCGGCAGGCAGGGGCAGCTTGGCCGGGTCGGTGCACAGGGTGATGACCATGTCTGCCCACTCCAGCAAGTCCCGATCCAGGGCCTTGGCCTCCAGGGCCGGGGATTCCAGCTCCTCTTCGCGCAGCACCGCCAGGGCGCGGGGCTGGACCTTGCCCGCCTGCAGGCCGGCGGAGCGAGCCTCCACCAGGTCCGGCATCAGTTGCCGGGCATAGGCCTCCGCCACCAGGGTGCGGGCCGTGTTGGTGTGGCCCAGGAACAGGATGTGGGGCTTGCGCCGCAGGTCGGGTTTCTCG
The DNA here is from genome assembly GCF_022227625.1 of Ectothiorhodospira variabilis. Taxonomy (NCBI): domain Bacteria; kingdom Pseudomonadati; phylum Pseudomonadota; class Gammaproteobacteria; order Chromatiales; family Ectothiorhodospiraceae; genus Ectothiorhodospira; species Ectothiorhodospira variabilis. The sequence continues at coordinate 22,506 of NZ_JAJNAO010000012.1, read as the reverse complement.
GGCATGGGCGGGGTTTCAGCGTGAGGCGGCCAGTACCTATGGATTGTACTCACCGCCTCTACCGGAAAGCCAGATCCGCGCTGTGTGCCGGGCACCTGCCGTGGCCTTGTCATGGCTTTCAGGCCCCGGGCCTTAGTACACTGACGAAAATGGCGACTCGCCGGGCCCTCGGAATGCCCGCGCAAGGTGGGTCGACGATGCATAGGCTACCGACGAGGTAATCACTCGATGAAATGGATCAAGCGCGGCCTGTTGGCCATCTTCGCGCTGCTGGTGCTGCTTGTGGTGCTGGTGGGCTTTCTGCTGGTCACCGTCGACCCCAACGACTACAAGGACCGCATCAGCGCGGTGGTGGAGGAACAGACCGGGCGTACCCTGGTGATCACTGGCGACATCGGCCTCTCCGTCTTCCCGCGTCTGGGGCTCGAGCTGGGTGAGACCACCTTGTCCAACGCCGAAGGCTTTGAAGAAGAACACTTTGCCCGGGTGGGCGAGGTGGACGTGGCGGTGGCCTTGCTGCCGCTGCTGCGCCGGGAACTGCAGGTGCAGCAGGTGCGCCTTGAAGGGCTTGAACTCAACCTGGCCCGCGACGCCGAGGGTCGGACCAACTGGGATGACCTGATCGACGAAGAGGCGGTCGCCGAGCCCTCGGAAGAAACCCGACCGGTCACCCGGCCCGCTGACGACCCGGAAACGGTCCCCGAGATCCTGCGGGGGCTGGATATCGCGGGGATTCAGGTGCGCGATGCCCGGCTCAACTGGCGCGATGATCAAACGGGCACCCGCCTGAGCGTGGACCCCTTCAATCTCGAATTGGGTCGCCTGCGCCTGGCCCAGGAGACCCGCCTGGACCTCTCCCTACGGGCGCTCATGGATGACCTGGATACGGCCGTGGAACTGCAAGGGCTCGTTTTCCTGGATGTGGCCAACCAGCGCTACGCCCTGCGCCGCATGGTGGCCCAGGTGGAGGCCACGGGAGAGGCGCTGCCTGCGCCCATCACGGTTCGGGTGGAGGCGGATCTGATGGCTGATCTGCTCAATGACCTGGCCAAGGTGGAGCGCATGACCATCAACGCCTTCGACACCCAGTTCACCGGTCTTGTGGAAGTGGCCGGGCTGAGCGGCGACCCCCGTGTCCATGGTGAATTGCGCAGCGGTCAGTTCAGTCCCCGTGGTCTGATGGAAGAGCTGGCCATGGAGCCACCCGAGACGGCCAATCCGGATGTGCTCCGACGGGCGGCGATGGATATGGCCTTTGAAATGCAGGGGGATGAGCTGAAAGTGACCCAGTTGATCGTCACCCTGGATCAAAGCACCCTCAGCGGGCAGGCCACGGTGAAGGATCTGGCCAACCCCGATGTGAACGTATCCATGCAGCTGGATCGTATCAACCTGGATCATTACCTGCCGCCAGCCGCCGAGGCCAACGGCAATGGTGATGCCAACGGCGACACCCCCGCACGGGACGGCTGGCCCGAGGAGCCCCTGGAACTGCCCGTGGACATGCTGCGGGAACTGAAGGTGGCCGGCGATCTGCGCGTGGGCAACCTGACGGTGGCCGGCCTGCGCATGCAGGACGTGAACCTGAAGCTGCGGGCCCGCGATGGCCAACTGGACGTGGAGTCGGTTCAGGCAAGCCTTTACGAGGGCCAGCTGGATGGTCGCCTTGGACTGGATGTGCGCCAGGACACCCCGCGCATTCAGGCCCGCCAATCCCTTGAAGGCATCCGTTTTGGCGGCCTGCTGGAGGATCTAACCGGTGATGCCATGGTCACCGGCGGCGCGGATGTGAGTTTTGATGTCACCAGCCGCGGCAACTCGGTGAAGGCCCTGATCAATGGTCTCAATGGCAACGGGCAGATGCGAGTCGCCGATGGCGCGGTCAAGGGCATCAACGTGGCCCAGGTCATCCGCGATGCCGAGGCGCGCGTGCGCGGGCGTTCCCCCGAGGAGACCGACGAGCCGCGTCAGACCGACTTCACCGAGATCACGGGCAGCTTCAACATCAACAACGGCGTGGTGAAGAATGACGATCTGCGGGCCGCCTCGCCGCTGCTGCGGATTCGTGGTCGAGGCGAGGTGGACCTGAACCGGGAACAGCTGGATTACCGTCTGGACACCAGCCTGGTGGGCACCCTGAAAGGTCAGGGTGGCCGGGACCTGTCGGATCTGCGCAACGTGAATCTGCCCATCACGATTCGTGGCAGCTTCGCCGAGCCGCGTTTCGGCCTGGATCTGCGCTCGGTGCTTGAGAGCCGCGTGCGGGAAGAGGCCGAGGAGCGGGTCCGCGAGCGGGTGGACCCGGTCATCGAGGAACAGCGCGAGCGCCTGCGGGAAGAGGGCAGCCGGATCCAGGAGGAGTTGGGTGACCGTCTGCTTGACCGGTTGCGCTGAGACCTCGGGGGATTTCGCGGCGCGCCTGCTGGACTGGTATGACCAGTACGGTCGCCACGACCTGCCCTGGCAAAAGCAAGTGACCCCCTACCGGGTCTGGGTGTCGGAGATCATGCTCCAGCAGACCCAGGTGGGGACGGTCATCCCGTACTTCCAGCGTTTCATGGCCCGGTTCCCGGAAGTGCACGCCCTGGCTTCGGCCACGCAGGATGAAGTGCTGCATTACTGGTCGGGGCTGGGCTACTACGCCCGGGGCCGCAATCTGCACAGGGCAGCGCAGCAACTGGTGGAGCAGCACCAGGGTCAGTTCCCCCGTGAGCGCCCGGCGCTGGAGGCCCTGCCGGGTATCGGACGCTCCACGGCGGCAGCCATCCTGGCCCTGTCCCGGGGGCAGCACGAGGCGATCCTGGATGGCAACGTCAAGCGGGTGCTGGCGCGCCATCAGGCCGTGCAGGGCTGGACCGGCGAGGCCGCGGTTCAAAAGCACCTATGGATGCTGGCGGAAAACCTTACACCCGCCCAGCGAGTGGCAGACTACACCCAGGCCATCATGGATCTGGGGGCCACCGTGTGCACCCGAAGCCGGCCCCGCTGCGATGCCTGTCCGGTTGCCACCGATTGCCTGGCTCGTGCCCAAGGGCTGCAATCTTGCCTGCCCACCCCCAGGCCCCGTCGCGAGCAACCCCTGCGTCAGGTGTGCATGCTGATCATCCAGGGCCCGGAAGGCATCCTGCTGGAACAGCGCCCGCCCACCGGGCTATGGGGTGGTCTGTGGGGTTTTCCGGAAGTGGCTTCAACGGATGATGCGGCGGCATGGTGCCAGGCACGGCTGGGGGTGGATCCCCAGGAATGTCATGCCATGGAGCCCTTCGTGCACACCTTCACCCACTTTCGCCTACACATCACCCCGCTGCGGATGTGGGTACAAGACCCTGCCGCGGGCGTGATGGAAGGTGCCGGCCGCGTCTGGTATAAAGACACGGCTCAGGCAGGGCTGGGACTGGCAGCGCCAGTGGCCCGGCTGCTGAAACAAATCACGCAAGAAGACGGAGAGACCAATGGCTCGCATGGTGAAATGCGTAATGCTGGGTGAAGAGGCCGAAGGCCTGGACTTCCCCCCCTATCCCGGTGAACTGGGCAAGCGGATCTTCGAGAACGTTTCCAAGCAGGCCTGGCAGAAGTGGATGGGTCACCAGACCATGCTCATCAACGAGTATCGCCTGACCCCCATCGACCCCAAGGCGCGTCAGTTCCTGGAGGAGGAGATGGAAAAATTCTTCTTTGGTGACGGCGCCACCATGCCGGAAGGTTACGTGGACCCCAGCAAATAGGGCTGGTTGCTTCGAATTAAATCACTTCAAGCCGGTATGGGCTTGACGAATGCGGTCAGTCCGGCTTTAATACGCACCTTCGCTGCAGCGCCCCCCGCCCAGCAGCGCTCAGATCAGGCCAGGTAGCTCAGTTGGTAGAGCAGGGGATTGAAAATCCCCGTGTCGGCGGTTCGATTCCGTCCCTGGCCACCATATTTCAGCGACTTGGCCCGGCATCGCCCGGGCTTTGTTGTTTCTGGGCGCCCACCCCGCAGGCTCAACCAGGCAATCTTGTCACATTTTTCCATGCTGACCAGGCTCGGCCCATGAGCGCCATGAACATTTCCCTGCCCCATGCGGTCCAGGTTTGTGTGGACGAGGATTTCCTTTGAGCGCTCCTGAACTCATTCTGCCCCAATGGTCGGCCCCGGAGGGGGTGCGCGCCGCCGTGACCACCCGGGCAGGCGGGGTGAGTCGCACGCCCCATGACAGCCTGAACCTGGGGCTGGGCAACGGTGATGATCCGGATGCGGTGATGGAGAATCGCCGTCGATTGCGAGAGATCCTGAACCTGCCTGACGAGCCGGCCTGGCTCCACCAGGTGCATGGTATCCAGGTGGTGGAAGCTCATCATGTGGACCCTGATGAGCCCCCCAAGGCGGATGCCTCCATCACTCGCACCCCCGGCCTGGCCTGCGTCGTACTCACCGCTGACTGCCTGCCGGTGCTGTTCTGTGACCGTTCGGGCCAGCAGGTGGCCGCCGCCCACGCCGGCTGGCGCGGCCTGGTGGCCGGGGTGCTGGAGTCCACCGTGGAGGCCTTCGATTGCCCGCCCATGGACGTGATCGCCTGGCTGGGGCCCTGCATCGGCCCCCAGGCCTTCGAGGTGGGCCCCGAGGTACGCCAGGCCTTCATCGATCACGACCCGAGCGCAGACACTGCCTTCGCCCCCTCCCCCCAGGGCCGCTGGCTGGCCGATCTGCACCGCCTGGCCCGCCGCCGCCTGCAAGACTGCGGCGTCACCCAGATCACCGGCAACCAGGCCTGCACCCACAGCCAGCCGGAGCGCTTTTACTCCTACCGGCGCGACGGGGAGACGGGGCGGATGGCCAGCCTGATCTGGTTGGATTAACCCGGCTAAGGTCTGCCTCCCAGCAATCGGAACTCATTGAACACCCGCTCGATATAGCCCTGGGTCTCCCTGAAGGGCGGCACGCCGCCGTGGCGTTCCACTGCGCCCGGCCCGGCGTTGTAGGCGGCCAGTGCCAGGGTGAGATCGCCGTCGAAGCGATCCAGCATGCGGGCGAAGTAGGTGACGCCACCGCGGATGTTCTGCCGGGGATCGAAGGAATTATCCACACCCACCTCCCGGGCCGTGCCGGGCATCAGTTGCATCAGCCCCTCGGCACCCACCCGGGAGACCGCGAATCGGTCAAAACAGGATTCCACCGTGATGATGGCCCGGATCAACTCCTGATCCACCCGGTGATGCCGGGCATAGTGCATCACCCAACCCATCTGGTCGGCTGCCCTTTCATCCAGCATGGCCCGGGTCAGGCCCTGGCAGGCGTGCTGGGCGGTGGGTCGTCCATAACGGCGCACAAAGGTGTAATCCGGCCCCATGTCTCGCTGGTCGGTGAACATCGGGACGCCATCGCGACCCTCGTGCATATAGATGTCCGCCATCGACACACCGGGCACCCAGATCAGCAACATCACCAGGGCGAGGCCGGTGAGTGACATTCCGATGGCGAAGCGGTGCGGCTGCATTGTGTTTACGTCCCCCTGCAAGGATCATAGGGATACACCCAAGATACACGCAACGCATGCCTCAGGCCTCGCCCCCCGACCATCGCCCGATTTTCCCGGACGGTTTGCTCACCGCCCTGGCTTGCGGCCACCAAACCACCCCCCGGGCACTGGCCCAGGACCTGGGTGTGACCGAGGACGTCATCAGCCAGGGCCTGGATAAGCTGCGCGATCTGGGGCTGGCCCTCCATGAGGACAACGCGGGCAGCATCCAGCTGCGCACGCCCCTGGACCTGCTGGATGAACCGGGCATCCGGGCCGGCTTTGACAACCCTCGAACCGTCCCACCCATCCATGTGCTGGAGCAGGTGGACTCCACCAGTGCCTGGCTGGACCGGGCCCGCCAACGAGGTGCTCGTGGCCCAATGGTCTGCTGCGCCGAGCTTCAGACTGCCGGTCGCGGACGTCGCGGTCGACAGTGGCTGATGCCCCCGGGGGCCGGGCTGGCCCTGTCTCTGCTGTGGGATACATCCCACTGGCCGGGACCGCAACCCACGGTGACCCTGGCCACCGGTGCCACCCTGGTGCAATGCCTCGAAGACCTGGGGGCCCGTGGTCTGGGTCTGAAATGGCCCAACGACATTCAGGTGAATGGGGTCAAGCTGGGCGGCATCCTGGTGGAAGGGCGTCTGAACCGGGATGGGGCCGGGGCCCTGATCCTGGGGGTGGGGCTGAACCTGCGTCTGCCTCCCGGTCTGCCCATCGATCAGCCCTATGGGGATCTGCGCGAGTCCGGCCTTGATCCCCTGCCGACCCGCAGCTGGCTGGCGGGGCGCCTGCTGCAGGCCCTGATCGGAATGCTTGAGAGCTACCCGGAACCGGGATTCCAGGCCTGGCGGGAGCTTTGGCAGGGCCGTGACGTGTGCCTGGGGCGGGCTGTCACCGTCGCCGGGGATCCGGGGCTTGAAGGTATCGCTCAGGGCGTGGACGCCCGGGGCCGGCTGTGTGTCGAGACCACCAGCGGGCCCCAGTGGGTGGATGCCGGTGAGGTGAGCGTGCGGGTGGACCCATGAAGCTGTTGCTGGATGCGGGTAACTCCCGTCTCAAATGGGCGTGGTGGGCGCAGGGTGCCGTGCGTGAACAGGGGGCCCTGGCCCATGATGGTGCCACCAGGACCCCATGGCCCGGATTCCTCTCGTCCCTGGAGCTACGGAAAGCCCGGCATCCGCCAACGCAGATCCTGTGCGTGGAGGTGCTTGGCAATGGGTTTCGAGAGGCTTTGCAAGCATGGGCAGGCGACCGAGGTTGGCCCGCCCCACGCTTCATGAGCGACGACCCGGCGCTGCATGGCATCATCAGCGACTACCACGACCCCTCCCGCCTGGGGCTGGATCGCTACGCCGCCATGGCCGGCGCACGGGCCCTGGGCCATGAATCGGCGGTGATCATCGATTGCGGCACGGCGGTGACCCTGGATCTTCTGAGTAAGGGCGGACATCATCGCGGCGGTTTGATCCTCCCCGGCCTGGGCCTGATGCGCCGCAGTCTTGGCGTTGCCCCCGGGGTGTCGGGCGTCGAGCAGGGCCGGGCTGACCGCATCCCCGCGTCGTGCACCGCCGATGCTGTGGCCACCGGCACCTTGATGGGGCTGGTGGCGGCCATCGATCGGTTGTCCTCCAGTCTGGGCTCGCACGTCCCGGGAGCCATCCCCCGCCTCATCACCGGCGGCGACGCCCCCTCCCTGGCCCCTCACCTGACAGGCGACATCATCATGGTACCGGACCTCGTCTTCATGGGGCTGGCAGGGATGGGGGAGGGCGATTGATGCGCGCCCTGTTCGCCCTGCTGGTGTTGCTCAACCTGGGATACCTCGGGTTCGTCCTGTGGCAGGATGCGCCGCCCTCCCCATCGGCGCTGACGTCGCCCGTCTCCATTGAGCGGCCCGGTGTGCCCCTGCTGCAGCGCCTGGGAGAGGAGCAGCCCCCGCCGCCGGGCAGTCAGGTGCAGTCCGGTACATGGGGGTGTTTCAGTCTGGGGCCCTTCGACGATGACCTGGCCGCTCGCCAGGCCCTGCTGGCCTGGGAGGCTGCCGGGGCTCAGGGGTTGATCCGTACCGCGGAGGCTTCACGACCGGCATCCTATTGGGTGATCCTGCCCCCGGAAAACGGCCTGCAGGGCGCCGAGGCTGCCCGGGAGCGATTGAATGATGAAGGCGTCGGGGATCATTACATCATCACCGAGGGAGAGCATGAGCACGGCCTGTCCCTGGGGTTGTTCTCGTCCCCGGAGCGGGCACAGCGCCGGCAGGAGCAGATCCGGGCGCTGGGTCTGGCACCGACGGTGATTACCCGATACCGCGACCGCACGGTTCACTGGGTGGACCTGGAGATGCACCGGGCCCTGGATGCCGACGAGCGCCCGACGGTTGAGCCAGGCCTGCAATGGCGGGCCCGAGCCTGCCCATAGCCGTCGACAGCACACCGGGTGCCGATTGCGGACCCCGGGGGGCTGGTCTAAGATATCGCCTTCCGCAACAAACGCCGGAGTAGCTCAGCTGGTAGAGCAGGGCACTTGTAATGCCAAGGTCGTAGGTTCGACTCCTATCTCCGGCACCAACGCAATGCACTCAGCAAGGGGCGGCACGTTCGTGGTCGCCCCTTGTCGTTGTGTGCCTCGGGCATCGACGGCGACGTGCCGCCAAGGGGTGAAGTATGGCTGTACTTCGCCGCTCACCACCCTTAATACCTCCATTTGTTACTGAAGCCTCTCATCCGGGGGTGGCATTGTAAAAAAAAGCGTCTAGACTTTTTTTAAGCCTTGCAAAGTGTGACCGCCATCACATAACCTTCGTGAAAAGGATCAAGAATAGAGGGACGTTCATGTTCAGGAACGTCGGTCTTGAGACCGTGCCGTTGGACCTCGGGTGATGTCCGTGCCGGCCGGTCACTCACCCAAGCAAGAGAGGTTTGGGTAATATGGGAAATCCAGCAGAAAATCGGTTGTTCTCCGTAGTGGAAACGGCTGACGCCATTCAGGAAAAGCAGCGCGCGCCGGATAAGCGCACGCCGCCGCCACCCCCCAGACTGGTCAGGCCAGGCGAGACCAAACGACGCCCCGTCCGGGTTCGTCATAGCCACTTCCATATCTTCGGGCGAGAGCTCTCCACCCCATTTCTCCTACTGGCCGCCGTGGAAGTGCTGGTTCTGGCACTGGCCTTCCTGGGGGCCACCCAGATGAATCTCCCCGCCGCGCTGGCCTTCACGGGGCAGGCAAGCACCCTGCAGATGTCGCTGTTCGTGGTGATCGGCATGGTGGGCATGGTCAGTATGGGGCTCTACCGGCGCGGTTTCCGTGGTGGTGCCACCGCTATCGTATTGCGCATCCTGGCGGCCGGGACCTTGGCCATCGTCATGATGTCCATGCTGTTCTACGTGTTCCCCCCGCTCATGATCTCGCCAACCACCATGGCCGTGGCCCTGGGGCTGGCGGTGCCGGGTATCCTGGTCACCCGTTTCGGCATGCTCAAGGTGCTTTCCCACGAGGCCTTCAAGCGCCGGGTGCTGGTGCTGGGGGCCGGCGACACCGCCAGCCTGTTCCAGCGACTGCGCCGCAAGTCCGACCAGGTGGCGTTCACCGTAGTGGGCTTTGTTCCGGGGCAGGGGGACTCGTCCAAGGTGGAGGCCGATAGCCTTGTGGACATGGATGAATCCCTCACCGACTTCACCCGTCGTCATCATATCGATGATGTGGTCATCGCCTACGATGATCCTCGCGGTGGCTTCCCCACCGACGAGCTGATGCACTGCAAGATGCACGGCGTGAACGTGCTGGATGTGGCGGACTTCTTCGAACGTGAGGCCGGGCTGCTCAAGCTTGACATCCTGCGGCCTTCCAGCATGATCTTTGGCCGCGGTTTCCGACAGTGCATCTATCGGGATTATGCCAAGCGCGTGCTGGACCTGGTCAGCAGCCTGGGCCTGCTGGCCATCACCTGGCCCTTCATGGTGTTCTGTGCCATCGCCATCTTCATCGAGAGCAAGGGGCAGGGGTCGGTCATCTTCAAACAGGTACGCACCGGCCAGCATGGCCAGCCGTTCACCCTGTTCAAGTTTCGCAGCATGATCATGGACGCGGAAAAGGACGGCAAGGCCATATGGGCCCAGCAGAAAGACCCGCGCGTGACCCGCTTCGGCCAATTCATGCGCAAGACCCGCCTGGATGAACTGCCGCAGTTGTTCAACGTGATCCGTGGCGACATGAGCTTCGTCGGGCCACGTCCGGAGCGCCCGGAGTTCGTGGAAACCCTGGGTGCCAAGCTGCCCTATTATCATCACCGCCACTGGGTGAAGCCGGGTCTCACTGGCTGGGCACAGATCCATTATCCCTATGGCGCCTCCGAGAAGGATGCCTTTGAAAAGCTCAAGTACGACCTGTACTACGTGAAGAATCAGAGCATGGCGCTGGACATCCTCACCATTGTGCAAACGGTCGAGGTGGTCCTGTGGGGAAGAGGGTCCCGATAGGGGGTTGAGCCTGGCCGTACCCCAATGGACTTGACCTTCCCCCTAGGCCTAGCCAGCTACAGCATCGCCGCAGGCGCCTTCGTCATCCTGCTGGCGGTGCTGGCCATCGGCTGGCAGCGGCGCCTGCAAGGCACGTTGCTGATGGTCGCCGTTGCCCTGAGTATTCTCTGGGGCGCCACCCTGGCCCTCAACGCCGCCCATGGGCAGATCATAGGCACCCAGATGGTCCTGCTGGCCGAGCTGGCCCGGGACGCCGGCTGGATCGCCTTCCTCTGGGGGCTGCTCTGGCAAGCGCGCCACCTGCAACTGGCCCGCTCCGGCGAAGGCCTGGCAACGCCCACACAAACCCCGCGCCGTGCTGGCCCCTCAGCCGAGCCGGAACACGACCCCGCCCACCTGCCGGGCAGCGTGGCCGTTTCCGGTGGCCTGGGCAAGCCCCTGGTCGCCCTGGGCGTGGGTTCCTTGGTGCTGCTCCTCACCCTGGCGGTCTATCTGGGAGTGCAGCCCTTGCTGCCCCAGGCCTGGGTGCGCAGCGACATCATCCTGGGCGGCAAGTTGCTGCTGGTGCTCATCGTGCTCCTGCTGGTGGAGCAGATCTTCCGCAACACCTCCACCGAGGGCCGGTGGGCCATCAAGTACCTGTGTCTGGGCCTGGGGGGGGTGTATGGATTCGACTTCTACATGTACGCCGAGGCCCTGTTGTTCCGCCAGGTGTATGCCGGCCTGTGGGAGGCCCGGGGATTCGTGAATGCCCTGGTGGTGCCGCTGATCGCCGTCTCTGCCGCCCGCAACCCCCAGTGGTCGCTGGATGTGTATGTCTCGCGGGGGATGGTCTTCCACACCGCGACGCTGCTGGGAGCCGGCATCTATCTGTTGCTCATGGCCGCCGCTGGCTATTACCTGCGGGTGTTCGGCGGCGACTGGGGTACCGTGTTCCAGGCGGTATTCCTGTTCGCGGCCCTGATGGGCCTGGCTGTGTTCGTGATCTCCGGGCGCTTTCGGGCCCAGTTCCGGGTGTTTGTCAGCAAGCATTTTTTCAACTACAAATACGACTATCGCGAGGAGTGGCTACGTTTCATTCAGACACTGGCCGACGGTCACCGCCAGGAAGGGTTGCCGGTGCGGGTGATTCATGCCCTGGGGGACATCGTCGACAGCCCGGCCGGTCAGTTGTGGATGCGCAGCGGTGGCCGCCATTTTGCCCAGGTGGCCCAGCGCAACATGATTGAGCCCGCTCAGACCAGCGAGCCTCGGGATGGCCCGCTGGCCGCCTATCTTCTGGAGACCGGCTGGGTGCTGGATATCCAGGAGGCGCGGCAGTACCCGGAGCGTTACCCCGGACTGGAACTGCCTGACTGGCTGGCCGAAAGCGAACGCTCCTGGCTGCTGGTGCCGCTCAAGCAGGACTTGGAACTGCTGGGCTTCGTGCTTCTGGCCCCCTCCCGGGCCCGGCGCATCATCAACTGGGAAGACCGCGACCTGCTCAAGACCGCTGGCCTGCAGGCCGCCAGCCACCTGGCTCAGATGGAGGCCCTGCAGGCCTTGTCCGAGGCGCGGCAGTTCGAGGCCTTCAATCGCCTGTCGGCCTACGTGGTGCACGACCTGAAAAACATCATCGCCCAGCTCAACCTGGTCGTGAGCAATGCACGAAAGCATGGCGACAACCCGGAATTCCTCAAGGACGCCATCGGCACAGTGGAAAATGCCGTATCCCGCATGAACAAACTCATGCTTCAGCTGCGCAGTGGCGACCCGGGCCGCGAGGCCAGACCTGTCAATCTGGCCGACCTGGCCACCCAGGCCGTCAACGATGCACAGGGGCGTGCACCCGAGCCGGAACTGGAGCACAATGGTGGGGATTGTCCCGTGCTGGCGGATCCCGAGAGGTTACGCTCCGTGCTCAACCACCTCATCCAGAACGCTCAGGAGGCCACCCCCGACAACGGCAGGGTGAGCCTCTCCCTCTGGCAGGACACCCGCCAGGCTTATCTGGATGTGATGGATACCGGCACCGGCATGACCCCGGAATTCATCCGCGAGCGCCTGTTCCGCCCCTTCGATACCACCAAGGGCCTTACCGGCATGGGTATCGGGGCCTTCGAAAGCCGCGAATTCATCCGCGCCCTGGGGGGGGATCTGGAAGTGTGGAGCGAAACGGGCAAGGGGTCACGATTCCGGGTCAGTATTCCGTTGGCCCAACAACAAACAACCCCTCTCCCGCTTGAGAATGACACCACCAGCCAGTGAGGCACCCAAACCTTGACCGGAAGCACCCAACAAAAACCGACCCTACTCCTGGTGGAGGACGACCCCGGCCTGCTCAGCCAGCTGCGCTGGTGCTTCAGCGACTTTGAAGTTCTTACTGCCAAAGACCGCGACGAAGCCATTACCCAGCTACGCCGCGGCGAACCCCAGGTGGTCACCCTCGACCTGGGCCTGCCCCCCGACCCCGGCGGCGCCACCGAAGGTCTGGCCACCCTGGAGCAGATCCTGGCCCTGGCCCCCAACACCAAAGTGATCGTCGTCACCGGCAACAACGACCGTGACAACGCCGTCAAGGCCGTGGCCCTGGGCGCCTACGATTTCTACCAAAAGCCTGTGGACGCCGATATTCTCGACCTCATCGTGCAGCGCGCCCATCGCCTGTACGAACTGGAAGCCGAGAACCGCCGACTGGCCGATCATCGCTCGGCCGAACCCCTGCCGGGCCTGATCGCCAGCAGCCCCGAGATGCTCAAGGTATGCCGTACGGTGGAAAAAGTGGCCCCCACCGATGCCACCACCCTGTTGCTCGGCGACAGCGGCACCGGCAAGGAAGTCATCGCTCGCGCCCTCCACGATTTGAGCCCCCGCAGCAAGGAGGCCTTCGTCGCCATCAACTGCGCCGCCATCCCGGAAAACCTCCTGGAAAGTGAGTTGTTCGGCTACGAAAAGGGCGCCTTCACCGGCGCCAACAAACAGACCAAGGGCAAGATCGAATACGCCAGCGGCGGCACCCTGTTCCTGGACGAGGTGGGCGACCTGCCCATGGCCCTGCAGGCCAAACTGCTGCGCTTCTTGCAGGAACGGGTGATCGACCGCATTGGTGGTCGCGAAGGCATTCCGGTGGACGTGCGCGTGGTGTGCGCCACCCACCAGGACCTCTCCGGCCTGATCGCCGAAGACGCCTTTCGGGAAGACCTGTTCTATCGCATCAGCGAGATCACCATCGCCATCCCACCCCTCAAGGATCGCACCGGCGACGCCCACGTACTGGCCCGCCTGCTCCTCAAGCGTTTCGCCGACCAGCAGGGTCGCCCCATCAAGGGCTTCGCCCCGGACGCCGTCCAGGCCATCGAACATCACACCTGGCCCGGCAACGTACGCGAGATGGAAAACCGCATCAAGCGTGCTGTCATCATGGCCGACGCCAACCAGGTCACCGCCGAGGATCTGGAACTCTCCCCCGAGGGCGAAGATCCCATGATGCTCAACCTGCGCCAGGTCCGCGACGAAGCCGAAGGCCGCGCCGTGCGCCGTGCAATGCAGATGGTGGATGGCAATATCTCACGGGCAGCGGAGTTGCTGGGGGTGAGCCGGCCGACTTTGTATGATTTGATGAAGAAGCACGAGATGGGTCGGGAGGGGTAGACTCCCCGGGGCCTTTCCATTTCGGGGCAGCGGTTCCCAAGTGTAAGGTGCTTTGTGGGAGCGGCCCTCGACCGCGAAGGGCGCAGACTGCATGCACACCCTGTTCGCTTACCACCGGCAAAGCGATAGACTGACCATCGTGTCATGGCCCTTGCTCTCCCCAGGAATTCCCCGATGACCACCCCATTGTCCCGCCGCAAGCTCCCCGTTGGCGTTCAAGGCTTCGCCAAGATTCGCACGGGTGGGTACTACTATGTGGACAAGACGCCCTGGCTGCATCAGCTCACCCAGGAGGGTGGTTATTTCTTTCTCTCCCGCCCCCGTCGCTTTGGCAAGAGCCTGCTGCTGGACACCCTCAAGGAGCTCTTCGAGGCCAACGAGCCCCTGTTCCAAGGCCTGTATATTCATGAGCGATGGGACTGGCAGAGAAAGCATCCCGTCATCCAGTTGAGCTTTGGCGATGGGGTCATGGAGAGCCGTGCCGCTCTGGATGAACGGATTCAGGAAATGCTTCGGGAGCGGGCCAGCCGTCTTGAGGTCTGTCTGAAAAATGACAGCATCGCCGGGCGCTTTGGAGAACTGATCCGTCGCACCCATGAACACCATGGCGAGCGGGTGGTGGTGCTCATCGATGAATACGACAAACCCATCCTGGACAACATCACCGATGGGGAGACTGCCCGGGCGCTGCGGGAGGGCTTGAAGAACCTCTATTCCGTGCTCAAGGATGCCGACCCTCACCTGCGGTTCTGCCTGCTCACGGGTGTCTCCAAGTTCAGCAAGGTGAGCCTTTTCTCGGGCCTGAACAACCTGCGCGATATCACCCTCTCCCGTGATTACGGGGCTATCTGCGGCTACACGGACCAGGATTTGGACACCGTCTTTGCACCGGAACTGCCCGGGCTGGATCGCCAGCAGATCAAGGATTGGTACAACGGCTACCGCTGGGGGGATGGACGCCAACCGTCGGTTTACAACCCGTTTGATGTGCTGCTGCTGTTCCAGGAGCGTGAATTCCGCCCCTACTGGTTCGAGAGCGCCACCCCCAGCTTTCTGGTCAAGCTGCTGGCCGAGCGGGGCCTGTATACCCCCCGTCTGGAATCCATGGAAACCGAAGCCAGCCTGCTGGGACGGTTCGACGTGGACGACATCGCCACCGAGGCGTTGCTGTTCCAGACCGGCTATCTCACCGTGCATAAGGTGGAACAGCCCATCACCGGCTACTGGCTGTATACCCTGGGCTATCCCAACCGGGAAGTGGAATCCAGCCTCAACCAGGCCCTGCTGCCGGCCCTGGGCCTGCCGCGTTCAGGCCGGGAAACCCTCACCCTGTTCCGCGCCCTGCAGGCCCACGACCTCAAGGCCCTGGAGGCGCACCTGAAGGCCTTGTACGCCAGCCTCCCTCACGACTGGTACCGCAACAATCCCATCGCCCAATACGAGGGCCGCTATGCCAGTGTGTTTTACAGCCACCTGGCGGCCCTGGGGCTTTTGATCCGGGTGGAAGACGCCACTCACACCGGGCGGGTGGACATGGCCGTGGATTTCAATGGCCACATCTACCTGTTCGAGTTCAAGGTGGTGGAACAACTCCCTGAGGGCAGGGCGCTACAGCAGCTCAAGGACAAGGGCTACGCGGACAAGTACCTGGGGCAGGGCAAGGCCATTCACTTGATCGGCGTGGAGTTTTCCAGTCAGCGCCGGCAGATTGTGGCCTTTGATGTGGAAAGCCTTTGATGGCGTGCGCCATGTTTGCGCGGAGCCTGGCCGAACTCCTCCCTGGCGTTACCCTGCCGACAGATTGAACTGATTCACAGTTTCACTGATTGGAGTTGTCACTTTTCCAGAATTGTGGAAAATCTTTCCTGTCGCCATTGAAGGCAGTCAAGGATGAAAGGCGGTCAATCATGGAAGGACCAGCGGATGGATCATTCCCGCGCGATACCGGCCCCGCCACATGGACTGTGGCGGGGCCTTCCCATTTTGGGCAGCGATCCCCAAAAACCTGGGGTGTCTGTCTCTTACCCTGACTTACCCCGCACTTCAGTGAGGCTGATCTGATCGTAGGGCCTTCACCTCGTCCAGGGGCAGGCCTGTGGTCTGGGCGATCTGCTGGTCTTCGAGCAGTCCCAACTTGAGCAGGTTGATGGCTGCCAAACGCTGGCCTTTCTGCAAGCCGATTTCCTCGCCTTCCTGCCGCCCCTTCTGCACTCGTCCAGGAGTTCCTCTTGGTGAACTGGCACGGGTTTGCGGAACGCAAACCCGTGTGTAAACTTTCCAGCATGCTTGAGGTCATCTACAAGAAGGCTGCAGGTAAGGGCCTGGCGAAGATGCCCAAGCCGCAGCGGACTAAAATGGAGGCCGAAATACGCGCCGTAGCGGCGACTCCGGCTGACTATTTGGGCGACTGGAAGCCGCTGGTCGGTTCACCTTACTGGCGGCTGCGAGTTGGTCAGTACCGGGCCATTTGCCAAGTGAACGACCGGGAACTGGTGCTGTTGGTGATTGATATTGGTCCTCGAGGAGGGATCTACAAATGAGTTTTCAAGCGCAGATCATCGAACGAGATGGAAAGCCGGAATACGCGGTGGTGCCAATCGATCAGTATCGTCGCTTGCTGGCATTAGCCGAGGATATGGAGGACGTGCGCGCCGCGGATGAGGCCATGCGCGAGTTGGAGGATGGGCGGGACGAGTTGGTACCCGCTGAGGTTGTCAGCCGCCTGGTGAACGGTGAGGCGCATCCGCTGCGTGTGTGGCGGGAGCACCGTGGGTTGTCCCAGGCAGTGCTGGCGGAGCAGGCAGGCATCGGAAAGTCCTACCTGTCACAGATTGAGGCTGGCAAGAGGGGAGGGTCGGCGAAGGTCTTACGGGCACTAGCCCAGGCTTTGGCGGTGGATGTGGAGGACCTGTTGCCTTCTGAATATTCCTGCAAAGGTGAGGTGTAGGGGGTTGACATCCTGAGAAATGACGCCTCGCAGAGCCCTAGCCGCAGTGTGCCATGCCCCCCCCCAGTTTGGCCGATCTCCTCCTTGGAGGTAACCTGCTGATAGCTTGAACTGATTCACATCTTCAAAGGCTGAAGTTGTCACCTTTCCAGAGCTGTGGAAAGTGCTTTGTGTCGCCATTGAAGACAGTCAGGGACGAAAGGCAGTTCATCACGGAAGGTCCAAAGGATGGAACATTGCCGCGCGACACCGGGCCCCGCCACACGGACTGTGGCGAGGCCTTTCCATTTGGGGTAGCGATTCTCAAGCGCCGTGTGGGAGCGGCCCTCGGCCGCGAAGGGCACAGGTCGCACACACCCTGTTCGCTTACCACCGGCAAAGCGATAGACTGAACATCGTGTCATGGCCCTTGCTCTCCCCAGGAATTCCCCGATGACCACCCCATTGTCCCGTCGCAAGCTCCCCGTTGGCGTCCAGGGCTTCGCCAAGATTCGCACGGGTGGGTACTACTATGTGGACAAGACCCCCTGGCTGCATCAGCTCACCCAGGAGGGTGGTTATTTCTTTCTCTCCCGCCCCCGTCGCTTTGGCAAGAGCCTGCTGCTGGACACCCTCAAAGAGCTCTTCGAGGCCAACGAGCCCCTGTTCCAAGGCCTGTATATTCATGAGCGATGGGACTGGCAGAGAAAGCATCCTGTCATTCGGCTGAGCTTTGGCGATGGGGTCATGGACAGCCGCGAAGCCCTGGACGCCCGCATCCGTCACCTGCTGCGGCTCAACCGGGAGAGGCTGGGGGTCGAGGAGAGCGGTGCCCCGGACATCTCCGGGGAATTTTCCGACCTGATTCGCCTGGCGCACGGGCTGCATGGCGAGCGGGTGGTGGTGCTCATCGATGAATACGACAAACCCATCCTGGACAACATCACCGATGGGGAAACTGCCCGGGCGCTGCGGGAAGGCCTGAAAAACCTCTATTCCGTGCTCAAGGATGCCGATCCTCACTTGAGGTTCTGCCTGCTCACGGGCGTCTCCAAGTTCAGCAAGGTGAGCCTGTTTTCGGGCCTGAACAACCTGCGCGATATCACCCTCTCCCGTGATTACGGGGCCATCTGCGGCTACACCGACCAGGATGTGGACACCGTCTTTGCACCGGAACTGCCCGGGCTGGATCGCCAGCAGATCAAGGATTGGTACAACGGCTACCGCTGGGGGGATGGACGCCAACCGTCGGTTTACAACCCGTTTGATGTGCTGCTGCTGTTCCAGGAGCGTGAATTCCGCCCCTACTGGTTCGAGAGCGCCACCCCCAGCTTCCTGGTCAAACTGCTGGCAGAGCGGGGTCTGTATACCCCACGTCTGGAATCCATGGAGACCGAAGCCAGCCTGCTGGGGCGTTTCGACGTGGACGACATCGCCACCGAGGCGTTGCTGTTCCAGACCGGCTACCTCACCGTCCACAAGGTGGAACAGCCCATCACCGGCTACTGGCTGTATACCCTGGGCTATCCCAACCGGGAAGTGGAATCCAGCCTCAACCAGGCCCTGCTACCGGCCCTGGGTTTGCCACGCTCCGGCCGGGAAACCCTCACCCTGTTCCGCGCCCTGCAGGCCCACGACCTCAAGGCCCTGGAGGCCCACCTGAAGGCCTTGTATGCCAGCCTCCCTCACGACTGGTACCGCAACAATCCCATCGCCCAATACGAGGGCCACTATGCCAGTGTGTTTTACAGCCACCTGGCGGCCCTGGGGCTTCTGATCCGGGTGGAAGACTCGAGCCACATGGGTCGGGTGGACATGGCGGTGGACTTCAATGGCCACACCTACCTGTTCGAGTTCAAGGTGGTGGAACAGCTCCCTGAGGGCAGGGCGCTACAGCAACTCAAGGACAAGGGCTACGCGGACAAGTACCTGGGGCAAGGCAAGGCCATTCACCTGATTGGTGTGGAGTTTTCCAGCCAGCAGCGGCAGATCGTGGCCTTTGATGTGGAAAGCCTTTGATGGCGTGCGCCATGTTTGTCCTGAGCCTGGCCGAGAGCACCGTGGCGGTAGCCCGTCGATAGCTTGAACTGATTCACATTTTCGGCGATTCGAGTTGTAACCTTTCCAAGACTGTGGACAATACGTCGCGTCGCCATTGAAGGCAGTCAGGGACGAAAGGCAGTTCATCATGGAAGGTCCATCGGATGGATCATTGCCGCGCGACACCAGACCCCGCCACATGGAGTTGTGGCGGGGTCTTCCCTTATTGCGGCAGCGATCTCCAAGGCAAGCAAGATTCAGTCTGGGCGTGGCCCTCGGTCTGGAAGCGCAGCGGCCCCATCGACACCCAGTTCGCTAAACACTGACAAAGCGATAGACTGGACGCCAGGTGATATGGCCCTTGCCGTCCCCAGGAACTCGCTCGATGACCAGCCCACTGTCCCGCCGCAAGCTTCCCGTTGGCATCCAAGGCTTCGCCAAGATTCGCACGGGTGGGTACTACTATGTGGACAAGACCCCCTGGCTGCATCAGCTCACCCAGGAGGGTGGTTATTTCTTTCTCTCCCGCCCCCGTCGCTTTGGCAAGAGCCTGCTGCTGGACACCCTCAAGGAGCTCTTCGAGGCCAACGAGCCCCTGTTCCAAGGCCTGTATATTCATGAGCGATGGGACTGGCAGAGAAAGCATCCCGTCATCCGGTTGAGCTTTGGCGATGGGGTCATGGACAGCCGCGAAGCCCTGGACGCCCGCATCCGTCACCTGCTGCGGCTCAACCGGGAGAGACTGGGGGTCGAGGAGAGCGGCGCCCCGGACATCTCCGGGGAATTTTCCGACCTGATTCGCCTGGCACACGGGCTGCATGGCGATCGGGTGGTGGTGCTCATCGATGAATACGACAAACCCATCCTGGACAACATCACCGACGGGGAGACTGCCCGGGCGCTGCGGGAGGGCTTGAAGAACCTCTATTCCGTGCTCAAGGATGCCGATCCCCACCTGCGGTTCTGCCTGCTCACCGGGGTGTCCAAGTTCAGCAAGGTGAGCCTGTTCTCGGGGCTGAATAACCTCAACGACATCACCCTGGACAAACCCTACGCCCCCATCTGCGGCTATACCGACGAAGACCTGGACACCGTCTTCGCCCCGGAGCTGCCCGGGCTGGATCGCCAGCAGATCAAGGATTGGTACAACGGTTATCGGTGGGGAGATGAGACCACGCCAGCGGTCTACAACCCCTTCGATGTCCTGCTGTTCTTCCAAAAACGTGAATTCCGCCCCTACTGGTTCGAGAGCGCCACCCCCAGCTTTCTGGTCAAGCTGCTGGCCGAGCGGGGTCTGTATACCCCACGTCTGGAATCCATGGAGACCGAAGCCAGCCTGCTGGGGCGTTTCGACGTGGACGACATCGCCACCGAGGCGTTGCTGTTCCAGACCGGCTATCTCACCGTGCATAAGGTGGAACAGCCCATCACCGGCTACTGGCTGTATACCCTGGGCTATCCCAACCGGGAAGTGGAATCCAGCCTCAACCAGGCCCTGCTGCCGGCCCTGGGCCTGCCGCGTTCAGGCCGGGAAACCCTCACCCTGTTCCGCGCCCTGCAGGCCCACGACCTCAAGGCCCTGGAGGCGCACCTGAAGGCCTTGTACGCCAGCCTCCCTCACGACTGGTACCGCAACAATCCCATCGCCCAATACGAGGGCCACTATGCCAGTGTGTTTTACAGCCACCTGGCGGCCCTGGGGCTTCTGATCCGGGTGGAAGACTCCACCCACATGGGCCGGGTGGACATGGCGGTGGACTTCAATGGCCACATCTACCTGTTCGAGTTCAAGGTGGTGGAACAGCTCCCTGAGGGCAGGGCGCTACAGCAACTCAAGGACAAGGGCTACGCGGACAAGTACCTGGGGCAGGGCAAGGCCATTCACCTGGTCGGCGTGGAGTTTTCCAGCCAGCAGCGGCAGATCGTGGCCTTTGATGTGGAAAGCTTGAACTGATTCACATTTTCAGTGATTGGAGTTGTCACCCTTCTAAAAGTGTGGACAATGAGGTTCGTCGCCATTGAAGGTGGTCAGGGATGAAAGGCAGTCAATCACGGAAGGCCCAGTGGATGGATCATTGCCGCGCGACACGTGGCCCCGCCACATGGACTGTGGCGGGGTCTTTCCGTTTTGGGGCGGCGATCTCCAGAAGCCTGGGGTATCTGTCTCTTACCCTGACTGACTCCACCCCTCAGTGAGGCTGATCCGATCGCAGGGCCTTCACCTCATCCAGGGGCAGGCCTGTGGTCTGGGCGATCTGATCGTCATCGAGTAGGCCTAGCGCAAGCAGGTTGATGGCTGTTTCACGGGCATTTTCCTGCCGGCCCCTCTGCTCGCCCTTCTGCCGCTCCTTTTCCGCCCAAGTCTGAAGATTTTCCGCCAGCATCGCATTGTCCTCCACCAAACTGTTGACCTGTTCCAGGGCTTTCTCTGCCTCGGCGCCCAGTCGCTTGAGGTGACGCTTGAGCCAGCGGGTAATCACCTCGTCCAGGCGCGCCTTCTCCGGGTGTGCCCGGATGCGCGCCGCCAGGTGCTGCACGGCCTCCTGCAAGGCATCCGCATCCTTTGACGCCTTCTCCACCTCGAAAATCCCGCTGAGCGGCGTATCCCGCTGTGCCAGCTCCTCCTCACTGAAGGCTGACTCGTTCACCAGATAGTAGCGCAGGTGGGGCTGATACACCCGCATGAAGCCGGCGGCTCCGGCCGTTTCATCCGATAGATGTCCTCTCGCGCCGTCCACCGCTTCGAGCCGTTGTACAGCACCACCGGGAAGTAAGGTGAATTCTTGCGATGATAGCCTTATTATGTAGTCTTAATGCGACTACATAATAATCTCCTCGGAGAATTGCCGATGAAAACCGCTGATACCTACGTCCGTGCTCGCATCGATACTCGGACCAAGGAACGCGCCGCTGATGCACTAGAGGCAATGGGGTTGTCCGTTTCGGACGCTATTCGTTTGCTGATGTTGCGCATAGCTGATGAGCGCCGTTTGCCCTTCGATGTGAAGGTGCCCAACTCCACGACGAAGAAGGCCATTACCGAACTGGAAGCTGGGAAAGGCAAGAAGTTCACCAGCGTGGACGATCTGATGGCGGATTTGCATGAGGACGATTGATCGTTCATCCGCTTTCAAGCGCGACTACAAGCGAGAGGCCAAAGGCAGGCACCGGACCATGCTGGACGATGAGCTCAAACCGGTGTTGATCGCACTGGCGACCGATCAGGCTTTAGATGTTCGCTACCGTGATCATGACCTTTCGGGTGATTGGGCAGGCTACCGGGAATGCCACATCAAGCCTGATCTGCTGCTGATTTACCGCAAATCTGACCCCAACACCCTCCGATTGGCACGGCTCGGCTCGCACAGCAAACTTTTCGGCTGATCGATCACAAACAGAACTCATTCGCCAGTGCATGCACCTCCTTCAGAGTGATCCCCAGATACCGCATTGTCGGCGCCGGACTGCGGGGCAAGGGTGCCCGTCCCCTTCCTTGGCCGCAAAAGTCCATCATGGCTGCCACCTCCGGTGGCGCAAAGCCCTCGATGAGCTGGCGAACCAGTTCCGGGTAACTGAACAGTTCCTTGTAGCCCGTGTCGTGATGGTTGCTCATGGGGCGTCCTGGCAGGAGATCGGGCCACTGTGTGCCATATTTGCCCCGAGCCTGGCCGATCCCCGACTGTGGCGATAACCTGCCGGTAGGTTGAACTGATTCACAGTTTCAATGATTGGAGTTGTCACCTTTCCAGGATTGTGGAAAATGCCTTGTGTCGCCATTGAAGGCAGTCAGGGATGAAAGGCAGTTCATCACGGAAGGCCCAGTGGATGGATCATTGCCGCGCGACACCAGACCCCGCCACATGGAGTGTGGTGGGGTCTTTCCTTTTGGGGCGCGATCCGCATCGCCTGGGGTGGCTGTTTCTTACCCTCTGAT
>NZ_JAJNAO010000011.1:0-117468 GCF_022227625.1 Ectothiorhodospira variabilis | reverse complement strand
CTAACGCTTGCCATAACCGGACCAAAAAATCAGAGCGACGAAGGAACGGCGCTTTTTGGGGTCCGAGTTTATGGCTTTGTTAGGGGAAGTTCATGTGCCAGCTCCAATGCCCTCTTGTTAAGGTTACTATCCTGATTGCTTATAGGCGCATTTAAGGAAACAACACAGAATGCACCCATTGCCATATCCGTATGTTTGTCGCTTACGGCGATAGCGAGTGCGCGCTTATTTGTATTACTTGTACTGTTGGTAACGTCACCCAGACCTTCACCTCTTGAACTGTAATTAGATCTATACATGCTTCTGTACACCATTTTAACTAACTCGGCCTTTATTTTCCCGTATTCTTGCTTCATTGTTTTGTCTCCGCGGAAATCCTATAGTCTCCCCTCATTAATGCCATAAAGTTAAACATCTGCTCGGCAAGAGAAGATAACATCACCACATGGTGACCATTGTTAAGTCGATGTCTTGTCATCGTATCAATCGTTAAGAACCCGTAGTTTTGAGCCTCGCGCTCACCGCGCCTCAATGGACAACGAATTGGAACAACAATAGTACTCTTGTACCAATTAAGATAGTCGCTCCTTTGATTTGAGTACTCCGTTTCTTTCGACAAATCCGCCGAATGAAAGTAACTTAGCTTGCCGGCGGGAGAATTCTTCAAAGCTTGATCTAAACCTGAGTTCTTTCCGGTATTGACCTCGTATTTCCAATGGTCATCTACGTCTCTCTCGGATGACTCATGGTTTCTCGCGTATGTTGTCGCGTATGAAATACCGTCATCCTCTTTCGTTAGAAGCTTCACAGTAACCGTACACTCTTTCCCGTATAGAAGTTTTGTAAATATTCGCGCTATGATCTGACACACAGCCTTTAATGTATTTTTTTCTGCCAGAAGCCTATCATCGAGTGATGGCGTTTCCTTTTCCCCCCAAAAGCTTGTGAACAGCGCCTCTCGATAATTTGTGTTTATTTCTCTAAAGTATTTTGCTATTTCTTCCAGAATCTGATTGTCATTTCTGACTTTTAGAGAATATATGTTGACTGCAGCAAAAAACAATAGTGCCACAACCAAGCCAATAATAGACCCGATTTTAGGTGTTGTTCCTGCAAGGATATCACGCATAACCACACCAAAGCTTATAAAGCTTACAATCAACGAAAGTGCAGTCACATAATCACTTCGGGCGAATTGATGTGCTAATTTTCCTGGGATATTCATTTGGTAACCTTATGCCCCCTTTATTATTCCCCTAACAGTTTTGATCGATAGAAACTTCGTTTCCCGTGATATACAGAATCTGCATAGCATATGGCCTGAATTCTTCACGCCCCACAGATTGGGCAAGCTCCCCCACTACCAAAGCACTGATTCTGCGCCGAAAACCGGGCACAGTTGGATTCGCCGTAGAAGCCATCAGGTGCCCATTGAAGTGCTCGGGACTGGTGTTATACAGAATCGGCGCAAATCGACTTAGGCGGGCTGGAAAGCGACATCGACTGGGTGAGCTGCGCGTACTTCGGTGAAGCGCATTGAGGGACTGGGGCTCAGGTTGAGCCGAAAGAAGGGTATACCCATGCAAGTCGCGGCTTGGCAGGTCCGTGGCAACCGCGTTGGCGGGGTGACACCAACACGCCCGCGTGAACCGGGTGCATGAGCGCATTGCGGCTTGGCCCGGTGCCAATGATCTTGCGCCTCGCCGTGCAGGCCGCGCAGGGGTCCTGTATTCCATGCCCGATCCATCGCATGACTGTCGGTGAAACACTACCGGACTTTGTGACAGATTTCATGTTTCAGGTCAATACGACGACGCTGCTGGGGCATGGTCTCAGGGATTGCGCCCCCACACTCTTATCCATCGCGGCGAACCCGCCCCCTACACACCCCCAGCAAACCGCGCCACCAAAAAATCAATCAACGCCCGCACCCTGGGCGGCAACCAGCGACGATCAGCGTAAACGGCATAAACAGTCAGCTCAGGCGCCTGCCATGCATCCAGACAGGTCACCAGCCGGCCCTGCGCCAGCGCCTCGGCCGCCAGGAAACGTGGCACCAGCACCAGGCCCAGGCCGGTCTCGGCGGCGGTGACCAGCATCTCCCCATTGTCCGAGCGCAGGGAGCCTTCCACGCGCACGGCCACCTCGTCCCGGCCCTGTCGGAAGCGCCATTCCTGGCTGCTGGGTTCGTTGGTGTACACGAGGCATTCATGTTCCACCAAATGTTGGGGATGCTCCGGGGTGCCCCGGGCCTGCAGGTAATCAGGGGCGGCGCACAGGACCTTGTCGGTGGTGGCCAGGGGGCGGGCCACCAGGGTGGGGTCCAGGGACGAGGTGATGCGTACCGCCAGGTCGACCCCCTCCTCCACCAGGTTGACCAGATGGTCGTTGAAGATCACATCCAGTGTGACCGCGGGATAGGCCCGCTTGAAGTCCGCCAGGGCCGGGGCCAGGTGGCGGATGCCGAAGCTCACCGGAGCGCTCAGGCGCAGGCGGCCGCGCACGGCGTCGGTCTCCAGGGCCAGGTCCTGCTCGGCCTCGTCCACCAGTTGGAGG
Source organism: Ectothiorhodospira variabilis (assembly GCF_022227625.1). Lineage (NCBI taxonomy): Bacteria > Pseudomonadati > Pseudomonadota > Gammaproteobacteria > Chromatiales > Ectothiorhodospiraceae > Ectothiorhodospira > Ectothiorhodospira variabilis. Next base: position 114,912 of record NZ_JAJNAO010000011.1, on the reverse strand, counting down.
ATCTGCACTGCGCGAGGGTAGAAGGCGCTGCCGGCCTCGGTGAGGGAGTGGCGGCGGGTGGTGCGCTGCATGAGGCGGGTGCCCAGATGCCCTTCCAGCTTGCTCACATAGCGGCTGGGTTGGCCGCGCGCCAGGCCCAGGCGCTCCGAGGCGGCGCTGAAGCCCCCGGCGTCCACCACGGTAACGAAAACGCGCAGGGCGCGGATCAGGTCGAAGTCCGGCAGATCGATGCGTTTCATGCATCAATCTTATGCGTTACTAGGGGTTTATCAACCTGCCGCCATGAATTCCAATGACACACACGCCCCGCTCGGGGGCACCACGTTCTTTTGCACACGGAGGCAAGGACAATGAGCAAGATTCTGGTTTTGTATTACTCCATGTACGGTCACATCGAGACCATGGCCAATGCGGTGGCCGAGGGCGCCCGTGGGGTGGAGGGCACCACCGTGGACATCAAGCGTGTGCCTGAGCTGATGAACGAGGAAGATGCGCGCAACGCCGGTGCCAAGCTGGACCAGGCGGCCCCCATCGCCCAGCCCGAGGAACTGGCGGATTACGATGCCGTGATCTTCGGCACCCCCACCCGGTTCGGCAACATGGCCTCGCAGATGCGCAATTTCCTGGATCGCACCGGCGGCCTGTGGGCCCAGGGCAAACTGGTGGGCAAGGTGGGCAGTGTGTTCACCTCCACAGGGACCGGTGGCGGCGGCGAGACCACCATCACCTCCTTCTGGCACACCCTGGCGCACCAGGGGTTCGTGATCGTGGGTGTGCCTTACGCGATCCCGGAGCTCACCGATGTGTCCGAAACCCGGGGTGGCAGTCCTTACGGTGCGGCCACCCTGGCAGGCCCCGATGGCAGCCGTCAGCCCAGCGACAAGGAGCTGACCATCGCCCGCTTCCAGGGGCAGCATGTGGCCGAGGTCACCCGGAAGATGACCGGCGGGGCGGTTTGAACCGAGGCTCATGCCATGGCTGGGTGGCCCAAGACTCAGGGGCTGCCCTGCTCTCCTTGAGGCGCGATGCGTCTTTGGGTGAATGAAGGCACAATACCTTCATGACCCAACGAATGTTCTTCGCCCTGTGGCCTGACGATGCCTTGCGGGATGCAATCCAGGCCCGCGTGCCTGACGGGCATGGCGGGCGCCCGGTCGCCCGGGACAACCTGCACCTCACGTTGGCCTTCATTGGCGCGGCCGATACGGCCTATGCCGAGTGTCTGAGCCGGGCCGCAAGCACGGTGGACATCGAGCCATTCGCGTTCGAACTCACGGGGCTTGGGTGTTTCAGAAAGCCCGGCGTGTTGTGGCTGGGGGACGTTGTCCCCCGCGACCCCCTGGTGCGGCTGGCACAGGACCTGAACACCGCCCTGATACCCTGCGGCTTCCAGCCGGAGGCGCGGGAGTACCGTCCCCATGTCACCGTGGCCCGCAAGCTGAAGGCCCCCGTGGCACGGGCCCCCATTCACCCCATCCGCTGGTCGGTGGACGGCTTCTGTCTGGTGGTGTCAAAACCCGGCCCGGACGGCGTGCGCTACGAGGTGGTGCAGCGCTATCCCGTGTAATCACCATGCGCACCCGCCGTTGCAGGCTCCACGCTCTGTTCAGCGCGTCCCAGGAAACGGCCCGGGCGAGCACGATATAGCCCGACAGTCTCCGTGCCACCGACTCCATCGCGGCAGAGGCATCCAGAGCAAGCCCCGGACGGCAGTGGTTTGAACTGACCCTGCCCCCATGGCAAGGTGGCTCAACATTCAGGGGACGCCCTGCCATCCTCAGGGCGTGGGAGCCATGCGCGAGCACTCTCTTGTAACGCTGGTAAAAAATCCGGTGTTTTCCGTCTCGGCGGCGGTCATCGGGGTGCTTTCATTGCTGGGCATTCTGCTGCCGGGGCCATTCGCGGCCACCGCCGATCGGCTCTACCGGCTGGTGAGCATCAATTTCGACTGGCTTTATCTGCTGGCGGTGTTCGGCTTCGTGGTGTTTCTGGTCGGGCTGGCCCTGAGCCCCTGGGGGCGTGTCCGTCTGGGGCAACCGGACGACCGACCCGAGTTCGGCTTTTTTGCCTGGATCGGGATGTTGTTCTCGGCTGGCTTTGGTATCGGGCTGGTCTTCTGGGGCGTGGCCGAGCCCCTGAGTCACTTTGTACTGCCGCCTCTGGGGGGCGCGGAGCCACAGACAGAGGCTGCGGGCCGCCTGGCCATGGGGTATGCGTTTTTCCATTGGGGTGTGAGCCAGTGGGCCATCTTCGGCTTGGTGGGCCTGGTGATTGCCTATTTCGAATTCCATCGCCGGGAGGATGGGCGCATCTCCACCGCCCTGCATCCGCTGACCGGTCATGGCCCCCGGCTGCGAGATTCGGTGGACATCCTGGCCATCATCGCCACCGTACTGGGCATGGCCACCTCCCTGGGGATGGGTGTGCTGCAGACCAATGGTGGCCTTCACACCCTGTTCGGTGTGCCCAACACACCCTATGTCCATCTGCTTATTGTGGTGACCCTGGCCGTGGTGTACCTGGGCTTTACGCTCACGCGGTTGGGAACGGGCATTCAATACCTGAGCATCCTCAATCTGAGTCTGGTCCTGGGGTTGTTGCTGGCGGTGTTCCTGCTCGGGCCTACCCTGTACATCGTGAAGACCTTCTTCCTGGGGCTGTGGGACTATGCACACCATTTCCTGACTTACAGCCTGAGGCTCGGTCCTGGGGAGGGCGATGGCTGGACGCGGCAATGGACCCTGTTCTACTGGGCGTGGATCATCGCCTGGTCGCCCTTTGTGGGGGCCTTCGTGGCGCGGGTATCCCGGGGAAGGACCATTCGCGAGTACGTGGCGGCGGTGTTGACCGTGCCCCCCATGATCGCCTGCTTCTGGTTTGCTGTGTTCGGCGGCACCGCACTGTATCGGGACCTGGAACAAAACGCCGGCCTGGCCGGGTCGGTCAGCGATGACGTGTCGGCCTCGCTGTTCCAGCTGCTGGAAACGCTCCCCCTGGGCACCCTGCTCTCCTGGGTCGCCCTGTTGCTGGTGGTGACCTTCCTGATCACCTCTGCGGCTGCGGCCTCGTACATCCTGGGTTCCATGAGCAGCGGCGGGCGGCTATCGCCCCCCACGCCGGTGCGCGTGGTGTGGACCTTTCTGGTCTCGGCCATCGCCGCCGCGCTGCTCTTCGCTGGCGGGCTGGGAGCACTTCAGACTGCCTCGCTGGTCGCGGCGGTCCCCTTTTCCATTATCATGGTGCTCATGGGGGTGGCACTGATTCAGGCCCTGCGCTCAGACTCCACCCCGCCGAATTGACAACCAGGAGTTGTTCCAATGACGGCCACACCCGATACGCCCTCCCATGACGCGTCGCCCCGGCTACTGCCCGGGATGCCCTACCCCCTGGGCGCCACCTTTGACGGAGAGGGCACCAACTTCTCGGTGTTCTCGGAGGTGGCAGAGCGGGTGGAGTTGTGTCTGCTTGATGAGCAGGGGCAACAGACCGAGTCCTTTGACCTGACGGAGGTCTCGGCCCTGTGCTGGCATGGCTATGTGCCCGGCATCGGCCCGGGGCAGCGCTACGGGTTTCGCATTCACGGCCCCTGGGACCCGGAGCAGGGTCTGCGGTGCAATCCCCACAAGCTGTTACTGGACCCCTACGCCAAGGCGATTGTGGGCCGTGTGAAATGGAACGAAGCGGTGTTCCCCTACCGTTTCGATGATCCCGACAACAGTTTCAACGACCAGGACAGTGCCCCTCATGTGCCCCATTCCGTGGTCGTGGACACGCACTTCGACTGGGAGGAGGATCGCCATCCCCGCACGCCCTGGCACGAGTCCGTGATTTACGAGACCCACGTCAAGGGCTTCACCATCCGCCACCCGGATATCCCCGAGGCGGTGCGCGGTACCTATGCCGGCCTGGCCCATCCGGTCGCCATTGAGCATCTCAAGTCCCTGGGCGTCACGGCGGTGGAGCTGATGCCGGTGCATCAGTTCATCCATTACTCACACCTTGAGGAGAAAGGCCTGCGCAATTACTGGGGCTACAGCAGCATCGGCTATCTGGCACCTCACAATGAATATGGCTCCAGCGACGATCCCAATGAACTGCTTCGTGAGTTCAAGGGGATGGTCAAGGCATTGCATGAGGCGGGACTGGAGGTGATTCTGGACGTGGTCTACAACCACACCAGCGAAGGCAATCACCTGGGGCCCATGCTCAGCCTCAAGGGACTGGACAACGCTGCCTACTACCGGCTGATGCCCGATGAACCCCGTCACTACATGGACTACACGGGCACCGGCAATTCCCTGAACATGCGCCATCCCCATGTCCTGCAGCTGATCATGGACTCGCTGCGTTACTGGGTGCTGGAGATGCACGTGGATGGGTTTCGCTTCGACCTGGCCTCGACCCTGGCCCGGGAACTGCACGAGGTGGACCGGCTCTCGGCGTTCTTCGACATCATCCAGCAGGACCCCATCATCAGCCAGGTAAAGCTCATCGCCGAACCCTGGGACATCGGCGAGGGGGGCTATCAGGTGGGCAATTTCCCGGTGCTGTGGTCGGAGTGGAATGGCCAGTACCGGGATACCGTTCGTGATTTCTGGCGCGGCGAGGACCAGACCCTGGGTGAATTCGCGTACCGGCTGACGGGCAGCCCCGACCTGTACGAGTCCTCCTCCCGGATGCCCCATGCCAGCATCAACTTCGTGACGGCCCACGATGGTTTCACCCTGCGGGACCTGGTGTCCTACAACGACAAACACAATGAGGCCAACGGCGAGGATAGCCAGGATGGCGCCGATGACAATCGCTCCTGGAACTGTGGCGAGGAAGGCCCCAGCGAGGACCCGCAGGTGAACGCCCTGCGCGCCCGGCAGCAGCGCAACTTCCTGACCACCCTGATGCTGTCCCAGGGTGTGCCCATGCTGCTGGGGGGAGATGAACTGGGACGCACACAACAGGGCAACAACAACGTGTACTGCCAGGACAACGAACTGGCCTGGTATGACTGGTCACAGGTGGACACGTCGCTGCTTGAATTCACGCGCCGTCTGGTGCGTTTTCGGCATGATCACCCGGTGTTCCGGCGGCGACGCTTTTTCGAGGGTCGGGCCATCCATGGCCACGATGTGGAAGACATTGCCTGGTTCACACTCGACGGGGAGTGTATGGAAGAGGATCACTGGGGAGAAGACTTTGCCAGATCGCTGGGGATATTCATCAATGGTGAGTCCCTGCCCTCCCCCGGGCCGCGCGGCGAGCGCATCGTCGATGATCGATTTTTTCTGGCCTTCAACGCCCACCATGAGCCCCTGGAGTTCACCTTGCCCGAGGCCAGCTGGTGCAAACGCTGGCGGGTGGAACTGGATACCGCCGAGGGATGGGTCGATGAGGATCGGCATCACGACGCCGGGGGTACGTTCACCGTGGAGGCTCGCGCCATGATTCTGCTGAGGCGTGCCGGCGAGTAATCACCGGCTCCCTGGTTTCAGGACGCTTCGTCCTTGAGTTGATGTCGCTGGAGGCGATGAAATGACGCTGCTCACCTGGTTCGGAATCCTGCTTTGCCTGTCTCAGTCGGCAATGCTGTCCGGTCTGAACCTGGGGCTGTTCTCGCTCAGCAAGCTGGAACTGGAGGTCGAGGCACGCAAGGGCAACAAACTATCGGAACGCGTGCTGGGGCTGCGTGAGGACGCAAACTTCGCACTGGTCACGATCCTCTGGGGCAACGTGGGGGTGAACGTGCTGCTGGCGTTGCTTTCCGGCGCCGTGATGAGCGGCGTGATCGCCTTCCTGTTCTCCACCGTTGTCATCACGATCTTCGCGGAAATCATTCCGCAATCCTATTTCACCCGCAACGCACTGCGCATGGCGTCCATGCTGGCGCCGGTGCTGCGGGTCTACCAGGTGCTGCTCTACCCGGTGGCACGGCCCACTGCCTGGGCACTGGATGCCTGGCTGGGCGGCGAGAACATCCGCTACTTTCCGGAGCGTGATCTGCGTCGGGTGATCCAGCTCCACATGGAGACCACCGAGTCCGAGATCGCACGGGTCGAAGGACAGGGTGCGCTGAATTTCCTGGAGCTGGACGATGTCCCGATACGAGACGAGGGCGAGCCGGTGGATCCGGGGAGCGTGCTGTGTCTTGAATTCGATGGAACAAGGCCTGTGTTCCCAACAATCACCGCCGATCCCAAGGACCCGTTTCTCTGTCAAATCAACCGCTCGGGCAAGAGCTGGGTGGTCATTGTCGATTCCGACGACTGGCCCCGGCTGGTCCTCAGTGTGAATGACTTCCTGCGGGAGGCCATATTCGCTCCCGAGCACTTCAACCCCCTCCGGCACTGCCACCGTCCGATCATCGTGACCAGCAGCACTCGCAAACTCGGTGAACTGATTCCGCGGTTCCGCCTGCATTCCGGGCCGAGGGGGGATGACATTGTCGAGGACGACGTGGTGTTGTCATGGACAGACCAGCCACGATTGCTCACCGGCGCCGACATCCTGGGTCGTTTGATGCGAAACATCCTGGGCAAATCCAATCGGTAGCCTGAAGGGGCGCCAACCCGACGTCACCTGCCAACTGTACAGATTGGCTGCCAGCATGCGATAAAGTGAGCAGAGCATTCTCCTTCAGGTACCCAGAGTGGGGGCAAGCCACAATGGATCAGCGTCCACCGAGGCAACCGCCGACCAGTGGCAAGGCATCCCCAGAATCCAACGCCCCCCTGCCCGGCGGTGAAGAGCATTACCGACTCCTGGTCGAGCAGCAGAATGACTTGGTCGTCAAGGTCGATTGCGAGGGCCGTTTCCTCTACGTGAACCCGGGCTATTGCAGCACCTTCGGGAAGCGCGAAGAGGATCTGATCGGCCAACGTTTCATGCCCTTGGTTCATCCCGATGACCAGGCCCATACCAACGCCGCGATGGCAAGCCTCTACCACCCGCCATACCGCTGCTATCTGGAACAACGGGCCCTGACCCAGGATGGCTGGCGCTGGTTCGGGTGGTCCGATGTGGCCGTGCTGGATGAGCGAGGAGAAGTCACTGCCATTATCGGTGTCGGTCGTGATATCCATGACCGCAAACTCGCGGAACTGCAGCTCCTGCAGACTCAACGAATGCTCGACCTCGCCCTTGAGGCCGGCGGCATCGGCACGTATACCGCCAATTTCAGCACTGGCCAGGTGTGCCCGGACCAGCGTTATCTGGCCCAGATCGGCTATCAACCCGGCGAGATCGTCATCACCGACGAGTGGTGGCGGGCGAACGTCCATCCCGAGGACCTGGCGGCCTTCGCCGAGCAAACGGGGCAAGTCATTCATGGTGGTGTGGACGACTTCACCGCCGAGTACCGTTTCCGGCATCGCGGTGGACACTGGATCTGGCTACAGGACCACGCGCGCGTCTATGAACGCAGTCCAGACGGAATCGCCGTTGCAGTCAGTGGTTTGCGGATCGACATTCACCGGCGCAAGGAGGCCGAGTTGCGCCTCGCCTACCATGCCGACCATGATCCACTGACCGGACTGCTCAATCGGCGTGGCATGTGGCATGTGATCCGTGGCATCCAGGCACAAGGACAGCGGGGACACCGCCCCAATGCGATCGCCATCCTTGATCTGGATTTTTTCAAACGCGTCAACGACACCTATGGTCATCTCGTGGGCGATCAACTGCTCCAGGAGGTCGCCATGGTGCTCCGAGCCAGTACCCGCGAATCCGACTGGGTCGCGCGCTGGGGTGGTGAAGAGTTTCTGATCCTGATGCCCGATACCAACGTGGCCCAGGCACGGAGTTTCATTGAGCGCCTGCGCCAGCAGATCGAGGCGGCGCCTTTTTTGATCCGCGAGCACTCGCTCCGCATCACCGTCAGCGCCGGTCTCGCCTCTTCACATCTTGAAGAACACGACAGCCATGAAGCCTTCGTCAGCCGTGCCGACATGGCGCTCTATGCGGCCAAGAAGGCCGGCCGCAACCGGGTCTGTACCGAGACCGAGGCGGACCAGGATTGAGTTGAAAGCCAACTCACCCTGTAACGTTGAAGCCGGCGCGCAGGCGCGACGCTGGAGCGCACTCAATGCCGCGGGGGGATGCAAAGCCCTGGATCATGGAAGCTTCCCACAAGAGTCGACAGCGGTCCCCCATCTCCCCGTCTTTTCAGGTCTTAGCTGGACATCACCCCCGGCCTGTTTTCCCGCTGTTGCTGCTGCCACCCCTCAGGCTCGAACACAGGCACCTCGGAGCGCGGAAGCGGATCGCGGCCCATGATGTGGTCGGCGGCCTTCTCGCCGATCATGATGGTCGGTGCATTGATGTTGCCGTTGGTGACCGTGGGCATGATGGACGAATCCACCACTCGCAGCCCCTCCACGCCGCGCACCCGACACTGCGAATCGACCACAGCGTTCTCGTCCTCGCCCATACGGCAAGTGCCACAGGCGTGGTAGGCGGTTGCAGCTGTCTGTGCCACCCAGTCATCAACTTCATCATCCGTATGCACATTCGGCCCCGGTGAGACCTCATCGCCACGGTATGGATCGAAAGCCGCTTGAGCGAAGATTTCGCGCGTCAGGCGCACCCCGTCGCGATAGGCCTGGCGGTCGGCCTCTTCCTGCAGATAGTTGAACACCAGTCGCGGGGCCTCCTCGGGGTTGGCGGACCTCAGCGTAACCGCACCGCGACTCAACGGCTTGTTGGCACCCAGATGCGCCTGAAAACCGTGACCCTTGACGGCCTTGCTGCCGTCGTAGGCGATGGCCCCAGCCAGGAAATGGTATTGCAGATCAGGCCATTTCAGCCCGGGTCGACTGCGGATGTAGGCATTGGACTCGAAATGGTTGGTCGCACCCAGGCCAGAACGGGCGAAGAACCATTGCGCACCAATCCGCAACTGGCCCAGGGGATTCAGCCAGCCATTGAGGGTGATCGGCTGCGTACAGCGCTGCTGCACCCAGACCTCCAGATGGTCCTGCAGGTTCTGCCCCACTCCGGGTAGATCGTGCACCACATCGATACCGTGCTCACGCAGCTGATCCGCCGATCCGATACCGGAAAGCATCAGCAGCTTGGGCGAATTGAAGGTGCTGGCACTGAGGACGACCTCCCGGTTGGCACCTACCCGGTGCACCTGACCTTGCTGCCGGTACTCCACGCCAACGGCCCGCTTTCCCTGCATCACCACCCGCGTGGTCAGCGCATGCATGCGCAGCGTCAGGTTGCCGCGCTTGAGGGCTGGCTTGAGGTAGGCATTGGCGGTCGAGCTGCGCACCCCGTCGCGCACGCTCATGTCCATGCGGCAAAAGCCTTCCTGCCGATAGCCATTGTAATCGCTGGTCTCACCGTAACCGGCCTGCCGACCCGCCTCGATAAAGGCCCGATACAGTGGGTTGCGCATATTGTTGCCATTGCACACACCCACCGGACCGCCGGTATCTCGATAATCATCCGCGCCGTATACACAATCCTCGGCACGGCGAAAATAGGGCAGTACATCCTCATAACCCCACCCTTTGGCACCCGCCTGCTCCCACTCCTGAAAGTCCCCGGCACAACCGCGCACATAGGCCATGCCGTTGATCGAAGAGGACCCGCCAATCACCTTGCCACGGGCATGGTGCAGGCGACGGCCAGCCAGGCCTGGCTCAGGTTCGCAGTACAACCCCCAGTCGTATTTCGGCTTGTTGAGCGGTATGGAAAAGGCCGTCGGCATCTGAATGAAGATCGAATTGTCCTTACCACCAAACTCCAGCACCAGGACCGAGTACTGACCGTCCGCACTGAGCCGATCGGCCAGCACACAGCCCGCCGAACCGGCACCCACGATGATGTAGTCGAATGCCTCTTCAAATCGTGACTCGCTCATGTATTGGACTCCTTGCCGGCGGCCTTGTCAGGCCCGTCGGGAACCTGCGTGTTGCCACCGAGACTGTGCTGCCGGGAATGGAGAAAGTCCAGATGACGTTCGTACTGGTCCAGCATATCGGCAATCAGTTGCTCCTTGCTGTAACCAGCCACATCGTAACCTTGCCCTCCTTCGCTCAGGTGGACTTCCAGCCTGTAGTAATTGGCCCGGGGCCGGGTGGCGCGCAACGGGAATGCAGGCATGCGCGCCTTGAACGGCCAGATCTGGTAGGTGAAGTCCTGCTCACCACCCAGATCAACGGTCAGCGCAATATGCAACGACTCACCCTTTTCGAACTCGACTTCGGCCTTGATGGACTGCTCACGCAACTGATCACGCACCTGCTCCATGGCCGGTCTGGCAGTATCTGCCAGGAAGCGTTGCGCCTCATTGAAATTGGGGAAGTGCATGGCACGTGCCAGACGTTGCTTCCAGCCATCCTGGCTGACTCGTCCGGTGCGGCCAGAGAGGTGGCCGGAAAGGCTGCGCTGGTGACTATCAAACTTCAGTCCCTCCAGCGTGAGTCCCTTGAACAGCCCGAACATCATCAGGAACAGCACCACAGCAAAGGGCAGCCCCATGATCACCACGGCGCTCTGCAGGGCTTCCAGGCCATCGGTCATCAGCAGGGCCAGGGTCAGCAGGCCAATGATGGCCGCCCAGAGGATGCGCATCCAGTTGGCGGCGTCCTCGTTGGGGTCTCGAATCACGGATGTCAGATTCGACAGCACCAGCGACCCGGAGTCACCCGAGGTGACAAAGAACACAATGGCCAGAATGCTCACCACTACCGTGGTCACACCCGTCCAGGGCAGGCTCTCCAGGAAAAGATAGATGGACGAGCCAGGGTTATTCATGGCCTGCTCGCCAAAGTTCTCCACACCGCTGCCGGTGGCGATCAGATCGATGGCGCTGTTACCCATGGTGGCCATCCAGGCCATCATGAAGGCCAGCGGAAGAATCAGCGTACCGGCAACAAACTCGCGAATCGTGCGTCCGCGCGAAATCCGCGCCAGGAACATGCCAACGAAAGGCCCCCAGGCAATCCACCAGGCCCAGAAGAAGACGGTCCAGGCATTGAGCCAGTCGGCGGGCGGATCAAAGGCATAGGTATTGAACGACAGGCTGACATAGCTCGACAGATAGTCGCCGATATTCATCACGAGCGCGTTCAGCAGCATCACCGTCTTGCCGGAAAACAGCACAAACAAAAGCAGCAACAGTGCCAGCAGCATATTGAACTCAGACAGTCGCCGGATGCCGCGCTCGACACCGGTGATGGCCGATATGGCTGCAAAGACCACGATCATCAGGGCCAGCACCGCTTGCGTGACCGTGCTCTCGGCAATGCCGAACATGTAATTGAGGCCGAAATTGAGCTGGATGATGCCAATGCCCAGACTTGTGGCGATGCCGAACACCGTGCCCAGCACGGCAGCAATATCCACCGAGTGCCCGATCGGCCCATAGATACGCTTGCCGATCAGTGGGTACAGCGCGGAGCGAATGGTCAGTGGCAGGCCGTGGCGGTAACTGAAAAAGGCCAGTGACATGCCCACCAGCGTGTAGATACCCCACCCGGAAAGGCCCCAGTGAAGAAAGGTCAGGCTCAAGGCCTGACGGGCGGCCTCGACAGTGCCCGCCTCACCCACCGGTGGTGCCAGATAATGACTGACCGGTTCGGCCACACAGAAAAACAGCAGGTCAATGCCGATGCCCGCGGCAAAGAGCATGGCGGCCCAGGTGAGGATGTTGAAATCCGGTCGCGAGTGTTCCGGACCAAGGCGAATACTGCCATAGCGGGACAGGCCGATGGCCACCACAAACACCAGGTAGGCGACCACGGCAATAAAATAGAACCAACCAAAGGTGTTGGAAATCCAGGCCAGTACACCGCCGATCACCGCACCGGCCTGCTCGGTAAACAACATTGCCCAAAGCGCAAAGGCTACAATGCCGACGGCTGCCCCATAAAAGACGACATGATTGAGCCCCTGGTCGGGTACCTGCCTACCTTCCGCTTCCTGAGCCATATACCCTCCTGTAACCCACCCCGCTGAAGCGCATCTGGATCACAGGAAACTTAAAACCCATTTTTTCACCCCTGTCCAGTGATTTATTCAACCGCCGCCGGACTCGCCGGCATAGGGCACCCGAGCCATCTCCACCAGGTCGCGATTGAAGGTGATCAGGTCCTCCCGATCGAGGTCCGCCAAGCGTGACCGGCCCGTGGCGCGAGCCAGCACCTGCATCAGCTGCAGGGAGGCCCCGAGGAAGCGGGCGAGCCCGGCGCTCCCTGCATCCGGATCCAGGCGCTTGCGCAGTTCCGGATCCTGAGTCGCCACACCTGTTGGGCAGCGATTGGTGTGGCAGATGCGGGCACCCACACAGCCCACTGCCTGAATGGCACTGTTGCCCAGTGCAATGCCATCGGCGCCCAGCGCCAGGGCCTTGACGAAGTCCGCCGGGGTGCGCAGCCCACCGGTGATGATCAGGGTGACCCGCCCGCTCGCACCTCGAAGGTCCAGATAACGTCGTGCGCGCGCCAGTGCGGGGATGGTCGGCACGCTGATGTGGTCCCTGAGCAGGGCCGGCGCGGCCCCGGTGCCGCCACCGCGGCCATCCAGGATCACGTAGTCAGCGCCTGCATCGAGCGCGAAGGCAAGATCCTGTTCAATGTGGTTCGCGGAGAGCTTGAAGCCAACGGGAATGCCGCCGGTGCGTTCGCGGACCGAATCCGCAAAGCGTCGGAAATCGGCGGGCGTTTCCAGGTCCGGGATCACCGGTGGCGACACCGCATCCTGGCCGGTGTTGATCCCGCGCACCTTGGCGATCTCTTCCGAGATCTTCGCGCCCGGCAACACGCCGCCGACACCGGTCTTCGCGCCTTGGCCGCCCTTGAAGTGGAAGGCCTGCACCTTATCGAGTATTTCCTCGGAGTAGCCATAACGCGCCGGCCCCAGTTCGAAGAGGTAGCGCGAGTTTTCGGCCTGTTCTTCCGGCAGCATGCCGCCTTCGCCGGAGCAGATGCCGGTACCGGCCTGTTCGGCGCCTCGCGCCAGCGCGATCTTGGCCTCGCGGGAGAGCGCACCAAAGCTCATGTCCGTGACCAACAGCGGCATCTCCAGACGCAGCGGGCGCCGGGCCTCCGGCCCGATCACCAGCGCGCTGTCCACATCCATATCGCCGTCAAGCGGGCGGCGCGCGAACTGCGCTGTCAGAATCTGAATATCATCCCAGGATGGCATCCGATCCCGCGGCACGCCCATGGCCACCGTGGGCCCCATGGCCCCCACCTCTTCCAGCCCACCTCGCGCCAGGGCATGAATGAGCTCCACGTGGGGTTCCGTCCCGGTGTTGCGCGGTGTGGGAGCGGCATCGTCGCCGGCCTCTTCCGCGTCCTCATCAAGGCCACCAAATTCCTCTCCCACCGCGCTCTCCGGCACTTGGGCGTGGGTGCCATCGCAATAGGGAAGATCGCCCGACTGCTTGCACATGCACAGCCAGTTCTTGCCATCCTTGCGGGGCTTGAACGCGATCGGCTCGATGCCGGTCCCCTGGTGGGAGCCATCGCAGAAGGGTTGATCGCTGGAGCGCCCGCAACGACAAAAGTAATACTCCTTGTCCTTTTCGAGCGGGACACCCGTGGGTTTTACTGCCGATACGATTGGCTTTGTCATCCAACCCCCTAACAATCAACTCAGGACTTGCGAGTGGTTTTATTCCAAAACGACCTGAAACCACAACACGCGATCATTCTATACAGGACCGGTATGGCCTGTGGGGACTCAAGGGCAACACCGAGACTGATCGTCACGCGCCCAACCGTCTTGAAGGCCTCTTCCTCGATGCGACGTACTCATATTGCTGTAATCCCTTGACAGTCTTGTCACAGAGCTAATGATGATTCCCCGCGAGGTTGCTCGCTGAGGCAACGCCCACTGGGGGGCGCCGCCTAAGACAAGCAACCCGTAGCAAGGCAGGTGCGTGCTTTCACTGCAAGGCAGGCTCCCCCGCGTCGAGGCTGTCCCATGCCCGGTTTCCGGGCTTGATCATCGCGTTGATCCAGTCGCGCAGGGAAACGCCGAGTGCGCCCACCCCATAGAGGTGTTCATCCGATGCGAGGAACGTATGGAAACTGCCCTCCTCGATGAAGAACCTGTAGTTCGGTACGGACGCCGTCTGTTGGACGATGTACTGCAGTCCGGCATACCACTCAGAGGGGCTGATCGGCTGCTGGGCTGAAGGGAGGCTGGCCGCATAGAACTGGATCTGCACACCATCCAGATTCGGCGACACCGAAGCGAGGCGTGCTTCGGGTCGGTAATCACCCAATGCCTGGAACATCAACGGTTTGAAGGCCAGCGCGTTCCCTGTAGCACCGCCCAGGAACACGTCGGGGTCACTGAAGGCGGGCACCCAGGACGGCAATCCATCGGCAAAGCCCCAGCGCTCATCACCGCTGCCGTCGTAGATCACCTGGCCATAGAAATCATCGGTCTGCACACCCATGGCGGAGTCCGAGATCAGGTTCAGACGCGTGCGGGGACTCGTTTCCTCGGCGATATAGCCGAAAGCCAGCGTAGCGCCATACCCCCCAGCACTGAGGCCGGTCACGGTAACGTCCTTAGCGCTTGCGAAATCCACAGCCAACCGCTTCCCGTTCCTACTCACGCTCGTGTTCAGCATGTGAATCGTGGCCAAAAGGTTATCAACACCGCGATGGTGGATCGTCCAGGACAACGATCCTTCGTCGGTGGTGAGTTCATACTCTGCATCCCGGGTGCCGAAGTGAATATCGCCGGTGCAATAGGGCACGAAGACCTTGGTGTAATTGGCGAAGGGATTGCCAGGGTTGTCAGAATCGAGCACGCCGCCGATGTTAGCCAAGTCTCCTATCATCCCGTCGACGGTCTGGACGTAAGTGGACTCTCCGATCAGCGGCGAACCAATGCAGGTCTCGGCATTCCAGCATGCGCCACCTCCATCCATGAAAAACAGAATGCGGTTGGGATTGCCCTGCTGCACGAAGAAGGCAAAATTTGTGTCTGCTGGTTTGAGATTGTCGGGGCTAGGCGGCATTTCCGGATTGATCAGGGTCGGCCCGCCTGAGCATGACGGAGAAACTTCCCGCTCGCTTCCGTCCGCGAGCAACACGGTCATACTGTCTGGAACATCAATACGCTGCCAGGGCTTGCCCGCGATCGCCGCTGGTGCGAAACAGACTGCCCCAAAGCCCAGCAGTAGTACGCCCCCATTCAACGCTTTTTTCAACTGGAACATGCTGATTTCTCCCTTGCTACCGTTATCCAAGTATCTCCGCGCCGTGATTGCACCCTGTAGGCCAAAGGGCGGCCCGGGCGGTCTGCATCTCCAGGGTATTGTGGCTCCCCAAAAGACGCTTCACCGCGTCCCCCGAGCTTACGGCACCGAGCATCCGGTATGCCAATGGCTTTTGGAACTGCTCGCGTCAAGCGCCCATTGTGTATGCCCGTGGAGACGGGGTCGCCGCGGCTCTGGCTCGCTCAGGAGGGCGCACTCGGGCGTCATGCAACGTCTTCATCGGCTCATGGACACAGCGGCGGCGACCTGAGTGAGCATGGCCCGGTCGTGGCCCCCGAGAACCGCGTAGTCGATCGACTCGTCGCTCCAGTAGGCGACCGTCTGTTTTCCCTGGCGCGACACGCGCAGCGGGATTTCGGGCATGCCTTCCTCATGCGCGGAAATGAGCACCGATAGGCGCTGACCTTCGGCGTTCTCGTAGATGAACAGCCCGCTCGGCCCGTTCTGCGTTCCCAGGAGCCGCGCGCCGACCACCTCAAGACCCAGGTTATCCAGCTTGGGGCTGTCGACCTTGCGCTGCATCTGCGCCGATAACCAGCCCACCGCCTGCTCCATCTCGTCGGCACGAAACTCCACCGGATATCGATCATCATGGGCGAACACCTGATGGGCCGACAGCGCCTCGGCGACGTAATCCGGGTGATCGGGCACGCTCAGCCGCTCATAGCCCATGTGCGCCCCCCAGCCCAGGACGAAGATGGCCACCGAGGCGGCGAACTGGCCGAGCCTCGGCGAAGCCAGACGTGCATGCCGCTGGCGCTCTGCCAGCCGGCGTGCCAGGTCGCGCTCCAGGGCAGCGGTGCGCAGGTTGGAGTCACCGGTGTCCAGCACGTCGGCAGCGTCGCGGATGAGATTGCGGTGATGCTGCCACTGTGCCGCGGCGTCGGAGAGGGTTTCGTCCCCTGCCAGCCGCGCCTCCACTTCAGCGGCGGCCTCCGGCGATAGGCGGCCGTCCAGGTAGGCCTGTAGTTCGGGATAGTGTACGTGATCGGGTATGGGGTCGTCATTGCGTTGCATGATGGTCTCCTCAGGCTGAAAGACTGTCATTCCGGGATTGGGGCTGATCCATGAGTCTGCGCAGGGCCTCGCGGCCGCGGCCAAGCCGCGACATGAAGGTGCCCAGCGGCACATCGAGACTGCAGGCCGCCTCCTTGTAGCTCATACCCTCAAGCGCCACGAGCACGATGGGCGTGCGTTGTGCCTCGGGCAGCTGGTCCAGTGCCGCGAGCACCTGGCGCAGGTCCGCATGATGCGACTGCGTCTCCGGGGAAATCGGCTCGGGCAGATCGGCCGCAGCGGCCTCACGGACCTGCCGGCGACGTATCTCGCTGACATGGGTGTTGTGCAGGATCCGAAAAAGCCACGGACGCAGCGCGGTGCCAGGCTGCCAGGTCTCCGCCCGGGCGATGGCCTTGGTCAACGTCTCCTGCACCAGGTCCTCGGCCGCATCGCGGTTGCGGGTCAGCACCAGCGCGTAGCGGCGCAGGCTCTGGATATGTGTGTGAAGCTCGCTCTTCAGGCTCATGGCGGAACTCCCATCCGGCGCTCGTGATGTCACCCTGCTCGGTGCGTTGTTACGTCATCGTATGAGCGGATAAAACGCGGCACGCTCGGATTTCATCCCTGCCGGATGAGATTTTTTTGCGCGGCCGCCCCGGGTGGGATGAAACCGCGCGCCCGCGCGTTCTCTGGATAAGCATCAACGGACAGGAGCCACCATGTACCAAGATCTGATACCCCAACCCCCAACACTGATGCGACGCCGCAGGGTCTCCTTGCGCGCGCGCATCTTTGGCACGGGTCTGCTCTCCGTGACCAAGCGCAGCACGCTCATGCTGACGATTGCGTTCGGGCTCTACTTCGGCGTGGCGGGCAGCATGATGAACCGGATCGATGCCGACCCGAGCTTCACCCCGCCCACCCCGATCGAGGGGGGAAGCCGCGCGGTGGACATGGCGGCTGCCCTGATCGAGCGCGAGACCATCACCCATCGCTGGAGCCCCAACGACCCATTCTTCTACCCCACGGCCTTTCACATCAACATGCCCAGCTTCCAGAGTGGAATGATGCGAGGGGTGGGCCGTTTCACCCTCGAACTGGAAACCCAGATCGGACGGCTGCGAGGCTCGGGGGCGATTGACAATGATCTTGAACGGGCGGCGGGGCTGTTGCAGTTCCCACCCGATGTCTGGTTGTTCGATCTCAACCAGTCACTCCTGCCCGTGCAGCCGGCCGATGCGCAATACCGGGCCGCTCACGCCGCCCTGATCAACTACAACCAGCGCGTAGCCCGGGGAGAGGCCGTCTTTGAAACGCGCAGCGACGCCCTGGTGATGACCGTGGACCGCATCGCCACCGACCTGGGCTCACGGGCGGCCCGGCTGGATGCCCTGGTGGATACCGACCCATTCATCATCAACTTCACATCCAACCGCATGCTCTACTTCAACAAGGGCATGAGCTATGCGTTCTATCTGCTGCTGCGTGAACTGGGCGAGGACTATCAGAGCGTGATCGCCGCCCACGGACTCGAGCGGGTCTGGGCACAGGCCATCGACAGTCTGCGCCGGGCCTCACAACTGCAGCCGCGGGTGGTGCTCAACGGCAGTGGGGCCAACAGCATTGTCGCCAATCACCTGCAACTGCAGGGGTTCTACCTCAAGCGTGCCGTCCTTCAGCTGGACGAGATCAGCCGCGTGGTGCGCGCCACCCGGTAAAGATGAACACCCCGAGGGAAACACCATCCCTCGGGGTGTTGGCGGCTCGGGACGTCCTACTCGTGCCTGATCACCCGCCGCGACCCACCCGACTTCACCACCTCCAGCACGACGGGACTGACCTGAAGCTCCCTTTGGGCACGGGCCGCCAGGTCTTCCACATCCAGGGCCAGGGTGCGCCGGCTCATGCCGATCCGGCTGAGCTGGCGCTCGGATAGCCGCATCAAGGTGGCGGTGATCACCGCCATATCACGTTTTTCCAGCCAGGACTCGTCGGCCTGGGCATTGCGCTGACACACCCGGCTCCACAGGCCGAGCAACCCATCGCCACAACGCCGCCCCAGGGCGGCGGTGGACGTCTTCATATCGGGCAGATAGCTGAGCATTGCGTTCATGTCCTCGTTCTGGTGCATCCACCCGAAGAACGCTGCTGGCGGGAAGATAATCCCTTCATCTTCCTGCGTGATTGCGTCATGGCTTGATCACTACCGACTCGACCCTCGGGATGAAGCGCCCCCCCTCGCGCGTTCTTATCGACGAACAAGCCAGGCTTCAGCGCGCGCAACGGTTGGCAGCCCGAGCGGGCGCCTTCCTGGCGCGAACAGGTGATCCGGCTGCCCACCACGGAGACGCATCATGAACCAGTACGCTGACCGCCTTTCAGCAACGCCCCAGCCACTCCTGGAGCGGCCCGCCAGCCGCCCTGTCCAGTTCCCCCTTGGCGTGCATGGGCAAGGGGCAGGCCATGGGCTCCCCGCGCGGCTAACCCGGGAGGCCGATCTTCCCGGCATCGTCGTGGATGCCCACCCACCGCGTGGCGTCCGCCGCCACATTGCCCGTGCAGGTTTCAGCCTGGCCGTCCTTGCGGGGCTGTGGGTGGCGCTCACCGGCGGGACGGCCCAGGGCTGGATGATCGGTGGCCCGGCCATCCTGGCCGCGACGGCGCTGATCTTTCTCTACCCGGCGCCACCACGCTGGCGCCTCTCGCCGGTGGGGGCACTGCGCTTTGGCCCCTGGTTCGCGCTGCGTCTGCTGCTGGGGGCACTCGACGTCGCCCGGCGAGCCCTTGGGCGGCGTCCCTGTCTGGCGCCTGGTTGCCGGGTGTTTCGCACCCGGCTGCCGGAAGGGGCGCCGCGGCTGCTGTTCGCCAACGTCATCACCCTGCTGCCGGGCACCCTGACGGCGGGGCTCCATGACGAGCTCCTGCTCATCCACATGCTGGACACGGACGCCGATCTCGAGGCGCAGCTACGTCCGCTTGAGGCCCGTGTCGCCGCCCTCTTCGGGCTGCGCACGGTTCCCCCACACCTGGCCCTGGAGAACACCCCATGACCCTCGCACTCTCCATCATCGCGCTGGTGCTGCTCGCCTCGATCCTCGCGGGACTCGTCCCGGTCCTGCGCGGACCGCAACCGGCAGAGCGCATGCTGGCGGCGCAGCTCCTGGGGACCGCGGCGGTGGCGATCCTGCTGATCCTTTCGCTGTTGATGGAAATGCCCGTGCTTCTGGATGTGGCCCTGGTCTTCGCGCTTCTCGCGGCCATCACCCTGATCTGCTTCGTCGTCGTCACCCGCAGGGAGGATCACTGATGTCCATCGAGCTTCTGGCCCTCGTGCTGATTGCGGCTGGCGCGGCCTTCTTTGTGGTCGGCACCATCGGGCTGCTGCGCTTTCCCGACACCCTGTGCCGGCTGCATGCCCTGACCAAGGCCGATGGGCTGGGCCTGGGCCTCACCTGTCTCGGGGTGGCCCTGCTGGCCGGCTCGGTCGGCGAGATGCTGCGGATCCTGCTGATATGGGGCCTGGTCGCCGTCTCCAGCGCGGTCTCCGGTCATCTGATCGCGGGCCATGTGCTGCGCTCGAACGCCCCGGTCCGGGGACGCTGACATGATCGATCCGCTCCTGCTCTTCGATGTGATCCTCGGACTCGCCATCGTCTCGCTGGCCGTGACCGTGCTCGTGGTGCGGGATCGGTTCGCGATGATAGTGCTGGTGATCGTGTTCGGGCTGATGAGCGCGCTGGCCTGGGTGCGTCTGGCCGCCCCGGATGTGGCGCTGGCCGAGGCCGCCATCGGCACCGGGCTGACCGGGGCACTGCTGCTCGCCACCTGGCGGCAGGTGCGCACCGAGCCGGAGCGCTGGCCGGCGCTGCCTCAGGGCGTGATGGTGATCAACATGGGGCTTTGCGCCCTTGTCCTCGCCGGGCTGGTCGGGGCCTTTCTGGCCACGCCGCTGGGAACACCCGGGCTGGGCGTGGCGGTCGCGGACAACCTGGCCGACAGCGGCGTGGAGCATCCGGTGACCGCCGTCCTGCTGAATTTCCGTGCCTACGACACGCTGATGGAGGTGGTGGTGTTGCTGGTGGCCGTGATCGCGGTGTGGATGATCGACCGCGGCGTCAGTCAGGCGCCGCAGCCGACACTGGGGCCAGAACTGGGTGATCTTCCTCGCGGCTTCGCCCGCCTCGTGCTGCCGGCGATAACGGTCATCGGCGCCTACCTGCTCTGGGTGGGGACTTCGGCGCCGGGCGGGGCCTTTCAGGGCGGCGCGGTGCTGGCGGCCGTGGGCATTCTGCTGCTGCTCACCCAGCGGTATCAGCCACAGCCGTCGCATCGGCCGCTGGCGCGGGGGGTGTTCGTCCTGGGCGCGGCGGGCTTTGCCACCGTGGCGCTGCTGGTGGCCGGCGGGGGACGGGTGCCGTTCGAATACCCGGCCGATCACGCCAAAACGCTGATCCTGTTGATCGAGGGACTGGTCACCCTCTCCATCGCCGCGACGCTGGCGGCGCTCTTCCACGGCCGCGAGCCCGAAGCGATCTCTACCCAGGGGGGCCGTTCATGAGCACTGGACTGATCTTCGGCCTGACCGGCCTGGGCGTCTTTGTGGTGGGGCTGTGCGGCGCGCTCGTGCTGGTGGATCCGCTGCGCCGCTTGCTGGCCCTGAAGCTGTGCTCGGTGGGGGCCGGTTTCATGCTCGTGGTCGCCGCCTGGAAGGCGCCGCCAGAGGCCCCTGATCCGGTACCGCATGCCCTGGTGATCACCGGGATCGTGGTGATGATCAGCGCCACCGCCGTGGCCCTCGCCCTCATCCGTCGCCTGCACACCCTGGAGCACGAGCACCATGATTGAGATGCCGGCCATCGACTGGCTGACCGCCGTCGTCTTCGCCCCACTGGCAGGCGCGATACTGGCCTTCCTGCTGCCCCGCCAGGCCCATTGGGTGGGTGTGGGCGCGGTCGTGCTCACCGCGCTGATGGCCAGCGCGCTGGTGCTGCAGGTGCTGACCGAGGGGGCTGTGGTCACACCCTTGGGCAACTGGGGGGCACCGCTGGGGATCGATCTGCGGGCCGATGGCTTGAGTGCGACACTGATGGCCATGACCACGGGGGTCGGGTTGCTGGTCAGCCTCGGCGCACTGAACAGCTACGCCCATCACCGCGCCCCGGAGCGCATGCGTCGTTACTTCTGGCCCCTGTGGCTGTTGTTGCTCAGCGGTCTGAATGGCGTCTACCTCTCCACGGACCTGTTCAACCTCTACGTGATGCTGGAGGTGATTTCCCTGGCCGCCGTCGGGCTCACGGTGCTTTCGGGCCGGATCGAGGCGGTGCGCGCGGGGCTTGAGTACATGTATGCCTCGATCCTGGGGGCACTGCTGTTCCTTCTGGGCGTGGGGTTCGTGTATCTGGAACTCGGCCGGCTGGACTTTGCGGGGCTGCTGGCGGCCCCGCCATCCCCCGCGCTGGGGGCCGCGCTGGCGCTGATGGTCGCCGGGCTGGCGCTCAAGACGGCCCTGTTCCCGCTCCACGTGTGGCTGCCCCAGGCCCACGCCAATGCCACCGCGCCGGCCTCGGCACTGCTCTCGGCGCTGGTGGTCAAGGCATCGCTCTATATCGTGCTGCGCCTGGCGCAGTACCTGCTGCCACTCTCGGAGGTGCTGGTCGCGCTCATCGGACTGCTGGGGGTGGGTGCGATCCTGTGGGGCTCGATCCAGGCGCTGCGCGCCGAACGGCTGAAGCTGCTGGTGGCCTGGTCCACAGTGGCCCAGATCGGGCTCGTCTTCGTGGCCTTTGCCCGTGCCGGCGCCGACGGAGTGGCGGAAAGCTGGAAGGCCGCCGCGCTGCTGATGCTGGCCCATGCCATCGCCAAGGCGGCGATGTTCCTGGCCGCCGGGCGCATCAAGGAGGAGATCGGCCATGACCGCATCCGTGAACTCGACCGCTCCCCGGTGCGCCCCACCCTGGCGCAGCTCAGCTTTGCCCTGGCCGCCATCAGCCTGGTGGGCCTGCCACCTAGCCTGGGCTTTGCGGGCAAGTGGATCCTGATGGAAGGGGCGATGACCAGCGGATACTGGCACTGGATCGCGGTGACCATGATCGCGACCATGCTGAGCGTGGCCTATTTCTCCCGGGTTCTCACCGGCTTCCTGCGCTTCGACCGGCAGCGCACCACCGTGGGTGAGCATCAGGGCTGGGCGCTGGCCGACGCGGCACCGCTGACTCTGGCCCTGTGTGCGCTCGGCCTGGGCCTGCTGGCCGCGCCGATCCTGGCCTTCATGAACATCGGCTATCCCTTCGGCGGTGCGCCATGAACAATGCTTCGCTGTTGCCGTTGATCATTCTGCTCATCCCGCTGTGCGCGGCCCCCGTATTGCTGGCATTGCCCGAGCGCAGTGCCGGCCTGCGCACGGCCATCAATCTGGGCGCGGCCCTGGTCAAGGTCCTGCTGGTGGCCTGGCTGAGCTGGAAGGTGAGCCAGGGCGTGATCTACGACCTGCGGTGGACGGTGCTGCCGGGGCTGGACCTCAACCTTCAGGCCGATCCGCTGGCCATCCTGTTCATTGCCCTCTCGGCGGTGCTGTGGCTGATCACCACGGTGTATGCGGTGGGCTACCTGGAGAAGGGTCCGCACCGGGCACGCTTCTTCGGGTTCTTCAGCCTCTGCGTGGCCGCCACGGTGGGGATCGCGCTGGCGGGCAATCTGTTCACGTTTCTGCTGTTCTACGAGATGCTTACCCTGGCCACCTACCCGCTGGTGATCCATTACGGCACCGCTGCGGCGCTGCGGGCGGGGCGCATCTACCTGATCTACACCCTGGGCGGGGGACTGGTGCTGCTGCTGGGCACACTCGGGCTCTGGGTGCTGGCGGGCAGCACCGATTTCGTGCCCGGCGGCATCCTGGAAGGGGTTGCCGAAGACACCCCCCTGGCCGCGCAACTGCTGTTCGCCGTGCTCATCATCGGGCTGGGAGTGAAGGCGGCGATGGTGCCGCTGCACAGCTGGCTGCCCGTTGCCATGGTGGCCCCGGCGCCGGTGTCCGCACTGCTGCACGCGGTGGCGGTGGTCAAGGCCGGCGCCTTCGGCATCATCCGCGTGGTCTATGAGGTCTACGGGATCGAGACGGCCCAGGCCCTGGGGCTGACCACCGCGCTGGCTGTCCTGGCCGCCATCACCATCCTCTACGGTTCGATCCGCGCGCTGGGCCAGGACGACATCAAGCGCCGCCTGGCCTGGTCCACGGTCAGCCAGGTGAGCTACATCGCCCTGGGTGTCGCCCTTGCCAGCCCCATTGCGGCCATGGGCGCGCTCGCCCATCTGATCCATCAGGGCATCATGAAGATCACCCTGTTCATGGTGGCGGGCAACCTGGCCGAGGGGCTGGGTATCAAGCAGGTGAGCCGGATGAATGGCGTGGGCCTGATCATGCCGGGCTCGATGGCGGCGTTCACGCTGGCGGCTCTGGGCATGATCGGCCTGCCGCCATTGGCGGGATTCGTGAGCAAATGGTATCTGGCCGCGGGTGGGCTCGATGCCGGGCAAGGCTGGGTGATCCCCCTCCTGCTGGGCTCCAGCCTGCTCAATGCCGCCTATTTTCTGCCCATGCTCCACCGGGCCTGGTTCAGGCAACCGGACACCGCGCCACAGGAGGCGCCGGTGCGTCGGCCCGTCGGCTGGATGCTGGCCGCGCCGCCCATCGCCACCGCCGCCCTGGTGCTGGTGGCCGGGGGCCTGGCCAATGCGCCCTTCAGCCCGCTTGAATGGACCCGCTTCATCGTCACCCTGGAATATTCGGCGGAGGCATTCTGATGAAGATCGTGTTTATCCTGCCCCTGTTGCTGCCCACCCTGCTGGCCATGCTGATGGTGTTTCCGGCGGCGCGGCCCTTCATCTGGCGGCTGATGCCGCTGGCGGCGCTGCCGGCCCTGTTGCTGGCACTCCTGGCCCCCATACCGCTCGGTGTGCGCGGCGATTGGTTGCTGATGGGGGCTTCCTTCGGGCTGGATGAGGTCTCGCGGCTGTTCCTGGGTTTCACCGCGCTGTTGTGGATCGCGGCCGGGGCCGCAGCGCGGGAATGGTTCAGCGGCACGCCGGGCGAGCGCGGTTTCGCGGTATGCTTCCTGCTGGCGATGACGGGTAATCTGGGACTGATCATCGCCCAGGATGCCCTCGGTTTTTACGCCTTCTTTGCGCTCATGAGCTTCGCCTCCTATGGACTGGTGGTGCAGGCCCGCTCGCAGGCAGCCTTCGAGGCGGGCCGGCTGTACATCGCCTTCGTCATCCTGGGGGAACTGGCCCTGTTTGCCGGCCTTGCGCTTGCCGCCAGCGAGGCGGGCTCACGGCTGCTGGCAGATCTGCGCAGCGCCGAACTCTCGGGGCTCAGCGCATCCCTTCTGCTCCTGGGCTTTTCGGTCAAGCTCGGCATCATGCCGCTTCACTTCTGGCTGCCACCGGCCCACGGTGCGGCCCCGGTGCCCGCCAGCGCCGTGCTGTCGGGGGCCATGATCAAGGCCGGGCTCTTCGGTATGCTGGCCACCCTGCCCCTGGGCACGCAGGCACTGCCCGACCACGGCACGGTGATGATGGCGACGGGGCTCATCACCATTTTCGCCGCGGTGCTGCTGGGGTTGAACCAGCAAAGCCCCAAGACAGTGCTGGGCTTTTCCAGCGTCAGCCAGATGGGATTGATCGCGCTGGGACTGGGGGCCGGGCTGATGGCACCCGCCGCCTGGCCGGCGCTGCTGGCGGTGCTGGTGTTCATGGCAGCCCATCATGCCCTCGCCAAGGGCGCCCTCTTTCTCGGGGCCGGGCTGTTCGGTGCCCAAATAGGGCAGAGCGGGCGCGTGCTGGCCCTCATCATCGTGGCCGTGCCGGCGCTGGTGCTGGCGGGCGCACCCGCCACCTCTGGTGCCCTGGCAAAGGAGGCGCTGAAATCGGCCCTCGCGGACGGATCCGAGGCCTGGCTTCCCTGGCTGATCGTGGGGCTGACGCTGTCGGGGCTGGCCACCACCCTGCTCATGGCACGCTTTGGCATCACCCTGTGGTGCAAGCCCCCGGCCGCCCCGTCCATTGCCGTTCCCGAGGGGTTGGTTCTGTCGACCCTGGGTCTGGTCATGGCGGCGGCGGCGCTTCCGTTCATCTGGCCCACAGCCGCCGGCTCCCTCGCCGCACCCCTCAGTGCAGCGGGACCGACCGAGGCGTGGCCACTGCTTCTGGGCGCGACGCTGGCCCTGGGTGCATGGGTTCGTGCCCGTGCCCTTGAGATCGGCCCCCAGGTGTTTCTGGACCAGATCACCCGCCCCTTTGTGTTGGTCGCCAGGGGTGCCAATCGATTCATTGCCGGCAAACGCCGCACTGCGGCGCGTATCGCGCACAGCGTCCCGACAGTCGTCGGCGAGCACGCCAGCCGCTGGAGGCTCGGTCAGACGGCGGTTCTCGCGCTGATCGTGGCCGTGCTGATCATCGAAGCAGGTCGGGCCCCAGGCGAGCAGGCATCCCACATGGCCCCGGTGCCACCCGACCCGGGGGTCACGTCATGGCGGGAAACGGGTTAACTCTCATGCATCACGGTGGTTAGGCACCCCCGATGATGAAAGATACATTACGAGCCCCTCTCCCCTCAGGGGAGAGGGGTTGGGGTGAGGGGCGAGGACCGGCACAGTGCCTCCCCCACCCCCTCATCCCCAGCCCTTCTCCCCCCTCAGGGGAGAAGGGAGCTTCCGTAGCTGAACCTGGGTGCTTTCACAGTAAGGAACCAGCACCTATGAAGTTTCCCTCTCAGGGGTCGCCGGATCATCGCCGTGGACCACCATCTCACGGTATCCATGCCACATGGCGAAGCCAATCCAGGGAAAAACCAGGATCAGCGCGATGAGTGCAGTCAGCACCGACAGGCCGAACAATGCGGTGATCAATGCTGCCCAAGCCAGCATGGGTATCGGATTTCGGCTGAGCACCTTCAGGCTGATCGCCATGGCGTCCACAACCCCTGCGCGACGATCCAGCATCGCAGGTACCGTGACCACGCTCAGCGCGAAGGCAGCGACGGCCAAGGCCGCCCCAGCCACCACGACCCCAATCAGGGAAACGATGCCGCGGGTAGTGGACAGCATGGTGCCAAGCAACTCGCCCAGGCTCCCTGGTTGCCCAAGCACACCCACATTCATGACGCCGATCCATAGGGCCATGTAGCCGGTCCAGATGAGGAACATGGCAGCCAGCATTGCCGCAAACAGCCACAGGGACGAGCCCAGCGCCGGTAAGGCTCGAAAGCTTTGTGGGATGCTCAGATTGCCCTGATCACCATGCTCCAGTTGTCGAGCGAGTTCATTCACTCCCACCGCCAATGCAGGCCCCAC
Source organism: Ectothiorhodospira variabilis (assembly GCF_022227625.1). Classification (NCBI taxonomy): domain Bacteria; kingdom Pseudomonadati; phylum Pseudomonadota; class Gammaproteobacteria; order Chromatiales; family Ectothiorhodospiraceae; genus Ectothiorhodospira; species Ectothiorhodospira variabilis. Next base: position 88,323 of record NZ_JAJNAO010000011.1, on the reverse strand, counting down.
CAGTAGAAATCCGGATATCAACGCCATGGTGAGCCATGGTTGGCCCCAGGTGAGCCAGAGAATCCCCAGCCCGAGGGCAGCAACCAGCAACCCGTGAGCCAACCCTGCCGGTGCCCGCCAAAGATCCTTCCATCCCTCTACAAGCCATCGCAGGGGGGCATCGCCAGATATTCGTCGAACGGGCGGCGTACCGCTGTCCAAGGTCTGCCGTGGTTGAATTTCGTCGGAATCTTCCGGATACCGGCGCTTGATCAGGTTGTCCACGATGACATCTCCTTTGGCTCGGCTCGGGTCAGTGTTGGCCCTCAACTTAACCTAGCAGATCACTCAGAAGATTTCTGTCGATGACAACGCCGAACGACAATTCAGGAAGAAGCACCCTGTCCCAACATGTCCCGAAACGGCCAGTCACCCGCCTCCCACATACTGGTTCAGAGTACTTCGCAACACCACCACGTCAATCGGTTTGGTGAGATACGCATTGAAACCCGCGGCTTCAGCACGCGACGAATCCCCGGCCATCGCATTCGCGGTTAATGCAATGACCGGAATATCCCGGCCCCATTCGGACAACCGCACCCGGCTTAGCACTTCGAAGCCATTCAAGTCCGCAGTATTGATATCCAGAAGCATAAGGTCCGGTTTGTGCCTTGCACCCAGTTCAAGACCCACGGTACCCGATGGCGTCGTGAGCAACCGAAATCCGGACTCTTTCCCCAGGATGCGCGCCACCAGGCGCACGCTGGCGGGGTTGTCCTCTATGTAAAGGATGGTTTTGGTGGCTTTTTCCCGCTCGGAGTGCACTGTCTCCTTCTCGGAGCAGTCACGAAGTGCAGAGGAATCAGTTGGCGCCAGTGCCTCCTCGGCTCGCGGCAACCAGAACCAGAAACGGCTACCAACGCCCATTGTGCTTTCCACGCCGATGGTACCGCCCATCAGTTCCACCAGGCGCTTGCTCAAGGCCAAACCAACACCGGCCCCCTCTATGGAACCGGTCTCACGCCCCAAGCGGCCGAAGCGCACAAAAACCTCCTCAAGCTTGTCCCTTGGAATGCCCTCTCCGGAATCGCTGACCGTGAACCATACGGACTCACCCTCCTGTGCGACCTCGAGAATCACCGACCCACCCGGCTCGTTGTACTTGATGGCGTTGGCCAGCAAATTCACCAGCACCTGCTTGACACGGAAGGGGTCGGCGCGCACCGCCGCATCCTGACAGGCGCGAACCTCCAGGGTGATCGATCGCTCTTGCAGGAGGGGCTCCACCAGCACACGAGCCGCCGCAGACACTTCGCCACAGCTGACGCTCCGTAGATCCAGTTCCACATCACCGGCTTCCAGCCGGGGAAGATCCAGGATTTCATCCACCAGCGCCCGAAGATGTTGGCCCGCCCGGGTGATCTCGCCGATGAACTGGGTCTGTTCCGCGGATGCCGCGGGGTCCTCCGACAGGATCTGACCAAAACCAAGAATGGCATTCAAAGGCGTGCGCAGTTCATGACTCATGGAGGCAAGAAACTCGCTCTTGGCCCGATTGGCCTTTTCGGCTTCAGCCTTGGCCGCAATGGCCTCTAGCCGAGCCTGTACCAGATGTTGCTCCACCTGCTTGCGTTCGGTGATGTCCTGCACCGTGCCCAGCAACTTTCGAACTCCACCGGCCTCATCGACCACGTGGCGACCAGTGGCCCAGATCCAGCGGATCTCACCATCCAGGCGTCGGATGCGGCATTCAAAGTCCCATGGCGCTGAGGTATCGACGGCGGTGCGGAACCGGGTGTCCACATACTCCCGATCCTCGGCCAGAACATGGTCTATGAATACCTCATAGGACCATTCGGGAAGCAGTTGCTGGTAGCCAAATATCTGATCATGAGTCAGTGAGCGATAGGCCGAATGGTCAGTCAGATCCAGTTCCCAGACGCCGATGCCATTGGCGGTCAGCGCAACGCCGATGCGTTCGTCCAGTTCACTGGAGGGCTCCGGGCCTGCCTGCCCTGATCGCCCCTCTCCTCGCCTTGCATTTTCCGAGCCGGCCATGCGCGACCTCCACGAACGCTTCGTTGGATCCTGACAGAGCACTTGCATGGTAACGCACATCTCGGTGGTGCAAAGAGGCTTGGTCAGATGCACCCTGGCAAGATCCCGGACTATCGTCGCTGACCACCCTTGGGCTTGACCCTGCCGGCTTGTCGGCAATCCACATGACTCGCTCCCGCACCTCGGCCCGGTCGAACAAGCGCTTGTTGCGCCGGTTACGGTGTCGGGTTTTCGGGATCAGATGATGCCGGGTGAGCAGTTCAGCCCGACCACAGAGTTGACAATTGGAAGGAGTGGACGACCCGGAACGGGTGTCATTAGCCTGCATGGACAGGCGTGCCACGGCAAAAGGCTACCGATCGGCGGGGATGGGAGGAAAAGGGTACTGACAAGAGACAGTCCTTCGTGGGCGAGGACTGGAACCAGATAGGGTCTTGAGGTGCTGGCGAAGGAATGGCCCGGATGCCGGGCGGGATGAGAACTTCGAAGCCATCCCGCCCGGAAGATCGGGTACAGACAACTCTGGGCCAGTTAGGCCAGGGTCGACTTGCCCGTCTGAGCCTGCATTGCAACCTGCTCGGTCGTGTCGACCAGGGAGGCGGTGTGCATCCAGTTGAAGCGCTCAGTGCTCAACAGGATGAAGTGGATCAAAAGGGCCAGCACGGCCAGGAATGCAAACAGGGCAACCAGCGCTCTGCGCGGATCGAACAGCAGCCAAGTACGCCACATATTGAAATCTCCTATATCGGAAAGAACCTGCTTTTACTGCTTCGCTGAGGGTAGTGCTTCAGACCTGATTCGCCATTGAGGCGAAGGGTCTTACCAGGACACACCCCAGGGACGCCACATCCAGGCCAGAACGTGAGCCACAGCGGCAACCGCCAGGAAGCCCATCATGCTGGTCATGAAGACACCATGAAACTCCATGGCTTCTTCTTCGTTCAGCCCCGAAAGAGAACCTTTCGTTTCACCCATCATTTGAATAGCCTCCAAATCAGTCTTATCGACATATACCGCGTCGACACAACGCGATCTCTTACAACGAGGCCGACACTACACCGGAAGAAGGTCCACAATAGTGATCCAGAACAACTAAATCCCGGAATCCACCAAAAACCGCCCCTGTAGCGGGAACCACTGACCACCATCCACCGGGTGATGGGCGGCTTCTTTCTGGTGGCATCCTCCCGGTCCCGGCCGGGGTGCGCCAGGGGCTATGGCGCTGCTATCCGTTGGCGGCTTGACCATCGCTGGCCTGTCCGGGCACCCGAGGCTGCAATCGCTCGAAGAGACTGTCCACGGCGAGGGCCAGCAGCCCGATCATCACCGCCCCCTGAATGATATAGGGGGTATTGCCATTGACGATGCCAGAGATGATGGGGTCACCCAGATTGCTGGCCCCCACCGTCGCTCCCAGGGCCGCGGTGGCCACATTGATGGTCACCGAGGTGCGGATGCCGGCCAGAATCACCGGCGCTGCCAGCGGCAATTCCACCTGAAGCAATACCTGCCTTGGAGTCATGCCCATGCCCCGGGCCGCCTCAAGCACTTCCGCAGAAACCCCCTGCAGACCCGCCAGGGTATTGCGTACGATGGGCAGCAGACCATACAGCACCAGGGCCACGATCACCGGCACCGCGCCAAAACCCAGCACCGGCACGGCCAGCGCCAGCACCGCCACCGGCGGGAAGGTCTGACCGATGGAGGCCAGTTGCGCCACCATGGGCATGAAATCGCGCCCGGCCGCCCGCGTGACCGCCACCGCCGCCCCCACACCCACGCAGGTGGCCAGCAACGCCGCCACTGCCACCATCAGGACATGCTGACCCAGCAGCACCAGAAAGCTTTCCCGGACGTAGATCACCTGGCGAAGATCCGGCTCCAGCAGGCGAAACAGGGGTTCCAGGGTGGTCATGCCCACAGCCAGCATCAGCAGGGCCGCCAGCCAGATCAGGGGTACGATAAACCGCCAACGGGATCGCCGATTGCCCCCCTCGCTTCCCTGGATGGCCACCTCACTCATGACGTGCCTTGTGCATCAGCACATCCAGAGAGAGTTGGCCCACGGGGGAGTCGTCCTCGTCCACCACGAGCAGATGCCGCGTGTGATGCCACAGCATCAGTGACAGGGCCTGGTTCACCGTGGCGTGCCGACGCACCATAGGCATACCCTCGGCCTCCGGTGCCACTGGAAGCATGCGTTCCTCCACCCGGATCAGGGCCGCCTCCTTGAGCCCCCGGTCATCCCCGCCCAGCAAGGACGCCACGAAATCATTCGCGGGTGCCCTCAGCAGTTCGGTAGGGCGTCCCTGCTGCACAATGCGGCCCTCGTGCATCACCACCAGCCGATCGGCCAGTGTCAGGGCCTCGTCCATGTCGTGGGTGACGAAGACGATGGTCTTGCCCAGGCGCGCTTGCAGATCGCGCAGCTCTCCCTGCAGGGTCTGGCGAGTGATGGGGTCCAGGGCCCCGAAAGGCTCGTCCATCAGCAGAATCTCCGGGTCGGCCGCCAGCGCCCGCGCCACCCCCACCCGCTGGGCCTGGCCGCCGGACAACTGGTGCGGGTACTTGTGGGCAAACTCCGGCGGCAGCCCCAGCAAATCCATCAGCGCCTCCACCCGTTCCTGAATGCGTGACCCGGACCACTGCAGCAGGCGGGGCACCAGCCCGATATTCCGACCCACCGTCCAGTGGGGAAACAGCCCGGTGCTCTGGATGGCATAGCCGATGCGGCGGCGCAACTGATCCTCCTGGAAATCCCGGATCGGCTGGCCATCCAGATGGATCTCGCCCTCGCTGTGTTCGATGAGTCGGTTGATCATGCGCAGGGTGGTGGACTTGCCGCAGCCGGAAGTCCCCACCAGCACACAGAACTCACCCCGTTCCACTCGCAGCGAGATGCGGTCCACCGCCGTCTCGTCGCCAAACCGCCGGGTTACGTCAAAGAGCTCGATCATGTGGCCTCCCGCCGTCGCAGTCGTTCCGCCAGGGCGCCCAGCAGGGCATCGGCCACCAGGGCCATGGCGATGATGGGCAGCGCCCCCAGCAGCACCAGATCCATCGCTGCCTGCCCCAGCCCCTGGAAGATGAAGGTGCCCAGCCCACCGGCGCCGATGAGCGCCGCCACGGCCGTCAGGCCGATGGCCTGAACGGTGGTGATACGGATACCCTCCAGCATCACCGGCAGGGCCAGCGGCAGGCGCACCTGGAAAAAGACCTGAACAGGGCTCATGCCCATGCCGCGGGCCGATTCGATCACGCCCGGATCCACCCCTTCCAGGGCCACGTAGGTATTGCGCACCATGGGCAGGAGGCTGTACGCCACCAGGGCCAGCCAGGCGGGGGCCCAGCCAATCCCGCTCACGCCCAGGGCACCCAACCATTGCACCTGATTGCCCAACCAGGCCAGCGGGGCCAGCAAAAGCCCGAACAGGGCAAGGCTGGGAATGGTCTGCAGGGAGTTCAGCACCCCGAATCCCAGGCGCCGCAGGCCATCGAAACGACGCATCGCCAACGCCATGCCCAGCCCAATCAGCAGGCTGGCACCCACTGCTGCCCCCACCAATGCCAGGTGGTAAAGCACGGCTTCCAGGAATTGTTCGCTGCGGGCCTGGTATTCCTGAACCAGCGCCAGCGGCGTGAGCCATTGGCTCAATGCCATGCCCCATATGGCGATGACGAACAGCAGCAGGCTCCATACCCACACGCGGCGCAACCGCAAGCGAATGCGCAACTCCACCAGCACCAGCAACCACAGGAACAGCAGCACCCAGAGACCGGGGCCGATGCCCACCCTCGCCTGAGGCATATCCGGGTCCAGCACGGCCACAACAGCACCGGACAACCACAGGGGCATGGCCACCAGCAGGCCCGTCACCAGCCCCAGGGCTGTCCAGAGCCTGGCAGAGGAGGGGTGCCAGGCCAGCCACACCACGCAGGCCATGAACATAGCCCCCAGCAACGTGACCATCCATCCCAGGGCCTCAACCGGACTCAGGGGCGTCCCCTGCACCAGCCGATTGGGGGCCACACTGAGGGCATCCAGTCCCAGCCAGGTCAGCAGCCCCAAGCTCATCAGACTGACCAGGACCCGATTGGGCCTGGCGTCACGAGACATGGGTTACTTACTCACCCAGATCCGAGAGGAAGTCCGCGGCCACCCGCCGGGCCGAGAGCCCCTGCACTGCCACCTGACCATTCAGGTGCTGCAGGGTCTCCATGTTCAGTGCCCGGAACACGGGCTCCAGCAGATCGGCAATCTCAGGGTGGGCCTCAAGCACCATCTGCCTCACCACCGGGGCCGGCTGGTAAACCGGCTGCACTCCCAGGGTGTCCTCCAGCACCACCAGATCCAGGGCCTGAATGCCACCGTCGGTACCGTAGGTCATGGCGGCATTGACACCACTGGTCTGACGGGCGGCGGCGCGCATTGTGGCCGCGGTATTACCCCCCGACAACACCAGCAGCTGATCCGGACGCAGTTCGAACCCATAGGCTGACTGGAAGGCTGGCAGGGCCTGCTCCGACTCGACGAATTCGGCGCTGGCGGCGAACTTGAATTCCCCTCCCCGATTGAGATAATCGGCCAGGTCCTGCAGCGTGACGAGACCATGGGCCCGGGCCAGATCACCGCGCACACTCATGGCCCAGGTATTGTTGGCATCGGCCGGAGCGAGCCAGATCAAGCCGTTTTCCGCGTCTCGCTCACGCACGGTGGCGTAGGCCTGTTCGGCGTCATGCCATACGTCGCTGTCGGTCATATCGAAGAAGAAGGCGCCGTTGCCGGTGTATTCGGGGTAGATATCGATATCGCCCGAATTCAATGCCCCGCGGAGGATGCTCGTGCCCCCCAACTGCAGCCGGTCACGGACTTCGATGCCACCCGCCTCAAGCCGCTGGAGGATGATCTGACCCAGCACGGCACCCTCGGTATCAATCTTCGAAGACACCACCACCGGCTTGCCGGCCTGTGCCACGGAAACGGCGCAAAGGGCGCCAAGCGCCAGTGCAAACAGTCCTTTCATGAAGCGAGACATGACTCTTCCAATGCTTGTGGATCTGGCGGGAGTATAAGGGCCTCCGCATGGTCGACTCCAGCGCCCGAGGTCTGGCTTTTCCGCTCCAGTGCCGCAACAATCGAGCGGTAGTGCGACTCCTCGTCACCCCCATGAAACGGACCCAAACGGCGGGAACCCATGCCAAGGCAATCTCTCGAATCCCTGCTTGAAAGCCTCAACACGTCAGAACACCCCGGCCTGGTCCCCCTGCTCGGCGCCGTGGTGGACTGGCTTCGCCCCGATGGAGCGGAAACCACCGAAGATGTGGTGGAACGGATCCAACAGTTGCATGATGCTCAGAAAGGCCGCAGCCAGAAAGGCGAGCAGCCCGCCGCGCCTGACCTGCGCAAGCACCTGCAAACCTCCATGGCGGAGGCACGACATCTCTCGCTGTACACCGAAATTGGTCTGTTCTCTCGACGGGGCTTCGTGCGGGAGTTGGGCCAGCGTTTCTATGAACGGATCAACCCTCGGCCGCGCGACCCGGAAAATCTGCGGGATGTGCTCTCCCAGGTTTTCAATCGACCTGGTGACACCGTATGGGTCACCCAGGTGCCCGATGATGCCTGGATCCTGCTGCTGGACGCTCTGGTGGACCTGGATGACACCAATGGCCCGGCCCTGACGCGTGCCCGGGAACAAGTGCTCTATTCACTTGAGATGCTCTCCCTATGGGTGGCCGCCGAAGAACTGGAGCCGGAGCTGCTGCGCCTGGACCCGGACATTGCCGAACGCAACTCCCCCTTCGTGGCCCTGGAGCGGGAACTGTCGGCCTATGTGCGGTACTACGCCCAATGGCTTGAAGACCCGAAACAGGATGCCCACGACGACGAGCACGCCCGGGTGCTCCTGCAACAATGCATGGATCAGGTGGATCGCTTTCACAAGCGGGCAGTCACCCATGGCAGCAGCATGAGCCTGACCCATCTACTGGAGCGTCTGGATCAGACTCTCACCCGCATCAGCGACTTGCTGGACATCCTCAAGCGCGACGACAACACCTGCCAGCGCTGTGCCGGGGCCCGGCTATTCAGGGAAATGGTGGTGCAGAACGCCCGGCAGCGTAGCCTGCGCGCCCTGTGGCAGGACAACATCAAGCTGGTGTCGCGCAGCATCACCGAGCAATCCGGCGAGACCGGTGAGCACTACATCACCCAGAACCGACGCGAATATCTGCAGATGCTGGGTTCCGGCGCCGGCGCCGGCCTGATCATAGCGTTCATGGCCCTGATCAAGATCCAGCTCATGCAGATGGGCCTGTCCCCGGGCGTGGAAACCTTCTGGGTAAGCCTTAACTATGGCCTGGGCTTCGTGCTGATCCATATCCTGCATTTCACTGTGGCCACCAAGCAGCCCGCCATGACGGCCGCCCGACTGTCGGCTGCCATCGAGGCCGGTGAAAAGGGCGCGGCCAACCAGGCACAGATCGCCCGGTTGCTGATCCAGGTGGGTCGATCCCAATTCGTGGCGGTGCTGGGCAACGTGAGCCTGGCGCTGCCGGTGGCCCTGCTGGTGGGCTGGGCCTCGCTGGCCTGGTTGAACCAGCCGGTGATGGATGAGGCCCAGATGCACTATCACCTGCTGGAACTGCGTCCGTTGGCGGGTCTGGCCATATTCCACGCGGCCATCGCCGGCGTCTGGTTGTTCGTCGCCGGGCTCATCGCAGGCTATTTCGACAATCGCAGCGCCTATCTGCAACTGGGGGCCCGGCTGCGGGATAATCCCCTGCTGGCCCGTGTGACGCCCATGGGGTTGCGTCATCGCATTGCTGACTATCTGGACAAGAACTACGGGGCTCTGATGGGCAACTTCCTCTTTGGCGTGCTGCTCGGGGTCACCGGATTCATCGGGCTTTTGCTGGGACTGCCCCTGGATATCCGCCATGTGGCCTTTGCCTCGGCCAACCTGGGCTATGTCGCCTCCATCGAGGCCATGCAGAGTGCCACCTTCCTGATGTACTTCCTGTTCGTGCTGGTGATCGGGGCGGTTAATCTATGGGTGAGCTTTGCCCTGGCCATGTATGTGGCGCTGCGCTCACGGGGTGTGCGCCTGGGAGACCTGCGTCAGTTGATGCGCGCCTACGGGCGGGAATTGCGCAAGGATCCGCAAGGCTTCCTGCTACCACCACGGCACACCCCGGAGGATTCCCAACCCAAGGATTGACCCGGACTGGCTCTGGCTCGGGCGGGCGGCGTAGAATGTCGCCCCTTTCCCAAGCCAACATTTCCAGCCCACACCCGCGGATAGTCCCATGGCCAACTCCCTGCATGAACAGCTCCTGAAAGCGGGGCTGGTGGATGAGAAAAAACTCAAGCAGGCGCGGCACGCCTCGCCAAAGAAGAAAAAGAAGGGCAAAGGCAAGGCGGCGGCGGAACCGGCCCAGCCCAGCGCGGCCGAGGAGGCGCGGCGCCGGGAGGCGGAACGCTCCCGCGAGCTGAACCGTCAGCAGAAGGAGGCCGCCGAGCGCAAGGCCCTGGAGGCGCAGATCCGCCAGTTGATCGACACTCATCGCCAGGACCGGGAGGGTGGCGAGATCGCCTATAACTTCCAGCACGGCAAGTTGATCCGCCACCTGCATGTCACCCCGGAGCAACGGGATCGGCTGGGCAACGGGCGGATGGCCATTGTCGCCCTGGAGGATGGCTACGAGGTGGTGACCCGGGAGGGGGCCGACAAGATCGCCGAGCGGGATGCCGACCGAGTGGTGGTCTGCAATGACCCCGACCCCCGGGACAAGGCGAAGGATGAGGATGACCCCTACGCCGGTTACGAGATACCGGATGACCTGATGTGGTGAGTGTCCACCGCGCGAGGCGGGCTATCCAGCCAGCGCACAGCCCGCCGCATGACCGGATGCCCAGGCCCATTGGAAGTTGAAGCCACCCAGATGACCGGTGACATCCACCACCTCTCCAATGAAGTACAGCCCCGGATAGGCCCGACACTCCAGGGTCTTGGAGGACAGGGCATCCGTATCCACCCCGCCCACCGTGACCTCGGCCACGCGATACCCTTCCGTGCCCGACGGCCACACCTGCCATGACTGGCACACCCGCTCCACCTGGGCAATGTCCTCGTCACTGAGCTGATCCAGGGGCTTGCTCTCCACCCAAAGATCACACCAGCGTTGCGCCACCCGTCGGGTGAGTCGCTCTCCCAGCAGGGTCTTCAATTCCATCTTCGGACGCTGCGTGCGCACGCTACGGATGTGATCGCCCAGGTTCACGCCCGGGAAGAGATCGATCTCCACCGGCTGCCCCGGCTCCCAGTAGGATGACACCTGCAATACCGCCGGCCCGCTCAGCCCCCGATGGGTGAACAGCAGGTTCTCCCGGAAGCTCTGGCCATCAAATCCTGCCTCGGCATCCAGGGCGATGCCGCTCAGGTCCTCCAGGCGCTTGAGGGCCTTGCCCTCCAGCGTGAGGGGCACCAGCCCGGGGCGTGTGGCGCGCACGGGGATATCCAGGGATCGGGCCAGGTCAAAGCCGAACCCGGTGGCCCCCATGGTGGGAATGGAATAGCCCCCGGTGGCAATCACCAGGGCGTCGGCCTGCACGGTCCCCGTGGGTGTGTCCACCTGATGGGGCGCGCCGATGCGCACATCCTTGATGGCGGTGCGGGTGCGGATCTCCACATGACCGACCTCGCATTCCGCCAGCAGCATGTTGAGGATGTCCTTGGCGGAGCGGTCGCAGAACAACTGGCCGTGTTCCCGTTCATGGTAGGGAATGCCGTAGCGCTCCACCAGGGCGATGAAGTCCCAGGGGCTGAAACGGCTCAGGGCGGATTTGGCAAAGTGGGGATTGGCGCTGATGAAATCCTCGGCGGTGCAGTGCAGGTTGGTGAAGTTGCAGCGCCCGCCGCCGGACATGAGGATCTTCTTGCCCGGTTTGTTGGCATGGTCCAGCACCAGCACGCGCTGGCCCCGTTGTCCGGCCACCCCGGCACACATGAGGCCAGCGGCACCGGCGCCGATGATGATGACGTCGTAATGAGTGGGAGGGGTTGGCATGGTGGCGGAGTTTAACAGTAGTCCGGGCCCCTCTCCCGCTTGCGGGAGAGGGGTTGGGGTGAGGGCCGTCCATGGCAGAAGGGCATCGGGCTCAATCCGACTTGATGGGCCCCCGTAACGCCTTCGTCCGTCCCCGCTGAATCTTCTTCTCCAGGCGTCGCCGTTTGGAGGCCAGTGTCGGCCGCGTGGGCTTGCGCTTCTTGACCGGCCGCCCGGCCTCCTGGATCAACTCCCGCAACCGCTCCAGGGCATCCTCCCGGTTCTGTTCCAGGGTGCGGAAGCGCTGAGCCTTGATGATGATCACGCCATCCTTGCTGATGCGCTGATCCGACATGCGCAGCAACCGATCCTTGTACAAGCGGGGCAGCGACGAACGCTGAATATCAAACCGCAGGTGGACCGCCGAGGCCACCTTGTTGACGTTCTGACCGCCCGCCCCCTGGGCGCGGATCTGGCTGATCTCCACCTCCCAGTCGCCCAGGGTCACGTTGTTGGAAATATGCAGCATGACAACTCACCGTGGTGCCGGCCGACCACTCAGTGCTGAGATGGGAATCTGACCCGTTTCCTCCATGGTGATCAGGCGGCTGAAACCACCCGCATCCAGCCGCGCCCGCACCTTGTAGTTCAGGTGATCGCGATCGGCGCGGGCCATCAGATCATTGAGCAGACGCAGGCTATTGATCAGATCCAGCCCCGCTTCCACCTCAAAGCGTGACTCACCAAACGCCGGGATGGTTTCAAGGTCGCTGGCTACACCGGTGATCAACTGGTGCCCCTCGAAATCCACGGCGTAGCTCATGCCCCGCAGGGGCAGGCTGGCGGGGTTGGGATTGACCACCCGCAGGCCCAGGGCGAACCGGGGCGTCACGCCCTGATTGGGCACGACGCGGAAGGACTCCAGGCTCACCGACGGCGTCTCGAAGTCACTGCGCATGGCGGCGCAACCGCTCAGCAACAGGGCACCGGAGGCCAGCAGGAGACGACGTCGTGTGATGAGCATGGAAAGACTCCAGTGAGCCGGGGAAGATGGACCCTCAGCTTAACGCAATCAGGCCCCGTTGCAGCAGGGATTGGACCACGGCTTGCGAACGCGTGCCAGGCCATGCGATGGTTATCGGTTCACCAAACGTGAACCACGACGCCCTGCCATGCTGATGCCCCTGCTGCTCATGTTCGCCATCCTCGCCGTGGGCGCGGGCCTGCTCATCTGGCATGCGCGGATCGCCTTTGTGGTGAAGCTCCAGGACGGCAAGGCCCAGGCACAACGTGGCACGCCACCGCCGGACTTCCTGAGGGGCTGCGGGGATGTGGCCCGCATGTATGGCCTCAAGCAGGGCCGGATCCAGGGCATCCGCACGGGACAGGGAGTCCGGCTGAGCTTCTCCCGGGACATCCCCGAACACACCCACCAGCCCTTTCGCAACGTCTGGACCCCTCCCCCAGGTGGCAACGGTGGCGGCGGCCGCCGAGCCGCCGGTTAGCCTCGGGAAGCGAAAAACGGACAGCCTCCTTTTCGTGGGAGCTGGCCTGCCAGCGATGCCCTGCGACAGCAGCGCGCCGCCTGGACTGGCCCTGCGCTGAAATCCTTCGCGGCCAAGGGCCGCTCCCACGAGGGCTTGGCGACTCGCGGTTCCCGCCTCAATCACAAGGCCCGTATTTGATGTCCACCCACAACCCCGCCCCGACCCGCGATACTTCCACCCTGATCCAACAAGGACCTGGCCATGGCCTGGCTGTGGGCGCCCTGCTCATCGGCGCCGGGCTCTGGGGGTGTTTCTGGATCCCCCTGCGCTGGCTGGAACAGGCCGGCCTGCACGGCCTGTGGTCGGTAGCCTTCATCTATCTCGGTGCAAGCCTGGTGGGGCTGGTGGTGGCACGGCACCATCTTGGCTGGGTGCGCCGTCACCCGGGGCGATTTGCCGGCATTGCGCTCACCTCGGCGCTGTCGGGCACCGCCTTCTCCCTGGGCATGATCGAGGGCGATGTGGTCAGGGTGCTGTTGTTCTTCTACCTGTCGCCGGTGTGGGCGGTCATCCTCGCGCGCCTGCTTTTACGCGAACCGCTCACCCCGCAGGCGCTGTTCGCCCTGACCCTGGCCATGACCGGTGCCCTCGTGATGCTCTGGCCCACCAACACCGGCCTGGCCCTGACCCGGGCGGATCTGCTGGGCCTGCTGGCGGGCATGGCCTTCTCGGCCACCAATATCCAGGTGCGCTATGCCTACTGGATGCCGCTGCGGGTGAAGACCCTGGCGGCCTGGTCTGGAGCCCCCCTGCTGGCCATGGGGGCTGCGGGCACCCTGGGCATCGGCCTCACGCCGGACCCATGGACCATCGCCGTGGCCCTGCTGGTGGGCATGACGATCATGACCACCATGACCCTGACGGTGCAGGTGGGCGTGACCTGGCTCCCGGTGCGCCAGTCCTCGGTAATCCTCATCTTCGAGCTGGTGGCTGGCGCCGTCTCAGCCGCCTGGCTGGCCGGCGAGCTGCTGAGCCCCAGGGACTGGATCGGTGGCGCGCTCATCGTGATGGGCGGCCTCATCGCCGGGTGGCGACGTTCCCGCTAGGGCAGATCATGGGTCGGTCCAGCCGACCGGCGGCGGCGTTTGGCAATTGACGAAACCCCGGCCATGCCCAATTCTGAAGGCTTGACGGCCACTCGATGATGCCATGGAACACGCCACTGCCCCCCTGCCTTGCGCCGACACTGCCTCGACTCCCGAGGGTGTGATCCGGCCTGCCCGGATGACCGATATCCCTGCACTCGTGGCCCTGGAGCAGCGCTGCTTCCCCACAGATCGCCTCTCCCGACGGCAATTCCGCTACATGCTGACCAAGGCCAATGCACACACCCTGGTGCACGACACCGGCAAGGGCCCTGGGGGTTACGTGCTCGTGCTGTTCAGCCGCGGCACGTCAAGCGCAAGGCTGTATTCCATCGCCCTGGACGCCGCCGCCCGGGGGCAGGGCCTGGGCCGAAACCTGGTGCGGGCGGCCGAAGCCGCTGCCCGGGCCAGGGACTGCGCCTACCTGCGCCTGGAGATCCGCAAGGACAACACGGCCTCGCAGTATTTGTTCGAGTCCCTGGGCTATCGACGTTTCGGTGAGTATGACGACTATTACGAAGATCACATGGATGCCTGGCGCTACGAAAAATCACTGGCAGCCGATCTGCGACCGGAGATGGTCCGCGTGCCGTTTTACGAGCAGACCCTGGATTTCACCTGTGGCCCTTCCTGTCTGATGATGGCCATGAAGGCCCAGGACCCGACGCTGACCCTGGACCGCAAGCTGGAACTTCGCCTTTGGCGGGAGGCCACCACCATCTACATGACCTCGGGCCATGGGGGTTGCGGGCCTTTCGGGCTGGCCCTGGCTGCGGCCCATCGGGGCTTTTCCGTGGAACTCACCCTGGGCGATGAACAGATACCGCTACTGGATTCCGTGCGCAGCCAGGACAAGAAAGAGGTGATGCGTCTGGTTCAGGAAGACATGCTGGACGAGATCCACGGCCTGGGCATTCCGGTGCATTACGGGCACCTGACACCGGTGGACCTGCGGGCGCGTTTTGATGCCGGCGGCATCCCCGTGGTGCTCATCAGTTCCTACCAGATCTACGGCGAGAAGTTTCCCCATTGGGTGGTGGTGACCGGCTTTGATGAGCACTTCATCTACGTGCATGATCCCTTCGTGGACTACGACAACGGTGAAACCCCGCTGGACTCGTTGAACATGCCCATCCTGCAACGGGATTTCGAGCGCATGGCCCGCTATGGCAAGGCGGGACTCAAGGCGGTCCTGGTGATCGGCCCCCGAGCCGATTCGTAACCACACAAAGCCCGAACCCCGCGCAACAAGCCACAAGGAAGACCCCATGTCGGATCATGTCCTGCTCATCGAGCAACCCGGAGACTGGAAGCCCCATTTCCCGGACTACCCCGTGGTGCTGGCCGCGGACTACCTCACCCACCCGGACCATGCCGCCGGCAAAAGCCGCTTGCGGGTGATCAACCTGTGCCGCAGCCTTCGCTACCTGAGCGTGGGTTACTACTGTTCGCTGCTGGCCGAGGCCCGGCAACACAAGGTGGTGCCCTCGGTGCGAACCCTGCAGGACCTCTCCCGCAAGTCCATCTACAGCCTGGACACCGAGGACATCGACCGCAAGGTGGCCCGGGTACTGGGGCGCAAACGCTCGGGACTGGAACCCACGGCGTTCGAGATCACCGTCTTCTTCGGGCAGTGCGCACCCAAGGAACTACGGGAGATCGCCCAGCAGTTGTTCACCGTCTTCCCCACCCCATTGTTCAAGGTGGAATTCCGGTTGGTGGGCCAGTGGCGGATCGAAGCCCTCAAGCCCATGGCCCTGAACAGCCTGGATGCCGAGCAGGAGGACGCCTTTTTCAGCGCCCTGGAAACCTATCTCAAGCGCCCTTGGCGCAAACCCCGGGGCACCCGCAGCTACAAGTATGATCTGGCCATCCTGCAAAACCCGGAAGAGGATCTGCCGCCCTCCAACCGGGCGGGCCTGAACCACTTTGTACGCCTGGGACGCACCATGGGGCTGGAGGTGGACCTGATCGACCGACGGGATTTCGGGCGCCTGGCGGAATACGATGCCCTGTTCATCCGCGAAACCACCCGCATCGACCATCACACCTACCGCTTCGCTCGCAAGGCCAGCAGCGAGGGCATGGTGGTGATCGACGACCCCGATTCCATCCTCAAGTGCACCAACAAGGTCTACCTGGCTGAACGGCTCTCGGCCAACAAGGTCCCCACGCCCCGCACGCTGGTGCTGCGCCGAGAAAACCTCCTCACCGCTGAGGAGCATATCGGCTATCCCGTGGTCCTGAAGATCCCGGACGGATCATTCTCCCGAGGCGTGTTCAAGGCCGAGAACCGTGCCGAACTGGAAGAGATCGGCCGCAGGCTGCTGAAGGAATCGGATCTGATCCTGGCCCAGGAATTCGTTTACACGGAGTTTGACTGGCGCATTGGCGTGCTCAACAAGCAACCCCTTTACGCATGCCAGTACCTGATGTCCCGAAAACACTGGCAGATCGTAAACCACCAGGCCAAGGGCCGACTGCGGCAAGGGGGTGCGCGTACCCTGGCAGTGGAGGATGTCCCTCCCATGGTGATCAAGACGGCCCTCAAGGCCGCCAATCTCATCGGCGATGGGCTTTACGGGGTGGATCTGAAACAGACAGACCGTGGCATGATGGTGATCGAGGTCAACGACAACCCGAGCCTGGACGCGGGCGTGGAGGACGCCCTCCTCAAGGAGGACCTGTACCGCCGCATTCTGGAGGATTTTGTGCGGCGGCTGGATTTAACCCGAAAGCGCTAGGGCACAGCCCGCGGTCATGATCTCCCTTGAAGACCACCAGGCATGGCAGGAGGCCGCCCGAATCAACCCCCGTCCCTTGCCGCCCTCGCCTCTTCCTTGACCGACTCAGGCCAGGCGAAGGAGATACGGTTGCCGCTGCCCCGTTGTTCGCCGCCGCGCTCGGTCCCCTTTTCCGTGAGTTGCCAGGCGCCGTCCTTCTGCTCCAGCAGGCCCTGCCCAGCCAGCAGATCGAGGAAGGGGCCGGTCTTCATGCCCAGGGCGGAGGCGATACGGGAGGAAGGTAATTTCTTCTCGGACGCCGGGCCTTCATCCCGATGGGAGGCCGGTGGCGATGAAGCATCGGAAGCCGCCGTGGATGACTTCTGTGCCTTCCCCCCCGCAGATTTTGCCTTGCCACGGCGTTGGCCCGCGGTCTCCTTGGCCGCCTCCCCGGTCTTGCCTCGGGCTGCGGGTTTGGCCTTTCCTTTGGGGGCCGCGCCCTCCTGGGTGGCGGATTTGGAGGACTTCCTGGCACCACGGGCGCCCGCACGACCCCGTTGGGTGCGGGGCTTGGCGTCGTCCTCCCTGGGTGCTGCTGGTGCGGCGGGCGCGGTATCGGCATCCTCGGGCCGTGCTGCCTGCTCCGGCGCCACCCCGGGGGAGGCTGCCTGATCACTGATGCCGAATTCGGCCTCATAATCCGGCGCACGTGCCACATGCCGCCCGACCAGCGCCTCGGCACAGCCCTGAAGGGCCTGGATGCTCACGGTGGAGGCCAGGGCACGTAACATGGCCAGGTAGTTTCCACCCTGCCCTGGCTTGCCCCGAAGGCCTTGTTCCAGAACATCCTCCAGCCAGGTGACCTGGCCACCCGGGTTGTGCTCGCCAGCCAGGTGCACATGGGCATCGGGCCCCACCACGATGCGGCCGTGGACCTGTGGAATGAGCCTCACGCCCAAACGATGGGGCCAGGACATGAACAACACCGCGTTGCCCAGGGCTCGCACCTGCTCGGCCAGATCGTTCAGCGGGTCGATGACCTCCAGCGGGTTGCCGTCCACTTCCTCATCCACATGGAAGAAGCGCTCCTCGGCCTCCACCCTGACCCCGGTATTGAAGAAGCGGGAGTCCAGCACGAACGCCTCCATGCGGCGGTTGAACACCACATGATCGAAGTGAACGGACGTGCCCCGCACTTCCAGTTGCAGGTCATGGATGACCACAGCCTGATCGGAGTCGGCCAGTTGCTGATCCAGTTCGGCGGCTGCGGCCAGCCGCCCCTCCAGGGCCAGGATCCTCGCCCGGATCTGCCGGGCCTGTTCTTCGCTGGCCCGCTCAAGCAGACGGTTTAGTTCCTCAATGTGGGGGGCGAGGTCGTCAACAGGCTTGATCAGCATGGCACACTTACCTGTGGTTTCCCGGAGTATTTATGTGGGTAGCCAATATCCCACGAAAAATAAGTCATATCTACCCTGCGCAGGGAGCTCGACGCTACATGGCCCAAAGCAGGAACGTGCTGATGGCACCAAACAGCAGGACCGAGACAATGGCCCAGAGGCTCAGACCCTCCACCTCGGCGGCCCGCTCACGCCGAAAGGTCTCGCTGAGCCGATAACGCAGGGTGAACAGGGCGGCATACCCGATGATTGCGGCAGACGGCACGTAGATGATGGCCAGCAACACACCCCATACCACGAAGGGTGGGCGGGTCTGGGCGAAGATGTAGCCCAGGATGATCCAGAGGGCCACCAGGCCCAGCGGGATGGCTGCAACCACGGGGTTGAGCGGCGAAGGCTCCTTCAGGCGCGCCCAGAGGCCCACCCGGGGTTGCTTGGGTGGCCTGCCACGGCGCACCCCACCGGAGCCGTCAGGATGCGGTGTACCCTCGCCACGCCCCTGGGCCAGGTGCTGGTCGTAGAGGACGGCCGCCTCGTTCAGGTACTGGGCCTTGGCCTCGTTGGGGTCCTGGTCGCACTGCTCCAGGCACCGCTGCCAAAGGCTTTCACTTCGATTTTCGTCAAACTCCCGCGAGGCCAACAGCCAGGCCTCGCGATGCTGAATCTGGGTCATGGGGGTTCCTTGCAAATGAATGAATACCCACCCTGGCGCGAGGCAAACCACGCAGCCCTGGGTCGGTCGGGATCACATCAAACGGAGAACATGGCCTCCAGATCGTGCCGGGAGTACGCCTTGAAGGCCAGCAGTGTGTTGGTCTTCTCCAGGCCGTCGATGGTCAGCAGTCGACGGGTCACCACCTCGGCCAGATCATCGTTCCTGGGCACGCGCGCGATGGCGATCAGGTCATACTGACCACTGACGGAAAAGACCTCGGTGATCTGTTCCATATCGGCCAGTTCCTCGGCGATCTGGTTGATCTTCTGACGCTGGACATTCATCAGGATGATGGCGGTGACCATGGGGACTCCTCGGTTGGGAAACGGTCGCGATGGACAGCAAAATACCTGAACAGGTGGGCACAACGCCAATCCCGCCAGCCCCGCGACTCATGCCTCATGGCATGGCTGTCAGGGCAGGCATGCCGTGGCTCATTCCGCCTCCGCGCTCGGGTCCGGGTCCGGCAGAACCCGCACCGGCCGAAAGCCATCATCGCCCATGCCCATCATGCCCCCCGCGCCCCGGGCCGCGGCACGCACCTGATCGCCTTCACTGAACGAGCCGCCCCCCCGGGAGACCCTGAGCGTGCAGGAGGCGCGTTCCGTGAGCGGGCTGCCATCCGTCGGCATCAGTTCATAGTCTTCCGTATAGCAATCCCGGGTCCACTCCATGACATTGCCGCTCATGTCATACAGGCCGAAGGCATTGGCCGCCTTGGAGGCCACGGGCTGTGACCGACCGTCGCTGTTGCATCGGTACCAGGCCACATCGTCAATGTGATTGCTGCCGCAAAAGCGCAGATCGGTGCCGGCACGACAGGCGTATTCCCATTCCGCTGAACTGGGCAATCGATACGTGTGACCGGTCTTCTCACTCAAGCGACGCAGATACTCCAGGGCCATGCTGTGAGACACGTTGTCGGCGGGACAGTCCGGGCAGTCCGGAAAACGGAAGGGCGTGGAGTCCAGCAAGGCGGACCACTGCGCCTGGGTGACCGGCGTTCTGGCGATGGCGAAGGGGCTGGCGATGGTGATGGTTGTCTGCGGCCCTTCCTGCTCATGTCGACCATGCTCGGACTCCGGTGACCCCATGACGAAACTGCCTGCCGGGATGACCACCATCTCCGGGCACTGGGGGCAATCCCGGATGGTTTCCAGATCGGCCGCCGCAGGCTCAGGGTTCTGCAGCGCCCCCTCGGCAACCACGTCGGCGAACAGGGGCGAGCGCCGCACATTGGGATGATACTCATAGGTCCAGACCATGGTGCCGCGACCCGACCAGGCCGAGACCCGCAGCTCGACAGTGAACTGATCGCCTGGGCAACCCCGATTCGGCCAACGGATTTCCGCCTCGGCCAGCGGGGTGCCCACGGAATCCGGGTTGTCCGGCGAGAACCGGCCGGTGGCGGCCGAACCGCGATCCATGATCGGTCGCGTACCGGAACGATACTGTGCGCCAACGGCAAACCCACCGGACATTGGATCGATCTCGGGGGCCGAACCGCTCAGGTATTCCACATCGCTCCCGACGTTCCTCAACTCGATCCGCCCCACCCAGGTCTCCTCCTTGAAGGCATATTGAGGCGGCTCGTCCCAGCGCCAGTCAAAGGCCAGGTTGACCAGCCGCGAGTAGCCGCGAGAGGACTGGCGGACCTGGGCCCGATCGGCGGCACTGTCAGCGTGAAAGTTGAAGGAAAAGGTGCTTTGCCGACTGTCCGAGCTCTGCCAATAACGGGGCTCGGCCGACACCAGGACCCACCCCGACACCCCATCAGGCGGCAGACCCTGCCCGATCTGCGTCTCGACCTGGGATCCAACCCGTGTTGCGGTTTTGGATTCGTCAGTACCCTCGGACGCAGTCTCCAGGGCCGGCTGCGCGTAAAGGGCCAGCAGCTGCGCCAGTTCCCTGAGTTCCTGAACCCGCTCGGAGAGATAAGGGGCATCCGCCGCGCGGGCAATCAGCGCCTCCACCGTGTCCTGATTGGCGCTCAGCAGATCAATGTCATGCGGGCGCAGATCCAGCGCGAGCTGGCTGAAGCGCTCCGGCAATTGGTCCCAGCCCCGCAGGGCCCGAACGGTCAGCCGACCGTCGCTCGCCAGTTCCACCAATTCAGCAGGCAGAGCGCTGTCTTCGGCCGCAGGTGCCGGTGTCGGCCCGAGTGGCTGCTGATCGTTCCCCGTGGCTGCCTGGACACCGGCCAGCCCCATACAGACCAACAGGAGCAGGCAGAGGGACAGGGAGATGAACACGCCCCTGGGGGGCGTCTTGAGCGCAGATGTGGCCGAGATGGACATGGGTCGCTCCTGTTTCGATCTGAGCCCGGTCACTGCCTGCCCGGTCCGGTGCCCGTGACATCGCTGCCCCGCCCCGCCTCCAGGGCCATGGCCAGCGACATGAGGCGCTGCAGGTCGCTCAGCACGACATCCCCCACCTCCACATCCGGGCGAAGGCCTCGACCACTGCAGCTCTGGCCATCGGGCAACAAGACTTCACGGTTGGTGAACCGCAGCACGGAGCCATCCGACAGACGTCGGTCGGTCTGGGAACTGCATTTGCCGAAGGTGGGCTGACCCACCAGACGGGCACGCCCATGGTGTTGCAGGATGCCGGCGAACACCTCCGCCGCACTGGCCGTATGCGGGCCCACCAGCAATACCAGGGGCATGGAGAGCTTGGTCCCTTCGGGGGCCCTGAAGCTGCGGATTTCACCGCCACGCGCCATGACCCCGCCCAGGGAAGCCCCCGGCGGCAGAAACAGCCCCGCCAGGTCCAGGGCCTCATGCAGGTCACCGCCGCCGGCATGACGCAGATCCATCACCAGGGGGGTATCCACGTCGGAGACCTCGGGGCTCACCCGATCCAGGAAGTCCCAGGTGGCCATCAGGGCGGGTCGTGTGCGTCCGGCCAGAAAATCACGCACCCGGACCACGCCCCGGTCCCAGGGCTCCACCAGTTCCACATCCAGGGGTCGGAAGGGCTCCCGGGTGAGCACCGTACTGCGCTTGGGGCCTGCGCCATTCTCCTGCCATGTCAGTTCCACGCGGGAGCCCGCCTCACCGCGAAGCGCATTCATCAAGGCATCCGCCTGCCAGTCCGTCAACGACTGACCATCGATCTCCAGCAATCGAACCCGATCCGGCAGGCCGGCCCGTTTCGCCGGGCCACCCTGGTAGGTCTGTAGCCACACCTGGCCCGACTCCAGTTGCAGATCCGCGCCGATGCCCGTCCAGGTGGGCGCGTCACGATCGAGCTGTGCCGCCTCCCGGTCGGGAAAATGCCGGGCATACGGGTCCACGCTGGCCAGATCCGCATTCAGATGGCCGGCCCGAAGCCCGGCCAGCACCGACTCCGGCGGGGCCTCGTACAGATGCTGGCGCAACAGTTGGCGGATCTCATCCAGGGGCGCGGCCGCCTCGGCCAGGGCCGGCCCTGACACCATCAGGCCCAGCACCAGCAGGGCAAGGGCGGCTTGCCTCACCGGGCCAGGTCCAGCGACAGTTCCATCAGCAGGTCGAACTCCTCGCGCAGGGCGTTGCGCTGTTCTTCCAGCTGCCGGCGGCGCAGGTCCGTTTCCGTGTCCCCCATTCCCGTGCCTTCCAGGGCGTCCAGAGCGGATTCCTGGGACTGCATGCGGCCCTGGAGATCATCCAGGCGCGTCTGCAATTCCTTCACCCGGGCGTCATCCTCGCCATGGCGGGCGGAAAGCCCCTCCACCTGACGACTCAGACCGGTCACATCCCGATCCAGGGCTGCCAGGCGTTCCCGTTCCAGGGCCACTTCGTGGCTCTGGCGGGCCTTGCGGGCTTCCAGGTCCTCGCGTTCGCTTTCCAGTTCCCGCTGGGTCTCACGAAGCCGGGCGAGACGGTCCTCACGCTCCTGTACCCGTTGATCGTAGGCACCGCTGCTCATGCCCTGAATACCCCCCAGCAGGCCACCCTCGCGGGGGTCGGTGGTGGTGGCGCAGCCCACCAGACCCAGGGAGCCCATGACAGCCACCATCAATGTGACGCGTCTCATACCGACAGCCTCTGGTCGATGCGGGCCAACTGGCTGCTGCCCTCGCGCAGTTCCTCCAGATTGCTCTGCAAGGCGGCCACCTCGCGCTCCAGGCGTGCCAGATAGGGATCATTGGCAGGCCGGTCCTTGCCTTCCTCGGCGAGGATGGCCTCCTGCACCTTGAGCTCTTCCTCCAGGGCCTTTTCCAGTTTTTCGCTGCGGGCCAACTGGCGTTGCAGGTCCTGACGCCTGGCCTCCAGGCGCCGCTTATCCGCCGAACCTGCGTCGTAGCGGGCCCTGAGGTCCCGGGATTCCCGCTCCAGTGCAGCGATCTCGCCTTCCATTTCCCGGTTGTAGGCGGCGGTGGTGGTGTTGAACTCGGCCACCCGGTCGGCTTCGCCGTCCAGGAAGTCCTCAGTGGTGGCGTAGGCCTGTTTGCGCTTGGCCACCTCGTTGCCCACCAAGTAACCCGCGCCGGCCCCCAGCAGGCCGCCGATCACGGCACCCCGCTCCCGGTCCACGGCATAGCCCAGCAACCCACCCAGCACGGCGCCAGCGGCCGTACCCTCGGTGCGGGTGCGATCACCGTCCTCCATATGGGCGCAGCCGGTAACCAGGGCACCGGCCAGGATGACGGGAAGAGTGGTTTTCATCATGTTCATGGTGTTTGCCCCCTGAAGGATGTCTGTTCAGTCGTCTTGGAAGTCTTCAAAGCTTTCGCGGAAATCCTGCATCCAGGCCTCGGGATCGGACCGGCGCTGCTCGCTGAAGGCCTCCACATGCCCGCGCAGCACGCCCATCACCTGGCGCTCACGGGGCGGGAGTTCCGCGGCGTCCAGCACCTGGAAGGCGTGTTCGATATATTGGGGTTCGTAGTCACCCAGCTCCGCCACCTTGTCCTGGTAGCCCCGCAGCTGCTCGCCGGCGGCCACCTCCAGGTCACGCATGGAGCGCTCCACCGCATCCACCTGTTCCTGATAGCGGGTGGAGATCTCCGCCAGCCGACGGGCGCGCGCCAGGGTGTCGTCCAGGCGCGCCAGGCGTGACAGGTACACACTCAGGTTCACGCCGTTGCGGGCGGCATCCTGGGCCAGGCTGCGGGCGCTCTCCCGCTGGGCCAGTTCCAGCCGCTCCCGGGCCCGGTCCATCTGCGCCTGCACGGCCTTGAGCGGCTCGGCCAGGTTCGGGTTCTCGGCCATCAGCCGATCCAGGATGGGATCCACGGTACCCAGTTGCACCGAGGCCTGGGCCACCAGGTTGTCCAGGGTGCGGCCCACCGGCATGGTGCGGCGCAGATCCTCACGGTAGGCCTCGTATTCGCGTTCGATGCGAGCCTGCTGGGCGGAACTGACCAGCACGTTGGCGCCGATGGCCAGCCGGGCCCCGGTGTTGAAGGAACGCCGCTCCTCCACCTGCTGGGCATCGGCGTTCCAGGCGTAGATGTCCAGTTCCGCCCTTAATGAGGTGCGCAGTTCCGAGGCCGGGGTGGAGACACTGCCCCCACGCACCGCCACGCCGCCCGGCTTGCCCTGCCAGATCTCCGGACGGAACAGGCCGGAGGTCATTTCCTGCACGTTGCCCAGCAGGTCATGAAAGCCCAGCCCGTCGGCCTCTCGCAGACCCACCGGGCGCAATTCGTGACGGGCATTCTCCAGGTGCCAGGCATGATCGTTCACCTGACGGGAGGGAAACGGCAGGCGATCATTGAAGGTACCCGCCTCCAGGGCTGGCATGCCGCCCCGGGCCACATACTCCCATTCCTCCTCGGTGGGCAGGCGCAGGAAGCCGGGCACGCCATCCACCTGGGGTAGCTGGGCGCGCCGCTCGGGGTGATCCGGATCGAACAGCCAGCGGTTGTAGGCGCGCAGGAAGGCCTGGATATCCTGATGACTCACATAGGCCAGCGGCTGCATCAGGGCCTCGCGCAGCTCCCGCCCTCGCAGCTGCGGGATCTCCCGCGCCTGCGGGTCGCCGCTGGTCTCGAGCAGCGTGTCCAGGCCCATGACGGCGATATACTGGGCCCGGGTGAGTTCGTACTTGCCCAGCACCAGATACCAGCTGCCATCATCCCGCGCGAAGGAACCACTGATCTGGGTGCGTTGCAGGCCCTCGAAGATGCCGCCGCTGGCATCCCCGATCTGGATCACCCGATCCCGATCGCCCCAGAAACCCTGCCCGGGCACCGATACGCGACGAAAGACCATCTCGGCCCCATCGGGCATGGGCAGGATCAGGTCACCCGCGGCGGGGCGGGGGTTGAAAACCGACTGGGGTGGCACCTCGGCGAGACCCACGCCCGATGCCAGCAGGCAGGCGAGGCACATCAGCCCGCGCGCCCATCGGGCCAGCCAGGTGTCGGGCGCCCACTGCGGGCGGGACGGGGATCGCGGGCTAATGTTCACGAATGGCCTCCGCCGGGTCGATGCGGGTGGCCCGCCAGGCGGCCACCAGCGAGGCCAGCACCGCCAGCGCCAGGGTGGCGGCAATGGCCATCAGGATCTGCTCCCCCGGCAACGTGCAGAACCGCTCGCCGGGTGCCAGTTCGCTGGCAAAGGTGCGGTTGATGGCCCAGGCCAGGGACGCGTACCCGGCCAGCGCCGCGACCAGCCCGAGGCCGGCCATCATCAATCCCTGGGCCACGGGGAAGAAGAACACATGCCGGCGCGACAGACCCAGCAACCGCAGCACCCCCAGATCGCGGCGCAGACGCTCCACAGCCGCGTACAGGCTGGCCACCAGTACCGCCGTGCCACCACTGATGCCCAGCAGGGCAATCAGCCAGAATAGCCGCCCGAGCCCCTCGTCGAGCACCTGGATGCGTTCGATGGCCTCCACCTGGGCGACGAATTCCAGGCCCTGTTCACGCAGCCGGGCAGCCAGTTCCGGGACATCATCGATACTGCGGGCATAGAGGCGAAACCCCCGATAGCCGCCGCGCGCCATCTCGAAGGTGTGTGTGTCCGCCCGGTAGGTCAGGGCCCGCTGCATCCCCGTACGCAGCACGCCGAGCAGTTCGACGGGCACCACCGGATGCGCTCCATCAGCGGTACCCACGCCCTCCAGGGAAAGTCTCAGGGTCTGCACGCCGGGGCTGACCACTCCCAGTCCGGCGGCATCCATGCCGGTGGGCAACATGACCGAGGCGAGCCTGTCGCCCGGCGCGGCTCGGCCGGAGAAACCACCCCAAGGGGGCGCGGTGATCTCCAGCAGTTGCGCCTGCCGGGGCGACAGGGACAACCCGGCCACGGCGATCTCCCGATCCTGGTCATCTGTCAGGGCGACTTGATCCACATAGGGCAGCACCACCGCCTGACGACCCCGAAGCTTTTGCTCAATGGCCCTGAGGTTGGACACCGTGACCGTGCTGCCAGGGGTGAAGACATCGTAGGCGGTCAGGCCTGCCGGCACCGGCACGCCGATACGATCACGCACCCGCGCCGGGTCTGCGTCGGACAGGCGGGCGAAACCCGTATTGATGATCAGGCCGGTGCGGGCAATGGGGTCCAGCGGTTCCTCCAGCAGCAGGATGGCACCATCGAAACTCAGGAAGGGCTCCGGCGTGTCTCCCGGCCACCCTCGGGCGGAGGCCCCATAGCCTTCCTTGAAGGCCTCCACGTCCACCACCAGATCCAGGGGCGCATACACCCGGGGCAGACTGCCGGCGCGGGCATCCAGCACGGACAGCACCTCAAAGATCTCCCGGGCCTCCTCGGTGCGGGTGCCCCGGGTACGGGTGACCCTCACCTGCAGATCATCCCCGGCACTCACACCCATGCGCCGGGCCGCCTCGGCGGAGAGCACCACCTGACCCTCGGAGGGAATGCGGGCCCCGTTCTCCAGCAGCAGCGGATCGCCGGGCCCGGTGGGAATCAGATCGAACAGTTCAACGCGCCCTCCCTGGGAATGCACCACCTGCACGACCGAGGACAGGGGCAGGATGGTGGGGGTGAGAAAATCCACCCCGGGCCATCGGGCCACCTGCTCGAACCACTCCGGGGCGAACTCCCGGGTATGGGCCGGACGGATCTCCCGGTAGACCGGATCCTCCACCAACCGCTCGCGCAGGGTCTCGATGGTGCCGCTCTTGAGGCCCATGAGCACCAGCAATGGCGCGATCACCGCCGCCAGGGCCACCACCAGACACAGGGTGAGTATCCAGTCGTGGCGCAGATGGGAGGCAGCCAGCCCGGGGATCAGCTTCACGGGGTGGGCGGAGCCGGTCGGCCTCATGCGGCCTCCCCGTCCGCCAGCGGCAGGCAGGTGGAGCGGGTGACATGCTCAGAGACCGGGATGACCTGGAAGGTGTAGGTACGGTCGGCGTGGCCCATCACCAGGTCCACGTCATGCGTGACCAGGACCACCGCCACCCCTTCATCGCGGGCCAGGGATTCCAGATCGGCCATCACCGTCCGGGCCCTTGCCTTGTCCACGGCCGCCGTGGGCTCGTCGGCCAGCACCAGCCGCGGGGAGTGGATCAATGCCCGGGCGATGGCCACCCGCTGACGCTGGCCCACCGACAAGGCACTGGGCATGCGGTCCAGGCAACCCTCCAGGCCCAGGCGCTCGGCCAGCGCGTACAGCCGCTGCCCGGCGGGACCACAACCACGGATTCTGGACGAGAGTTCGATGTTCTCCGGTACACTGAGAAACGGCAACAGCCCACCGGTCTGCAGCACATAGCCCAGGTGGTCCCGGCGCAACCCCGCCAGGGCCGACTCGTCGCGCAGGCGCCAGAGCCGACGGATATCCCTTTCGGCCTCATCGTCATGGGCAAGAAAGCCGAACTGCTCCACCCGCGTGGGGGCCATCACCAGGGCAAGCATGTCCAGCAGCGTGCTCTTGCCGCAGCCGCTGGCCCCCACCACCGCCACCAGTTCACCCGGCTCCACCGTGAACTCAGGCACCTCCAGGGTGAAGACACTCTCACCCTGGGAGCGGTCCTTGCCAAGGCCGGCGATACGGATCATGGGCATGGCGCCTCCCTCAGGGCAGGTAATCCAGGTGCAGCGGATAGACCCGGTCCCGGTCATCGTCCGTGTCGTTGAGCTGGAACCACACATCCACCTGTTCATTGATGGCCCGGTACTGCTCCAGCTTGGCCAGCAGGCTCCATTCCAGCTCCGCGCGCTGCTGCGTGGTCATGGAGGCAAACATGTCGTCCGTCAGCGACAGGATGTCGCTGCGGTAGGGCAGGCTCTGGATGAACGCCGGCAGCAGGCCCGTGTCCGCCAGCTGGGCGCCCTGGCCGATCTCGTCGGGCTGTTTCATGGTCTGCCCGGCCACCCCCTGCAGCGCCTCGAAGAACTGTGCCTGGGTGACCTCGGCGCGCATCAGCGCCTGCACCACCCGGTCGAGGGACTGGGACAGGGTGCTCAGTTGCTCCCGGGTGACCAGCACCCGCACGTCCAGTGACCGGTCCGCGGGATTCACCAGGTCCCGGTCCAGGGACCAGGCCACGATGTCCTTGGGCGGTGTGGCCTCGCGGCCGATGTATTCCACCAGGGCCGCCTGCCACAGGGCCGACACCGAGTCCAGTTCCGCCCCGCTCCCGGGCGCGGCGGTGGTATCCGCAACGGCCTGTCCATCCGCGGGTGCCTGACCGGCCACGGCACGCTGCAACAGGCCGTTGATGTCATCGGTGACCTGCTCCACCAGGGCCAGGTATTGGTCCTGCTCGAAGGCATCCACCTCCTCGATGGCGGATTTGCCGGCATCCCCGCGCACCCGGGACAGACGACTGAACTGGGCATGGGCAATGGGGTGATCCGCCTCGGCGCGGGGGTCCTGCAGATGGATGGCCAGCAGGTGCACCTGGGCATCGTCCAGTTCGCGGCGCAGGTCCACCTCATCCTTGCCGGTGACGTTCTGCGGGTGCCCCTTGGGATGGGAACTGGCATCGCCCACCAGGATCATGAAGCGCAGGGCATCCTCCCGCCAGGCTGAGCGCAGCGCCGTGTCGACGCCGGCAAACACCTCCTCGGCATAATCCAGACTGCCCACCTCGGTGGCCCGCGCCGAATGGGCCAGCAGGTCCACCAGGGCCTCGCCTTCCACCAGTTCCGGGGTATGGTTGCGGGTCACGTATTCCAGACCGGGGATGGTGTCGGTGCAGTCACGAAAGGTGACCAGACCGAAACGAAAACGCGCCGAGGACTCGTCGGTGAATTCCCGGGTCATTCGCGCCACCGCATCCCGGGTCATGTCGATGAACGGCTGCATGCTGCGGGTGGTGTCGATCACGAACACCAGGTCCACCTGGAGATCCCCCAGACCGGCGCCGGCCTCGCCGCGACCCACCCGGGACTGACTGGCATAGTCGGGGTTGTCCAGGGTGTCGGCCCCCCTCGCCCGGGGCACCGCCGCGGCCAGTTGCAACAGACGGGCGTCGTCACCGCGGATGCGGGTCTGCTCCCAGTCCAGAATCGGCAGCATGTAGAACTGACGGGTGATGTCCACGAAGCGCTCCGGCTCCATGCTCACCACCGACTCGGGCACCTCACCCTGGCGGATATCCGTATACAGCGAACGGGCACGCCCCGCCATGTCCATATCGTCCACCAGGGACTCCAGCGAGGCCAGGTCCTGGAACATGAGCACCGGACTGCGGCCCTCGATGGGGTCCCCGGGATGGGTGTAAGACACCAGCAATGCCTGGCGCCACTCGAACACGTCACGGGCCTGCATCCAGCCCAGCGGCGCGTCCCGGCCCGGTCCCACCTGGTACCAGCCTTCGGGATCGCCGCCGCGGTCCAGATTCACGCCCTCGCGGGCAAACACGTACAGTGGCCGGAAGGCGGCCACGTTGGCCTCGACGATGCCCGACTCGGACGCCTCCCGGTCCGCGTATACATGGGAAAACGGGCGCGGCAGCACCCGCAATGCCAGTTCCGTGGAGGCTTCAACGCAAGGGCCCTGGCCCGTGCAGTCGATGCCGTCGTCACGGGGTTCGCGGGCGGCGGAGTCATGCCCCGCGTCGCCTTCCAGATCCCAGAGTGATGAGGTGCCCCGGTCCGGAGCATGGCCGTGGTCGCCCTCCAGATCCCACAGGGAGGATGTCCCTCCCTCCTGGGTGCCGTGCCCGACGGTGCCCTCCAGTTCAGAGAGGTCGGCCTGCGCCGTGCCCAGGGCAAGCGCCATCAGCAGCGTCAGGGGAGCAGACCACACGAGGGGTCCACGGGCGGGGTTTTGCAGGCTGAACATGGCGCCTCCGGGGAAGACAGTAAGGGCTTTACCCTTCATCTTCCGCCCGGCCGACTCAAAGGACGAGTCGTCAGCGTGTCAACCATGCCTTGGGCCACTGTCAACCCTGGTGTAGACTTGCCGCCAAATCAGCCATTTGAGTAGACAATGTTCCTGTCGAAAAACGATTGGCAAGCGGCAGGTTCCACCGCTTCGTACGTGGCCTGGCTGACGGCATTCCCCATGTCGGGGATGCTGCTGGGCAAAGCGGAGTTGATGCTCTGGTTTCTCATCCCGCACACCCTGGGACTGTTGGTGCTGGGTTATGCGGCGGCCCGCTTGCCCTCCTGGATCCTCCAGCGCCTGTGCCAGGCAGGTGTGGTCCTCACCAGCCTGCTGACGCTGATCTCGGCGCTGATTCCCGATATGGTGGTGGCCATCTGGATGATCGCCCTGGGCCTGGGCGCCGCGCCGGTCTCCCTGAGGGTGGGCCAGTATCTGAAAGGCGCTGGACAACCCGTCGCCACCGGGGTCGCCACCCTGGCAGGCGGCAATCTTCTGGCCCTGGCGCTGATCGCCTCCCCGCTGCCCGCCACCGTCAAGCTCACGCTCCTGGCAGTGTTGCTGCTGGCCCTGTTCCCCCGGTCCCGTGAACCCAGTGATCCTGGTCCCGGGGACGCCACCACCCTTGAACCACTGCTGCGCTATCTCCCTTTCATACTGCTGTTTCAGGTGGTGAGCGGGCTCATGTACGGCGGCCTCATGCCCGCTTACGGGGCGGTGGCCTGGGCCCCGGGCGCCGAGGTCCTGTTCTATGGGGCGGGGGCCGTCCTGGCATTGTGGCTGCTGGGTCGTTACCAGGCCACGGTCACCATGCTGACCGCGGTGCTGGGCGCGCTGGTGGCGTTTGCACTGTGGCAGATCGCCCCGCACGCCCCGGGCATCCATGGTGCCATGTTCGCCATGATGATCGCCGCCGGGCTGGTGGACCTGTTCCTGCTCTCCCGAATCCTCAGGCACCACCCGGTGAGTACGGCCTATGGATATGGTGTGGGTGCCCTTTGCGGGGGCATCATCCTGGGCAAGTGGCTGGCCATGAGTGTGGGTGGCGCCGCGGAGGTGCTGGCCTTCGCGGCACTGATCGTCTTGAATCTGGCCGCCCTGCTGCTGCATATCCCGTTCACGCGTCGGGAACCTGAACCATTGGGCACGGAGGCAGCAGCAGCCGGCATTCCGTTGGTCCCCCCCAGCATTGCCCAGTTGCTGTCCGAACAGGAACAGCATGTGCTGGAACAGGTTCTGGAGGACAAGACCTACCGGGAGATCGCCGCCAACCTGGCCATTTCCGAGTCTTCGGTGAAGACCTACATGCACCGGATCTATCTGAAGACCGGTGCATGCAGGCGCCACCAACTGGTGGAGATGGTTCGCCAGTCCGGCATCAGCGATTCAGACCATCCAGTAACGGAGCCAGATCGTTTCCGTTGATCAGTATCTGGCCCAGGCTGTCGGCCTGAACATGATACTGATGGACGGTATGAGGGCCCTCGGATTCGGGGGTTTCCGCCAGCATCTTGAGCATCACGACCGTGGCGTTGATCTGCCGACGTTCATCCTCGCCCGCCATGGCCAGCAACGGCTTCACCAGGGCATCCAGGTTGTGGATGCTCAGGTCCCATTCACCGGACACCCGATCCGGCCCGGCTTCGTCCGCCTTCTCGGCCCATCCCCGGCCGCTGACAAGGATCTGCCCCTCGGGGAATCCAAGGGTCACATTGGGGATATCCAGTCGCGAGTCATTTCCGATCAATTGCTCAAGCAGCACCACCATGGGGTCCAGGCGGCCCGTCTGAAGGCCCTCGACCACGCCGGCATCGGTCAGGAAGCCCGTTGGCAGACCTTGGGCTTTCAGTTCCAGGGCCACCCCTTCCGGCATCAGGCTTTCCATTTCGGGCGGCACCAGGCCATCGAACGGCACAACCCCTGCGTGGGCATAGTCCACGCTCAGGTGGGGTGCGGGCCCATCCAGTTCCTCCAGGGCCAGGTTCAGATGGAAACGGTCCACACCGGCCTCCTCCCGGGCCCCGTTCCTACCATCCACGAGAACGCCCCGGGCATCATCCAGGCTCATGTTCACGCTCACACCGCCCAGGATCTCGCGAGCCATTCCCAGCAACACTTCATCCTCCAGTTGCCCGGTCATCATGGATTGCATGCCCAGGTGCAGCAGGGCCATGGAGGATAATCCGTTCAGCCGCCCCTCCATGGAGGCGGATTTCATCTCGAACCGCACCTGCTCGCGTCGATCGCCGTCCCCGAAGGACCAGCCTTCCACCCCCACGCCGGCCCACAGATCCCGATGCAATTCACCCTGTTCGGAAGGCACGAAACCGGTTCGGGCCCGCCCCTGGGAAAGACGGAAGAATTGATAATCCTCCGGCCCGTTGATGAACAGATCCGACACCTCCATGGTCGATTCGAACCCGCCCATGGCCTTGAGCGTACTGGCCAGGAGGTCTGCCGGATCCTGTGCCATCAACTGCTCGGGCGCGGCCGCCTGATCGCTCAGTTTCGCCAGGGTGGCCAGATCCATCCCCTGGTAGTCGGCGTTGAATGCCAGCCGACCCAGCTTCACCATCGCCTGATCTGCCATGCTGAGCACGTCCAGGCCCTTGATCTCCATGGTCAGCGGACCGCTGAAGATGCCGGCCCCGGTGTCCTGAAGATTCAGCGTCATGTCCATGGCATCCAGGGCAATGCGTCGGGGGGATTCCGGATCGAAGCGTTGGCCATGATCTTGTGGATGATCCACCGGGGCATCCGGGGACCGTCCATAACCCACGGTCATGGAGGAAGGTCCCATGGTGAAGCGGGTTTCCAGCATCACCCCCAGGTCATCCGCCCACACCCCCTCAAGACGGGGCGCCGTGAAGTCCACCCGGGCCAGGCGCTCGCCATCCTCGGTGAGCACCGACACCTCGGAGGGCAGGCTCACGTGGAAGGGAATGCGTTCGTCCGCGAAAGGCCCCACCGTGACGGTCAGGTCATCCAGGGGGACCCAGGAGGTGGACATGCCCACCGTGGGCCAGGGAGCCATCACCGCCACGGAAGTCAGGCTGGTCTGAAAGCGTCCGTCGCCCAAGGGCACCAGTTGCTGCGGTGCGTCCACCTGAAGCGGCCCCTGCAGGGCTTCAAGACGCTGGTTCCAATCTGCCCACCACTGTGCCACCCGTTCGGGCAATGCGGGGCCCTCTTCTGGCTGCAGTCCATGCTCGTCAGCCGGCATCACCCTGAGCCCATGACGAGCGTCGTCCCGGGTGGCCACTCGTTGACGCTCACCCGAAGCATCCTCCAGCACCAACTGGCCCTCGCCCCGAAAACGGGTCTCATCGGTCAGGGTGAGTGCCTCGCCGGGCCTCAACGGCTCCCAGTCCAGGTAGTCCCGATCCTCCAGCAGGACCAGCAGGGCCTCCAGTGTGGCGGGGTCGGCCCGGAGATCGCCGGACCGGGCCCGTTCCAGCAGCTCGCGCACCTCCGCAGGACCTGCGGAGAACAGGTCCACGCCCTGGCCCCGCAGGTCCAGGGCAAGGCGTGAAAACTCTTCGGGGAGTCGACCGAAGGCCCGCAGGGCCCGAAGGGTCACCTGTTCCCGGGATTCCATGGAGATCAGTTCGGAGGGGCCCGAGGCCCATTCCAGCTCGCCCTCCAGTTCCAGAACCTGATAACGCCCCTGGGAAAGCTCCTGCGCGGACGCCAGCCCAGCCGCCAGTAGAAGACCCGCAGCCACCGAACCCGTCCAACCCGCCCTGATCCCGACCATGTGAACCCCCTCGCATCATTCACGCCCCCCGGCCCGCGGGTCGAAAGGCCATCAGGAGCCCATGGTTCGCCTTTGGGAGGGATTGCTCAAGTCGTCTGGCTGTCGACCATGAACGGCGGTGCCATCATCGGGGCTGGTCTGGCACCGCTCAGGATCCTTGCAGCCGATAGAGCGTCAGACCGATATTCCCCTGCTGCACGAAGTGCTCGAAGGCCCGGAATGCTTCCTGGGACAACGGTTCCTCGCTGTAGGCACGGTCGGCGTAGACCACCCCCACAGGCTTGTCACCCGAGTGCAGGGACATCACGAAGCAGGGGTGGCGACCGATGCGGTCCACGTCGGCAGGCGAATACAGGGCCGGCTGACCTTCGGGGGTGAACCAGTGAGCCTCGGGACTGAAGATGGCCTTGTGAAACAGATTGGGGGGCGAGGCCACCAGAGGCAGCGTGAACCGGTGGGCATAGCGCTTGTCGCGCCACCCCAGGGCGACCTTCTCCTGCAGCATGGAGCGATCGGACGACAGTGCGGCGAACAGGGTCCGATCCATGCCCAGACCACGCTGGATGCCTTCCATGATGGTTTCCAGCAGCAGATTGATATCCAGCCGCCGGGTGGAAAGGATGCCCGATATATCCCGCAGGACCTGTACCTGCAGCTCACTGCGATCCATCTGGGATGCCAGTGCTCCCTCATGATCGATCAGTTCACGGGCCTTGCGCTGAATCAACTCGGCGGCCTCCGTGGCGCCAAACTGTCGGGCGATGCTGGCGGCCGATTCAGTGTTTTTTTGCAGCTGGGCCTCGATATCGGCCCGGGTTTGCCCGGTCAGCGAAGCAATCTTTTCCAGACAGGCGGGGTATTGCCTTGACTCCTCGCCGTCCTTGAGCACATTCACCACCTCGCACCCCAGATGAACGAGCTTGACCCTTGGCTCGCGCACGCGGCCATGCTTGCTCACGGTCTCCTCGATCAGCCCCTTGAGGTTCCAGCTCTTGCACAGGGCCACATCCAGATCGGTCAGCTTGAAGCCCAGCACTTCACGCTCTGCGGCCTGTTGGTTCATGGTGCCCTCATCCAGCAGGTCCCGGAGTCGGTCACCCTCCTCGCCCGAGAAACACCAGAAGGCAATGTGACCGATGTTCTGCAGCAGGGCGGCAATGAACACCTCTTCAGGAAACGGATCCTGGGTTGCGATGGCCAGGTATTTGGCCTGCACCGCGGAGTGGATGGCGCGGGCGATCTCCTCGTGGGCACGATTCTTGTTGCTGGCGGACAGGATGGCCTCGAAGAAGGCACAGGCCAGCACCATCTCGCGGATCACATCAATGCCGATGATGACGATGGCGCGGGTGACGGTGATGATCTTGCGGCGGCCGGGGTTGAAATAGCTGCTATTGCTCAGCTTGAGGATTCGCGCAGTGAGGTTGGGGTCCTGCAAGATGACGGTGGCCATTTCCATGGCCCCCTTCTTCTCATCCTCGATGATGGTGTTGATGGCCTGCACGGTATTGGAAAAGACCGGCATGTCACGCTCACGCAGCGCGACGGTCCACTCCGCCAGGGTTTTCTTTTCCGGGACGGCCCCGGCCACGTGGGTGCTCATGGGACAGGCCTTCGATCAACAGGGTGTGAAGTTTATCACAGGGATTTGGGGCCGATATCCCGGATTCATGGTCCTTTGCGGGCCTGCAATCCTGCCCCGGGAAAGGCGCAACACCAGTGGTGCGCTGCCTTCCCCGAGGCGCAGCATGATCAGGTCGTCGCCACGGCGCGGGCCGCGTCACCCTGGGGGTCGCTCCCCGTCAGCTTCAGGTCGTAACGTTCCTGGAGCAATGCGAAGACATTCGGGGACACAAAGGCCGGCGGATTCGGCCCCAGGGTGATGCCCTTCACGTTCAGGCTCAGCAGGGTGAGGAACACCGCCACGGCCTTCTGCTCGAACCAGCTGATCACCAGGCTCAGGGGCAGTTCATTCACCTCGCACTCAAAGGCCTCGGCCAGGGCGAGGGCCACACGGATGGCACCGTAGGCGTCGTTGCACTGTCCCATGTCCAGCAGACGGGGGAAGCCCAGGTGCTCGCCGTATTCCTGATCCCGGATGCGGTACTTGCCGCAGCCCAGGGTGAGGATGAAGCTGTCGTCGGGGGTCGCTTCGGCGTAATCGCTGAAGTAGTTGCGGCCCTTGGCGGCGCCGTCGCACCCACCGATGACGAAGAAGCGACTGATCTTGCCGGCCTTGACCGCCTCCACCAGGGTATCGGCATGGGACAGCAGCACGCTGTGGTGGAAGCCCACCGTGGATTCACCCTTGGGCTGATCCACACAGGGCGCACAGCGACGCGCCGCCTCGATCACCGCGGAGAAGTCCTCGTGGGTGATGCGCTGACCTTGCGGCACGGCCGTGGCGCGGGTGGTGAACAGGCGGTCACGGTAGCTGGCCGGCGGAATCAGCACACAGTTGGTGGTGGCCAGCACCGGCCCCGGGAACTGGTCGAACTCCCGCTTCTGCATCTGCCAGGCGCCGCCGAAATGACCGGCCAGGTTCGGGTGGTTGTGCAGTTTGGGGTACATGTGGGCCGGCAGCATTTCACCGTGGGTGTACACCTTGATGTCGGTGCCCTCCACCTGCTTGAGCAGATCCCACAGATCCAGCAGGTCGTGGCCGGTGACCAGGATGCCGGGGCCGGCCTGGGTGCCTTCCTTCACGGTAGCCGGGGCCGGTTGACCGAAGGTCTCCACGTGACCCCGGTCCAGCATCTCCATCACCTTGAGGTTCATCTGACCGCAGCGCAGACACAGTTCCAGCAGGGAGTCCATGTCGAAGTTCACGTTGGTCATGGTGGCGAACAGGGCTTCCTCCATGAATGCGGACACTTCCGCATCCGACTGCCCCAGGCGACGGGCATGATGGGCGTAGGCCGCCATGCCCTTGAGGCCGTAAATCAGCAACTCCTGCAGGGAGTGCATGTCCTCGTCCTTGCCGCAGGTGCCCGGGGAGGTCACGCAGGCAGTCTGCCGGAAGGTCTGTTCGCATTGGTTGCAGTTCATGGTGATGCTCCAGGGAATAGGCTCGAGGGCCGCAGTATCCGGATCGGGAGGCCCGCCCCTCCTTGACCCGCATCAAGGCGTACCCGGGGGCCATGGATATTGACCTGGATCGTGCCTGCGGCATTTGTCATCCCCGCG
The DNA here is from genome assembly GCF_022227625.1 of Ectothiorhodospira variabilis. Lineage (NCBI taxonomy): Bacteria > Pseudomonadati > Pseudomonadota > Gammaproteobacteria > Chromatiales > Ectothiorhodospiraceae > Ectothiorhodospira > Ectothiorhodospira variabilis. The sequence goes on along the minus strand of NZ_JAJNAO010000011.1, from coordinate 51,587 downwards.
TAGCAAGGCCTGCGCTAACCTCTCATCATGGACGAGCAAACCGTCTTCCTGCCGCGCGCCGAGGCCGACCGCCTTCTCGAGGCCCTGCGGGGCGCCGGCTTCGGTCGCATCCTGGGTCCGGTGGCCCGGGAGGGTACCCTGCTGTTCCAGCCGCTGAGACGCTGGGATGATCTGCCCGCGGGTGTCCGCGACGTGCAGCAGCCCGGCCGTTATCGCCTCCAGGAGCAGGACACCCCCCGCTGCTTCGCCTGGGCCAATGGCCCCCAGGCGCTCAAGCCCCTGACCTTCCGCCCACGGGAGCCCATCTGGCGGGCGCAGCGATCCGCCGATGGACAACTGTCGTTTCAGTCCACTCAGGAAGATCCGGAGCCCACGGCACTGATCGGCCTGCGTGCCTGCGATCTGGCCGCGCTGGACCTGCAGGAGCGGCATTTCATGCACGGGCGTTTTCCCGACCCCTGGTTCCGCAGGCGACGCGAGGCGCTATTCCTGGTGGGCATGTCCTGTGCACACCCGGCGCAGACCTGTTTCTGCGCCTCCACCGGTGATGGTCCGGCCATCAGCCGGGGTCATGATCTGGGCATGGCCGAGCTGGACGAGGGGTATCTGCTCTGGGCCGGCACCCAGGCGGGGAAAACCCTGCTGGAACGTCTCGACCTGGATGCGGCCACGGCGGCGCAGCGGCGTACGGTTGAAAAGGAAACCCACCAGGCCGCCATGGGCCAGCGCCGCACCCTGCCCGGTCGCCATCTCAAGCAGGGCCTGTATGAACGGCTTCAGGCCGGGCACTGGAAAGATGTGGGCGAGCGCTGCCTGTCCTGCGGCAACTGCACGGCGGTGTGCCCCACCTGTTTCTGTCACATGGAAATGGACGAACCGGCCCTTGGCGGCGACAGTTCCGAGCATCTGCGACAATGGAGCTCCTGCTTCAATGCCGAACACAGCTTCATGGGACATTTCGTGGTGCGCTCCGACACCCGGCTGCGCTACCGCCAATGGCTCACCCACAAGCTGGGCAGCTGGCACGAGCAATATGGTCGCAGCGGCTGCGTGGGCTGTGGCCGCTGCATCACCTGGTGTCCGGTGGGCATCGACATCACCGCCGAGGCCCATGCCCTGCTGAAGGAGGCCCCCGATGCGTGAGCCCACCGACCTGCCCTGGGCTGCCCGCATCACCAGCCGTGTGCAGGAGACCCGGGACATCTTCTCCGTGAAGCTGGAGCTGGTGGACCCGAAGATTCGTGACGCCTACCGCTCCTACCCAGGGCAGTACAACATGCTTTATCTGTTCGGGGTGGGCGAGGTGCCCATCTCCATCGTGTCCGATCCCGAGGACAACGGCCCGCTGGAGCACACCATCCGTGCCGTGGGTCGGGTCACGCACGGGCTTGAGCGCCTGCGGGTGGGCGACACCCTGGGCCTGCGAGGCCCCTATGGCCGGGGCTGGCCCCTGCAGGCGGCCCAGGGCCGCAACGTGGTGGTCATCAGCGGCGGACTGGGCTGCGCACCGGTGGTCTCCATGATCCGCTACATGCTGCGCCGGCGCGATGACCATGGCCAGATCACCATCCTCCAGGGAGTGAAGCACAGCAACGACCTGATCTGGCGACGCCAGTACCAGGAATGGGAGCAGATCCGCGACGTGCAGGTGCTGCTGGCGGCGGACCAGGGCGGCCCCCAATGGCCCTTCAGCGTGGGCAATGTCACGGTGCTGCTGGAGAAGGCGAACATCCCTCCGGAGGACACGGTGGCCGTGCTCTGCGGACCGGAGCCCATGATGAAGGCGGCCATCCCCCGACTGCTGGAGCGGGGTGTGGACCCCTTCCATATCTGGCTGAGCATCGAGCGCAACATGCAGTGTGGCATCGGTCATTGTGGCCATTGCCAGGTGGGGCCTCACTTCATCTGCCAGGACGGACCCGTGTTCCGTTATCCGGATATCGCCGACTGGATCGACCGGGAGGGCTTCTGATGAAACCCAGGGTATCGGTCCACAAATTCAGCTCCTGCGACGGCTGTCAGCTGGCCTTCATCAATGCCGGCCCCGCCTTGCTGGAACTGGCCGGGCTGGTGGACATCGTGCATTTTGCCGAGGCCGGCCCCATGGACCCGGATGCCCCCGTGGACATCGCCTTCGTGGAGGGCAGCATCTCCACCCAGGAAGAGGCGGTGCGCATCCGTAGGGTGCGGGAGAGTGCCCGTTATCTGATCAGCATCGGCGCCTGTGCCACCGCCGGGGGATTGCAGGCCCTGCGCAATTTCAACGCCCAGGGGGTGGATGACTGGACCCGGGCCATCTATGCCCGCCCGGAATTCATCGAGAGCCTGGACAAGGCCAGCGCCATCTCCGACCAGGTGAAGGTGGACCTGGAACTCTGGGGCTGCCCGGTGAATGCCCAGCAGGTGTTCACCGCCATCCGCCGACTGCTGTTCGGCGCCCTGCCCTTCGTGGACAACGAGAAGGTCTGTCAGGCCTGCAAGCGCCAGGGCATCGTCTGTGTCCTGGTGACCCGGGGCACACCCTGCCTCGGGCCGGTCACCCGCACCGGCTGCGGCGCCATCTGCCCCGCCTTCGGCCGTGACTGCTACGGCTGCTTCGGGCCCGCGGAAAACCCCAACACGGCGCCACTGTCCCGGCGCTTTCAGGGGCTGGGGCTGATGCCCGAGGACATCGCCCGGCGCTTTCACTTCATCAACAGCCAGGCCCCCGGATTTCTCGAGGAAGGCCGCAACTGGGATCAGGGCACGCCATGAGTGAGCACGCACCCCACATGCGGGACATCCGTATCGAGGTTCCGGTGCTGGCCCGGGTGGAAGGGGAAGGCGCCCTGGAGCTTCGGGCCCGGGAGGGCCGCATCGAGGAGTTGCGCCTGCGCATCTTCGAACCACCCCGATATTTCGAGAAATTCCTGGAAGCTCGTAGCTGGCGCGAGGTGCCCGACACCGTGGCGCGCATCTGCGGCATCTGCCCGGTGGCCTATCAGATGAGCGCCGTGCAGGCCCTGGAACAGGCCTTCGGCCTGACGCCCTCCGAATGGGTGATCCGCAACCGGCGCCTGATGTACTGCGGCGAATGGATTCAGAGCCATGCCCTGCATGTGCACCTGCTGGCGTTGCCCGACTTCCTGGGCTATGACAATGCCATCGCCATGGCCAAGGACCACCCGGAGGCGGTGCACCGGGGACTGAGCCTGCAGAAACTGGGTAATGATTTGATCCGTTTCCTGGGGGGTCGCTCGGTGCATCCGGTGGGTGTGCGGGTGGGCGGCTTCCATCATGCTCCCTCACTGGAGGATGCGCGGGCCCTGGGGGATCGGCTGGATCAGGCCGTGGACGATGCCGAGGCCCTGGTGGGATTCACCGCCGGCCTGGACCTGCCGGTGGATGAGCAGAGCTTCACCAACGTGGCCCTGCGACATGACGATGACTACCCCATGTATGCCGGGCGCATCGTATCGGATCAGGGTCTGGACATATCGGCGGATGACTATGCGGATCATTTCGTGGAGAGCCACGTACCCCATTCCACGGCGCTGTATTCTCACCTGGATGGGCAGCCCTATCTGGTGGGGCCGCTGGCCCGGCTGAACCTGAATCTGGATCGCCTCTCCCCCCGCACCCGGGCCGCACTGGATGCCACGGGCCTTAACTGGCCCAGCCGGAACATGTTTCACTCCCTGGTGGCCCGCGCCGTGGAATTGCTGGAGGCCCTGCAGGAGGCCCGCCGTCTTCTGGAGGCCTATGCCCCCACGGACACGCCTTATGCTCAGGTGGAACCCCGGGCCGGAGAGGGCTTCGGCGCCACCGAGGCCCCCCGGGGAATCCTATGGCATCACTACCGCGTGGACGATGAGGGCAAGGTGGTCACCGCCCGCATCGTGCCCCCCACCTCACAGAACCAGGCCCGCATGGAGGAGGATCTGCGCCAGTCGCTGGAGGCCTTTGGATTGCACCACGACGATGACGCCCTGAGGCTGCGGGGGGAGATGGTGATCCGTAACTATGATCCGTGCATCTCCTGTGCAACGCATTTTCTGAAGGTGCGGGTGGATCGGGGAGAGGGGTAAGGATGGGGGTACTCGTCATCGGTATCGGCTCCCCCTTTGGTGAGGACACCCTGGGATGGGAAGCCGTGGAGACCCTGCCCCCCATTTCCGGCGTGAACACCCTGACACTGGACCGCCCCGGCGCCGGTCTGATCGAGGCCATGAAGGAGCAGCACACCGTGATCCTGGTGGACGCCATGGATGCCGGCGGACCACCAGGCGCGGTGCATGCCCTGTCCATGGACGACCTGGTCCACCCGGACACCACCGTCTCCAGTCACAACCTGGGCGTCGTGGGCGCACTGGCCCTGGGCAAGGCCATGGGGGTCCTGCCTCCGACCGTACACATCATCGGCATCCAGATGGGATCCACTCCCATGCCCGATGAGATCAGAAAAAGCGCCCTGGCCCGGATTCACCAGCAGATCAGGGATTGGATCAGCTAAGGCAGGATCGGTAAGTCGGGAGGACGGATGGAACATCCGCCCCCACCCTTGTTTCAACTGGCGATACCGTGCTCCCGGGTGGCGCTGAACTCGATTTCAGGCCATTTTTCCTGAGCCATCTGCAGATTCACCCGGGTCGGGGCGATGTAGACCAGATCGCCGCCGTGGTCGATGGCCAGGTTGCTGGAGGCCTTGTCCTTGAACTGCTCCAGCTTGCGCTCGTCATCGGACGTCACCCAACGGGCCGTCTGCACGTTCACGTTCTCGAAACCGGCATCCACGTTGTACTCGTTCTTGAGGCGGTGGGCCACCACATCGAACTGCAGCACACCCACGGCGCCCAGGATCAGGTCATTGTTGTTCAGCGGCTTGAACAACTGCGTGGCGCCCTCCTCGCAGAGCTGCTGCAGGCCCTTCTGCAACTGCTTCATCTTCAGCGGGTCACGCAACTGGGCGCGGCGGAACAGCTCCGGGGCGAAGTTGGGAATGCCGGTGAAGGCCAGCTTCTCGCCCTCGGTGAAGGTGTCACCGATGCGGATGGTGCCATGGTTGTGGATGCCGATGATGTCGCCGGGGAAGGCCTCCTCCGCATGTTCCCGGTCCGAGGCGAGAAAGGTCAGGGCGTCGGCGATGCGCACATCCTTGCCGATGCGCACATGGTGCAGCTTGCTGCCCTTCTTGAAGCTGCCGGAGCAGATGCGCATGAAAGCGATCCGGTCCCGGTGCTGGGGGTCCATGTTCGCCTGAATCTTGAACACGAATCCGGAGAACTTCTCTTCCTCAGGCATCACCTCCCGGGACTCCGTGGCCCGCGGGCGCGGCGGCGGGGCGTATTCCACGAAGTCATCCAGCAATTCCTGCAGGCCGAAATTGTTGATGGCCGAACCGAAGAACACCGGCGTGAGACGCCCCTCCAGGTAGGCCTCGAGGTCAAACTCGTTGGAGGCCCCCATCACCAGTTCCAGTTCCTCGCGCAACTCGTCGGCCTGGCTGCCCAGCACCTCGTCCAGACGCGGATTGTCCAGCCCCTGAATCACCTCGCCAGCCTTCATCTTGCCCCCATGGGTGGGCGAGAACAGGTGTACCGCGTCGCGCTTGAGGTGATACACCCCCTTGAAACGCTTGCCCATGCCGATGGGCCAGGTGATGGGCGCGCAGGGGATCTTGAGCACATCCTCCACTTCATCCATGAGCTCGATGGGCTCGCGACCCTCCCGGTCCAGCTTGTTGATGAAGGTCATGATGGGGGTGTCGCGCAGGCGGCACACCTCCATCAGCTTGATGGTGCGCTCCTCCACGCCCTTGGCCACGTCGATGACCATCAGCGCCGAGTCCACGGCGGTCAGCGTGCGGTAGGTATCCTCGGAGAAGTCCTGGTGACCCGGGGTGTCCAGCAAGTTGACGATGCAATCCCTGTAGGGGAACTGCATCACCGACGAGGTGACGGAGATGCCGCGCTGCTTCTCCAGCTCCATCCAGTCGGAGGTGGCATGACGATCCGACTTGCGCCCCTTCACGGTGCCCGCCATCTGGATGGCACCCCCGTACAGCAGCAGCTTTTCGGTGACGGTGGTCTTGCCGGCGTCCGGGTGGGAGATGATGGCGAAGGTGCGCCGCCGGGCGGTTTCCGTGGTGTGTCTGGAGGGCATGAGTGAGGATCGACCTGGGTAAAACCCTGCATTGTACGGGATGTGGGAGGGGGACTGTAATGGGTGAGTGGTTGACCCGGGCCCTGGCGCCTCCCCCCTTCAATGATGACGCCCCCGCCGCTCCCGCCACGCCTCACGCTCCTCCGGCGTCATCTCCTGCCAGCGCTCCCTCAAACGCTCCTGTTTCTCATCGGGCAGATCCCGATAACGCTCCCAGCGTTGCCGCAGTTCCTGGCGCTCCTCGGGGCTCAGGGAGCGCAGGTGCTGGGCGCGGGATTTGATCCGTTCCCGCTCCTCGGGCGACATGGACTGCCATCGTTCCAGCCTGTGGGTCAGGGCGGCCCGCTCGTCTGCGTCCATCCCCTTCCAGCGCTCGGCCATGCCCAACAGGTGGGCTCGGCGCTTCTCAGGCAGATCGTTCCACTCTTCGGACAAGGGTTCCAGCACCGACTGCTGGTCGCGGCTGAGTTCGGACCATGCGGGTGCCTCCGGCGGTGCATCTTCGGCCATGGACGTGACCGGCCAGGCCAGGCACAGGACAAGACAGGGCAGGATCAGGAGGGTTCTCATCACTGCCCCTCCTCCATGGCCCAGAGCACGAACGCCGGATCATCCAGATCCACCACCCAGAAGGGGTCGTCACTCTCCATGAGCCAGTCCATGTCTTCCATCTCGGCCAGGGCCACCGGCATGGGCTCATGACCGGTGCCCGGTGCCAGGGCAAACCATACAGCCACCGTAAGCATGAGCGAGGCCGCCAGGGCCAGCCCACCTGCGGGAAACCAGCGAGCAGGTGCGGCCGACCGGGTCGCGGCCAGTGCGTCACGGCGGGCCTGGCGCAGGTGAGCCTGCTCGGAGCGGGTCAGTGTGGCCTGAGCGTCCAGCGTGTGGCACACCCGCTCCAGCAGGGCGGCGGAATCATCAACCCCTTCCCTGGAATCATTGTCCGGGGCGGGATGGGCAGGGGAATGCCGTTCGGGGCTCATCGGTAGGCCTCCAGATGTCCCTGCAGGCTTTGCAGGGCTCGGTACAAATGGGTCTTCACGCTCCCTTCACTGATGCCCAGCGCTGCGGCCGTGGCCGCCGTGTCCAGACCCTCCCAATGGCGCAGCAGGAAGGCTTGCTGTTGCCGCAGGGGCAAGGCGCGCAAGGCAGACTCCAGATCCCGGGCGAACCGACCATCGGTCAGGGCCTGGTCCGGCCCGGGGGTGAACGCATCCGGCAGGGTGTTCATCGGATCCTCCTGGTCTTCTTCTGCCGACCAGCCAAGGACCGCCAGGACCCGTTGACGCACCCGGCGACGCCGATAGGTGTCGCGGATACGGCTTTGCAGAATACGCCAGAAGAGTGGCCCCCAGGCCTCCGGTGGCCGGTCCCGGTAGCGGTCGATCAAGGCCACCATGGCATCCTGCACCAGGTCCAGGGCGGCCTCTCGCTCCCCCAGGGCCAGAGCCGCCATGCGCACGGCACGGCCCTGCACCCCTTCCAGGAATTCATCCAGGGTGCTGGCCACGGGGAAGGCTTCCCTGCCATCCGTCGGTTTGGGTCTGGGGGCGGTGGTGGGCACCGCCCCATCATCCATGGACCAGGCTTCCAGGGGCGCGGACATCATGCCTCCGCGTCAACCACGTTTCTGCTGAAACCATTCACGGCGCTCCTGTGGGTCCATGCCCCGAAGTTTCTCACGCATCTCGCGGCGCTCTTCCGGGTTCATGGCTTCCCAGGCCGCGCGCCGTTCCTGCTTGCGTTCACGCAGCGCCTGACGCTCTTCCTGAGACATGTCCCGGCGGAAATCGGCCCTGTCCTTCCCGCCCCAGGGGGCGCCCCGTTCGGCGCGGGGCTGATCCATGCCTGTCGGTTGTGCCGAAGCGATGCCCATGCCGCCAAAGGCCAGTGAAAGGGCCACAGCCCCGGCGAGCAAGGAACGGGTCAGGATGAGGCTGGGTTGGCGAGTCGGCTTGCGATTCATGATGTGTCTCCCCATGGGGTGTTTTCGGTGTGTTCACGGGGTAATACGCACCAGCGCCACTGGCGTTGACACACCCAGACCCAGACCCAGACCCAGACCTGAGTTCTTTTGCCCTACTTCAGGTGCCGGGCCATCACCAGGGCATCCTCGCGGCCGTGGATGGCGGGATAGTAGCCGCGACGCAGACCGACTTCATTGAAGCCCTCGGTGCGATACAGTTCCAGGGCTGGGGCGTTGGTGGGGCGCACCTCCAGGAATACCGTTTCCACATGTCGCTCCCGGGCCACTTCAAGGAAGCACCTTAGAAGATGCCGGCCAAAACCCCGTCCCTGCATCTCCGGACGCACGGTCAGGTTGAGCACATGACATTCCCCCACCGCCATGGACATCACCCCGTAACCAATGAGATGGCTGGTTTTCGCATCCTCCAGCACCCAACAGGAGTAGCCCACTCGCAGGCAGTCCTGGAAGATGGCCTCAGTCCAGGAGAACGGATACGCACGGGGCTCCACTTCCATCACCCGTGACACGTCGTTGCGCATCATGGGCCGCAATTCCAGATTGGGCGCGGTGACTGCGTTCATGATCCCTTCTGTCCGGCTTGTATCTGATCCATGGCCCGACACAGATCCTCCCAGGCCTTGCGCTTTTCCAGTGGTCGCCTGAGCAGATAGGCCGGGTGATAGGTCACCACCACCGGGATACCCCGGTACGTCCGCACCCGACCTCGCAGGGTGCCCAGGGCGTCGCTGGTCTCCAGCAGATTCTGGGCCGCCACCCGCCCCAGGGCCACCAGGACCCTGGGGCGAATCAACTGGATCTGGCGATCCAGATAGGGCCGGCAGGCATGGGCTTCCTCGGGGGAGGGGTCCCGATTGCGCGGGGGACGGCACTTGAGGATGTTGGCGATGTAGACCCCCTCCCCCCGTTTCCTGCCCAGAGCGGAGAGCATGCTATCCAGCAACTTGCCGGCCCGGCCCACGAAGGGCTCGCCCTGGCGATCCTCCTCGGCACCGGGGGCCTCGCCGATGAACAGCCAATCGGCCTGACGGTCGCCCACGCCGAATACGGTCTGGGTGCGTGCCTGTGAAAGCTCGCTGCAGTGGGTGCACTGGGCCACCCGGGCGGCCAGGCCATCCCAATCCAGGGTGGACACTCCATCGTCGGGTTCAGGCAGGTCGGGATCGTCGTATCCCTCTCCCGAGGACATCACCGGCTCGTATCCATCGTCGGGCCAGGGCGCTTCGTCCAGCCAGGGCGGCATCTCCGGCTCCGGGGGCGGTTCACGCCCCACGGAGGCATCCACGACCACGGGCGGTGCCTCGACGGCGGGCGCCTGCTCCGGCACGGGTGTCGGATCAGGGACGGCGCCCGCATCCACCGCTGTGGCCGTCATCGCCCCGGCAACCTCCTCTGCCCCGGGTGCCACGGCCACGGACTCCGGAGGTGACAGATCCAGGCCCGCCTCCGGCTCCCGGCGCGGCACCCAGACCTGTATCCCCATGGCTTTCAGGTACTGCCGTCGCCGGGCTTCGTCCATGGCCTGGCCTTGATCAGACATCTCCGCGCTGAGGATGGGCCCGGTGATCCGGGGTCACAAGACGGTTCAGGGCGTTGAGATAGGACTTGGCAGAGGCGATGACGATGTCGGTATCGGCCCCCTGACCGTTGACGATGCGCCCGGCCTTCTCCAGACGCACGGTGACCTCGCCCTGGGCGTCGGTACCGCTGGTGATGTTGTTCACCGAGTACAGGAGCAGCTGCGTGCCGCTGTGCATCACCGTTTCGATGGCCTTGAAGGCGGCATCCACCGGGCCACTGCCCTCGGACTCGCCATGGAGTTCCTTACCCTCCACGTTCACCGTCACCTGGGCCACCGGCGTCTCACCGGTCTCCGAGCACACCCGCAGCGACACCAGTTTGGCGCGCTCATGTTCCATGGCAATGGCCGCCTCGGTGGCCAGGGCCTGAAGGTCCTCGTCGTAGATCTCGTGTTTCTTGTCCGCCAGTTCCTTGAACCGGGCAAAGGCCTCGTTCAATTCCTCCTCGGACTCGAAATCGATGGCCAGATCCTTGAGGCGGGTGCGGAAGGCGTTGCGACCCGAGTGCTTGCCCAGGACGATGCGGTTGTCCGACCAGCCCACATCCTGGGCGCGCATGATCTCGTAGGTGTCACGGTGCTTGAGCACCCCATCCTGATGGATGCCCGACTCGTGAGCGAAGGCATTGGCGCCCACGATGGCCTTGTTGGGCTGCACCGGGAAACCGGTGATGGTGGAGACGAGCCGCGAACAAGGCACGATCTGGGTGGTGTCCAGGGTGGTATCGCAGGGGAAGACATCCTGACGGGTACGTACCGCCATGACGACCTCCTCCAGGGCCGCATTGCCGGCCCGCTCGCCCAGGCCGTTGATGGTGCACTCCACCTGGCGGGCCCCATTGAGCACGGCGGCCAGGGAGTTGGCCACGGCCACACCCAGGTCGTTGTGACAGTGCACGGAAAAGACGGCCTTGTCGGCATTGGGCACCCGCTCGCGCAGATTCTTGATCAATTCCCCGAACTGCTGGGGGATGTTGTAGCCCACGGTGTCCGGGATATTGATGGTGGTGGCGCCCGCATCGATCACCGCCTCGATCACGCGGCACAGGAAGTCGAGCTCGGAACGGCCGGCATCCTCGGGGGAGAACTCCACGTTGTCCGTCCATTGGCGGGCACGCTGAACGGCCAGTACGGCCTGTTCGACCACCTGACCGGGGGTCATCTTGAGCTTGTGCTCCATGTGGATGGGCGAGGTGGCCAGGAAGGTGTGGATGCGCGCGGAGTTGGCATCGCGCAGGGCCTCACCGGCTCGATCAATGTCCGCTTCCTTGGCACGGGCCAGACCACAGACCGTGCTGTCCTTCACCGCCCGGGCCACTGCCTGCACGGATTCGAAGTCGCCGATACTGGCGGCCGGGAAGCCCGCCTCGATCACGTCAACGCGCATCTTTTCCAGACCCTTGGCGATGCGGACCTTTTCCTCCCGGGTCATGGAAGCCCCGGGGCTCTGTTCGCCGTCGCGAAGGGTGGTGTCGAAAATGAAGAGTTTTTCTTTGCCTGCCATGTCTCTGAACTCCCAGGGAACGGCCGCTGCCGTCCGCGTGTTTGGGTAGGAATTCTACACTGACCCGGGCCCTGGTTGGGGCCGGTCTTTCCTGCGTTGGGGTGCGTTTTGGCCTCGCCAGGCGAAGTGAGTCGCCGCTAGCGCGGCAGTCGCAGCAGGGTCAGCAGAGGCAGGCAGGAAGCACGGTCCAGCGAAGCGTCCCGGGGCGGGACGCTCACGAGGTGGCCGGATTGTGCTTGGGGATGGCGCATGTGTTTCGATTCCTCTTGGTCATGACTGTAGCAAAGCCCTTGCGCCGATGCAAAGCCCCAGTGATGACCTCGGGATTTCACGAGAAACAGATACCCGCCTTCTCCGAGGCCTCACAGGCCTGCAGGGTGTTCTTCATGAGCATGGCCACGGTCATGGGACCCACCCCACCTGGCACGGGCGTGATCCAGGCGGCACGCTCCGCCGCCGCCTCGAACTGCACATCCCCCACCAGGCTGCCATCCTCCTGGCGATTGATACCCACGTCGATCACCGTGGCACCCTCGCGGATCCAGTCGCCCTGAATCAGGCCCGGACGCCCCGCAGCGGCCACCAGGATATCCGCCCGCCCCACATGCAACTGCATGTCGTGGGTGAAGCGATGACACACCGTGACCGTGGCCCCGGCCAGCATCAGCTCCAGGGCCATGGGGCGACCGACGATGTTGGAGGCCCCGATGATCACGCCGTGACGCCCCTTGTAGGTCTCGCCGGTTTCGTCCAGCAGTCGTTTCACACCGTAAGGAGTACAGGGCCGTAACCGGGGCACACGCAGGGCCAGACGGCCCATGTTGTAGGGGTGAAACCCGTCCACGTCCTTGGCGGGGTCGATGCGCTCGATCACCTGCTCGGGGTCGATGTGCCGGGGCAGCGGCAACTGCACCAGAATGCCGTCAATATTGGGATCGGCATTGAGGTCATCGATCACGTCCAGCAGATCGCCCAGCGAAACATTGTCCGGCAACTCGAAGTACTGGGAGACCATGCCAATGGCCTCGCAGGTGCGGCGCTTGTTGCGCACATAGACATGTGAGGCCGGATCCTCCCCCACCAGCACCACCGCGAGGCCGGGTACGCGACGGCCTGCTGCCACGCGCACCTCCACCGCCTGGCGGACCTCTTCTTGAACGGTTTTGGCAATGGCGCGGCCATCGATGATCTGCGCAGGCATCGGGGGTCATCCTGGGGGGTGGGAGTGTTGCTGCGATTTTCCCATTCTATGGCGCTCTAGTCCAACCATCCCGACCCGGGCTTCGCGTGCCCATCATTCGCGACGCCAGGTGGTCCCGCCCGGGCCGTCCTCCAGGATGACTCCCTGGGCCTTGAGTTCGTCGCGAATGCGATCCGCCTCGGCAAAATCCTTGCGCTTGCGGGCCTCCAGGCGGGCCTGGATGCGCTCTTCAATCCCGGCCTCGTCGGGACCCTCATCGGAACCGCCCCCCTTGAGGAATGCCTCCGGGTCCGACTCCAGAATGCCGAGCGTGGCGCCCAATTCCTTGAGCAGCCCAGCCAGACTGGCCGCCTCATCCAACTGCTCCTGGCGCAGCCGGTTGATCTCATGGGCCAGATCGAACAGCACCGCCAGGGCCACGGGTGTGTTGAAGTCGTCGGCCATGGCCGCATGGAAACGGGCACGGTATTCGGCGCCGCCATCTTCAACCGGCTGGACCGGGACCCCTCTCAGGGCCGTATACAGACGCGACAGGCCGTTGCGGGCGCTTTCCAGGGCCTCGTCGTTGTAGTTCAGCGGGCTACGGTAATGGCTGCCCAGGATGAAATACCGCACCACTTCGGGCCGGTAGTGCTCCAGCACCTGGCGCACGGTGAAGAAATTACCCAGGGACTTGGACATCTTCTCTTCATCCACCCGCACAAAGCCGTTGTGCATCCAGTAGTTGACGAAGTGCTCGCAGGTGGCCGCTTCGCTCTGGGCGATCTCGTTCTCGTGGTGGGGGAACTGCAGGTCCTGCCCGCCGCCGTGGATGTCGAAGTGATTGCCAAGGAAATGTGTGGACATGGCCGAGCACTCGATGTGCCAGCCCGGACGCCCCGCGCCCCAGGGCGAGTCCCAGGCGGGCTCACCGGGTTTCGCCGCCTTCCACAGAACGAAATCCATGGGGTCGCGCTTGGCCTCATCCTGAGCCACCCGCTCGCCAGCGCGCAGGTCTTCCAGGCGCTTGCCGGAGAGCTTGCCGTAATCCTCGAAGCGGGACACGCTGTAGTACACGTCCCGATTATCGCCCTGATAGGCGTAGCCGCGTTCCATGAGGCGCTGGATCATGTGCAGGATCTCGTGCACGTGCTCCGTGGCTCGTGGCTCGGCCGTGGGCCGCAACACCCCCAGGGCCTCGGCGTCCTCGTGCATGGCCTGGATGAACCGATCCGTGAGGGCTTCGATCCCCTCCCCGTTCTCCGCGGCGCGGCGAATGATCTTGTCGTCGATGTCCGTGATGTTGCGGATATAGGTCACCTCATAGCCCAGGGCCTTGAGGTAGCGATAGACGATATCGAAGACCACCAGGACCCGCGCGTGGCCCAGGTGGCAGTAGTCGTACACGGTCATGCCACACACATACATGCGCACCCGGCCCGTTTCCATGGACTTGAAGGGTTCTTTGCGGCGGGTGAGGGTGTTGTATATGTTCAGCATGTCACAGGTCTGGCAGATCAGAATGGGGCAGGCAGCAAAGCATACCAAGCCCCACGATACACCAGAAAGGCCGGCCGCGAAGCCCGGTAAGGACCGCTCCACACCCCGTCCGGGCGGGGCGAACTTTCCCGGGACGCCTGCAACGGCTATCATCACCGAACACCAACGGGTAACCCCGACGGACAAAATCGCATGAAATCAATGATCCGACAGTGTGTAGCGCTCCTGGCGCTGCTGTCCTTAACCATGGGAAACCAAGTGATGGCCGAAACCGACAACCCCAAGGTCCAGATTGAAACGACCAAGGGCACCCTGGTCCTGGAACTCTACGCGGACAAGGCACCCGAAACGGTCGAGAACTTCCTGGCCTATGTGCGCGACGGCTTCTACGACGGCACCATCTTTCACCGGGTGATCCCTGGGTTCATGGTGCAGGGTGGCGGCTTCACCCCGGACATGCAGCAAAAGCCCACCCGCGATCCCATTCGCAACGAGGCCAATAACGGCCTGAGCAACGAGGTGGGCACGCTGGCCATGGCCCGCACCCCCAACCCCCACTCCGCCACGGCGCAGTTCTTCATCAACGTGGAGCACAACCGCTTCCTGGACTTCACCGCCGAGACGCCCCAGGGTTGGGGCTATGCCGTGTTCGGCAAGGTGGTGGAGGGCATGGACGTGGTCGAAAGTATCGTGGCGGTGCCCACCGGCAGTCAGGGTATGCATCAGGACGTGCCCAAGGAGCCCATCGTGCTCAATAGCGTGACCGAGCAGTAAGCCTGCCCGGTGCCTCAAACGCTGTTCATTTCCGATCTGCACCTGGACAGGGATCGTCCACGCACCCTGGAGCAGTTCGCCCGGTTTCTTACCGAGCGGGCTCCCGGGTCTGACGCGCTTTATATACTGGGTGATCTGTTCGAATACTGGATCGGCGATGATGATCCCGCGCCGCACCTGGATGAAATTCTCGACATCCTGCATCGGCTGAGCCGTGAGGATCTGCCGGTGTATTTCGCCCATGGCAACCGGGATTTCCTGGTGGGCGAGGCCTTTGCCGAGCGTTGCGGCTGCACGCTGCTGGAGACGGAGACCGTCGTGGATCTCTATGGCACTCCCGTGCTGCTGATGCACGGCGACAGCCTGTGCACCGACGATGAGGAATACATGCAATTTCGTCGCATGGTGCGCACCTGTCAGTGGCAGTCGGCCTTTCTGGCCCGCCCACTGGCAGAGCGCCATGCGGAGGCCGAGGCCATGCGCGCCCAGAGCCAGGCCTCCACCCGAAGCAAGTCCGACCGGATCACGGACGTGAATCCGGGCGCAGTCGAGGATGCCCTGCGCCGCAACGGCGTACACACCCTCATCCACGGCCACACCCACCGCCCCGCCGTGCACGATTTCGAACTGGACGGCCACCCGGCCCGCCGCATCGTGCTCCCGGACTGGTACGGCGATGGTGGCGTACTGGCCTGCACGCCGCAGGGGATGGCACTGCAGGAAATCTGATACCCCCCGCGCCCCCAATGAGGGCCGCTCCCACAAAGGGCGTAAGCTCCCACAAAGGCTCAGGAGATGTGGGCGATCACCAGGTCCATGACGTTGGTGCCGGTGGGACCGGTCTCCATGAGGTCGCCTGAGGCCTGGAGGCAGGGGTGGGCGTTGGCGGTGGACAGGGCCTGGTCCGGATCAAGGCCGTGAGCGCGGATGCGCTCCCAGGTGCCACCGTCCACCAGGGCGCCGGTGGCACTCGTGACGCCATCAGAGCCATCCGTGCCCGCCGCCAACAGGGTCACATACGGGCAACCGGACAACACCCTTGCCGCCGCCAGGGCCAGATGCTGATTGCGCCCGCCCTGCCCTGGGTTCTCCGGCAGGGTGACCGTGGTCTCGCCACCCCAGACATGCACCCCGGGAGTGGCCCTGCCCTCGTGCATCAACCAGTGGGCCAGAGCCGCACCTCGCTCGGCGGCCTCACCCTTCAGGAACTCGCCATGAACGGTGACAGGACAATGCCGCTGGCGTGCCGCATCCCCGGCTGCGCGACAGGCATCCTCCAGGTTGGCCAGCACCCGGGCGGGCACCGAGGGGGCGGAAGGTGACGGCGTGGCATGGGCGGCCATCGCCCGGTGCACCATCTCCGACAGACCGGCGGGCAGGGTGGGCAACGGCGAGGATTCCCGGGGCGGCGTGAGCAGGCCCGAGCCGATCACCGCGGGGTCATTGCCGGGCACGTCCGAGATCAACCAGACCTCGGCGGGACGCGGCCCCAGATACTCCCGTAAACGGCCGGCCTTGATGCGGGAGACCCCGCTTCGCACCCGGTTCATGGCCTGGATGTCCAGCCCGGATCCCAGTAGCCAGCCATTGAGGCGTTGCAAGTCCGCCAGGGTCATCCCCTCGGGCAACGCCTCCACCAGGCTGGACGTGCCGCCGCTGATGAGAAACAACAGGCATGCATCGGGCGGCGTTTCCTCGATGAACGCCAGCAGCCGCCCCCCCGCCGCCAGGCTGGCCTCACCGGGCAGCGGGTGGTCTGATTCCAGGCACAAGAAACGCCCATCACGAGACAGGGCTTCATCACCATGCCCATGACGGGTGATCACCAGTGCTCGCTTGAGTTTGCCACCCAGCCCTGCCCGTGCCCCCTGAGCCATGGCGGCGGCCGCCTTGCCGATGGCCACCGCATGCACCGCACCCTTCGGCTTGTTGATGACCAACTGCCGCCGCACGACTTCCTCGCCGTTCACGGCCTCCAGGGCCTCGCGGAAACAATGCAGCAGGACGTCTCGATGGGGATTCATGGGAACCTGGGACTACTCATCGCACACAAAACACGCCCGGTAATCCGGGCAATCACCACACACGGGGGACTTGCAGATGGGTATGCCTTCCCGGCCGCATAGCTGACGATAGAAGAACTTCTTCCAGCGCATGTTGTGGATATTCTGTTGTGCCAGGGTAGCAAAATGTCGTGTCATCAACCGGGAGAGCTCCGAGCGCTCGTCAAGCCCCAGACCTTGCCACAGATGCCCTGGCTTGAGGGCGCGACGCGCGACGATATGCGCCAGCCACGTGGTCACCTCGCCCTGATGCGAAGCATGCTCAAGCAGCAGGCAGCGAAGGTCCGTCTCCTCGATGGCGCCCTCGCCCGCATCACCTTCCCGGGTAACCGCTGGCTCCAGTGCGTCCAGGCCGGGGAAACACTGATCCAGCAGGCGGCTCAGGCTGTCGGCATGCAACCCCAGGCTGGCGTGCAGGCAAGAGGCCTGTGCCTGCTCCACGTCTTCCATGGCCACCACCAGGGCACAGGACAGCACATGACGGTCGAACGGATCGCCCCGCCCGGGCAATGCCAGCAAGCGGTCACGTCTTTGAGTGTCGGGGCGGGCATGCACTTGAGAGGTTGAAGTCATGACGGAACCTCGTCGGCCCTGGTTGATTCCAGAGCCCCTTCGGTCATGGATAATGGGATCGCGACACTCATGCGACAGCAACCCCCTTGACCATCGCCCACACGGACTGTCCGGGGGACAGATCCAGTTGCCTGCGAGAGCGCGCGCTGATCCGGGCCAACAACTGATAATCCCCCACCACCAGGTTCAGGATGACATGTCCGGGATGGGGATCGTCACTGATCTGCGCGATCCTGACCGGAATCGGGTTGAGCACGCTACTGGAATCCGGGCGATCCAGGGCCACGGACACATCCCTTGCCAGGATGCGCACCCTCAAGGGGGCACCGATGGGCCGGTCCTGCTGGGAGACCAACAGCCGGCCGCCGGAAAAGGCCAGCTCCGTGAGGTGATCATCCGCGTGATGGGCAGCCACCGTGCCCTGGATCACCGCCGAGGCCTGCTCGCTGTGGGCCAGGGGCAGGTCCGTGCGGGTGAGCAGGGTCTGCAACGGTCCCTGTGCCAGGGCGCGCCCATTCTCCATCAGCACCATGTGATCCGCCAGGCGGGCCACCTCCTCGATGGAGTGGCTCACATAAACCACCGGGATGGACAACTCATCCCGCAGCCGCTCCAGATACGGCAGGATCTCCCCCTTGCTGGTCACATCCAGTGAGGCCATGGGCTCATCCATGAGCAACAACCGCGGGCTGGTGAGCAGCGCCCGGCCAATCGAAACTCGCTGACGCTGACCTCCGGAAAGCTCATCCGGATAGCGTGCCAGCAGATCCGCAAGACCCAGCAGGTTCGCCACCTCGTCCAGCTCCAGACGGCGCTGCTCGGGGGCCAGGCGCTTGAAGCCGTAGAGCAGGTTGTCCCGTACCCTGAGATGGGGGAAAAGACTGGCCTCCTGAAAGACATAACCCAGGGGTCGCTTGTGTACGGGCAACCACTGAGTGTCATCCTGCCAGGTCTCGCCGTTGAAGGTGAGTCGGGCCTCACGAATACGTTCCAGACCCGCCAGACAGCGCAACACCGTGGTCTTGCCGGAACCGGAGCGACCGAACAGGGCGGTCACGCCTCGTCCGGGGATCTCCAGGTCCACATCCAGGGTGAAGTCGCCGCGATCCAGGAAAAATCGTGCATGGATGCTCATCACGCCACCCCCACGACCTTGAAGCGTCGATTAAGCCCATACACGCTCATCAACAGGAGGAACGCCAGCACCACCAATAGCAGGGACAGGGCATGGGCCGAGGCATAGTCCATGGCCTCCACGTGATCGTAGATGGCGATGGAGGCCACTTGCGTCTGGCCAGGGATGTTGCCGCCGATCATCAGGATCATGCCGAATTCCCCAAGAGTATGGGCAAACGAGAGCACCGCTGCGGTGAGGATGCCCCGTCGCGCCAGGGGGAGCACCACCGTCAGAAAACGGTCCAGGGGACTGGCCCTGAGGGTGGCCGCCGTCTCCAGTACGCGCCCCCCGGTGGCAGCAAAGGCATTCTGCAGGGGCTGCACCA
The DNA here is from genome assembly GCF_022227625.1 of Ectothiorhodospira variabilis. Classification (NCBI taxonomy): domain Bacteria; kingdom Pseudomonadati; phylum Pseudomonadota; class Gammaproteobacteria; order Chromatiales; family Ectothiorhodospiraceae; genus Ectothiorhodospira; species Ectothiorhodospira variabilis. Next base: position 32,781 of record NZ_JAJNAO010000011.1, on the reverse strand, counting down.
CGAACGGCAGTGAATAGATCATGGAGCCGATCACCAGACCGGTGAAGGTGAAGGCCAGATGCCCCACCCCGATATCCTCCAGAAAGCCCCCCACGGCGCCCCGCGGCCCCAGCAGAACCAGCAGGTAAAAGCCCATCACCGTGGGCGGCAGCACCAGCGGCATGGCCACCAGCGCCTCGATCATCACCTTGCCCCGCCACCGGGTGTGGGCCAGCCACCAGGCCAGCGGGGCACTCAGCACCATGAGGATACTGGTGCTGATCACCGCCAGCTTGAGGGTGATCCACAGGGCGGTCAGGTCACTGTCGCTGATGCCGAACATGCCGTTGCGCTCCCTCTGGCCGAATCACTGGACCGCGTAGCCGGCGGCTTCGATGATCCGGGCGGCATCCTCGCCCCGCATCCAGGCCATGAAGTCCCGGGCCACCTCCAGATCGCCCGCCCGCTTCAGGATGACGGCCTGCTGTTCAATGGGATCGAACAGTTCCGCCGGTGGAATCCAGTAGGAACCGGGGATGTTCCCCGAGGCATCCTTGACCTGTGAAAGCGCCAGGAATCCCAGCTCAGCGGCGCCGGATCCGGTCTGGGCGTAGACCTGCGTGAGATTTTGTGCACGGATCAGACGGCCCTCTGCGTTCAACCTGTCCCAGACACCCAGGGTTTCCAGGATCTGCTGAGCCGCAACCCCATAGGGCGCATTACGCGGATTCGGGATGGAAAGAAAACGATACTCTCCCTCCGTCAGTACCGCTTCCGGGTCCTGCAGCCAATCCTGCCGGCTGGACCACAGGACCGGCACCCCCAGAGCATAGGTGAACCGGGAGTCTTCATGCGCCAACCCGTCACTCACCAGGGTTTGGGCACGCAGCACATCGGCGGAGAAGAACAGATCGAAGGGCGCTCCATTGGTGATTTGCGCGTACAGCGCCCCGGATGACCCGCTGCTGATGCTGAAGCGATGCCCGGTCTGTTCCTCGTAGCGGGCGGTGAGTTCCTGAAGCGTGCCCAGAAAGTTGGCGGCGGTGGCAATTCTCAAATCGCTTGCGGTCGCCAAAGGAGAAAGGACAAGCAGACACAGCACCGTAATGAGGCAGTGGGTCAGTCGGATTTTCGTGATCATGTCGTTGCCGGCTCTCGTGTTGTTGCCCCGTATATACCGCATGACGTGCCAACGGGAAAATCCGCTGCCCGCCGCGAATGGATCATGCAGGTTCGGGGCCAGGCCGAACTCTATCGGCTAATCACCTGTTTTCGAATGGGGAACCGGCAGGATTCCACCGGGCGACGCGTGTAGGCTTTGCGACAATCCCGTGCCTGGCGGACAGAAAGACAGGGCACAAAAAAGGGCGGATGAGCTTGCATGGTGCAATCCTCATCCGCCCTTTGATTCGCCCCCTCCCGCCATCGGGAGGGGGTTTTCAGGTAGGAGAACGACTTACTTCAGATCAAAACGATCGCCGTTCATCACCTTGGTCCAGGCCTTCACGAAGTCCTTGACGAACTTCTCCTTCGAATCGTCCTGGGCATACACCTCGGCGTAGGAACGCAGGATGGAGTTGGACCCGAAGACCAGATCCACCCGGGTGGCCGTCCACTTCACGTTGCCGCTCTTGCGATCGACAATCTCGTAGAGGTTGTTGCCCTTGGGCTTCCAGGTGTTGGCCATGTCGGTCAGATTCACGAAGAAGTCGTTGGTCAGCACCCCTTCCCGATCCGTGAAGACCCCGTGCTTCGTGCCACCATGGTTGGTGCCCAGTACCCGCATGCCGCCCACCAGCACGGTCATCTCGGGTGCTGTCAGCCCCATCAGCTGGGTGCGATCCAGCATCATCTCCTCGGCAGAGACCACGTAGTCCTTCTTCAGCCAGTTGCGATAGCCATCGTGCAGGGGTTCCAGCACGTCGAAGGATTCGGCGTCGGTCATCTCCTCGGTGGCATCGCCGCGACCCGGCGCGAAGGGCACCGTGACGTCGAAGCCGGCATCACGGGCAGCCTTTTCCACCGCGGCCGTGCCGCCCAGGACGATCAGGTCGGCCAGGCTCACCGGTTTGCTCAGGCCGGACTGAATGTCTTCCAGCACACCCAGCACCTTCTTCAGTCGCTCGGGCTCATTGCCCTCCCAATCCTTCTGCGGGGCCAGACGGATGCGGGCACCGTTGGCACCGCCCCGGTAGTCGGAATAACGGAAGGTGCGGGCGCTGTCCCACGCGGTGCTGATCAATTCCGAAGCACTCAGACCGCTGTTGAGCAGCTTGTCCTTCAGGTCCGCCACCTCGGCATCGCTCAGGGTGTAGTCCACCTTGGGCACCGGATCCTGCCAGATCAGGTCTTCCTGGGGCACTTCAGGGCCGAGATAACGACTCTTGGGTCCCAGGTCACGGTGGGTCAGCTTGAACCAGGCGCGGGCGAAGACCTCGTTGAAATACTCCGGATCGTTGTAGAACCGCTCGGAGATCTTGCGGTACTCCGGATCCTTGATCATGGCCATGTCGGCGTCGGTCATGATGGGGTTGTAGCGGCGGGAAGGATCTTCCACATCCACCGGCTTGTCTTCTTCCTTGATGTTCACCGGCTCCCACTGCCAGGCACCGGCGGGGCTCTTTTTCAACTGCCAGTCGTGCTCGAAGAGCATCTTGAAGTAGCCGTTGTCCCACTGGGTGGGATGGGTGGTCCAGGCACCTTCGATACCGCTGGTGATGGTGTCGGGTCCACAGCCCTTGCCCTGCGGGTTGCGCCAGCCCAGGCCCTGCTCTTCCACATCGGCGCCTTCCGGGTCGGGGCCCAGCTTGGAGGCATCGCCATTGCCATGGCATTTGCCCACGGTGTGACCGCCGGCGGTGAGGGCCACGGTTTCCTCGTCGTTCATGGCCATGCGCGCAAAGGTGGTGCGCACGTCCTGGGCGGTTCTCAGCGGATCGGGGTTACCGTCCACACCCTCCGGGTTCACATAGATCAGGCCCATCTGCACGGCGGCCAGGGGGTTTTCCAGGCTCTCGCGATCGTCGCTTTCATAGCGGCTGGAACTCTCGGCCAGCCACTCCTTCTCGGAACCCCAGTAAGTGTCCTTTTCCGGATGCCAGATGTCGGCCCGCCCACCGGCGAAACCAAAGGTCTTGAACCCCATGGACTCGTAGGCGACGTTGCCGGCGAGCACGATCAGATCGGCCCAGGACAGCTTGTTGCCATATTTCTTCTTGATGGGCCACAGCAGACGGCGGGCCTTGTCCAGATTGCCGTTGTCCGGCCAGCTGTTGATGGGGGCGAAGCGCTGGTTGCCCGTGCCGGCACCGCCACGACCATCTGCAATGCGGTAGGTACCCGCGGCATGCCAGGCCATGCGGATCATCAGACCGCCGTAATGGCCCCAGTCCGCCGGCCACCAGTCCCGGCTCTCGGTCATCAGGTTGCGCAAGTCCTGCTTGACCGCCGCCAGGTCCAGTTTCTTGAATTCCTCGGCGTAGTCGAAGTCTTCCCCCATTGGGTCGGACTTCGTGTCGTGCTGGTGAAGGATATCCAGGTTCAGTGCGTTGGGCCACCAATCCATATTGTCGTTACCGGTTGCGGTATTGCCACCATGCATGATGGGGCACTTGCCTGCACTCTTGACGTCATTTCCGCCCATTTTTTCCTCCGTTTATTGCGAGATGGTTGTGTACTGAACCGTCACCCCGGCTGGCCCGCATCGCATCCGACGCCCGGCTCCTGAGGTGCCTGGCAGACACTCCCTTGGAGGGGGAGAGCCTGCCGATCGTTCAACCGCTTGGCCCTTATAGTTATAGGGGATGGGCGTGATAAATTCAAATGGAGGGTATGGATGAATCCAATAGATTATTACTATCATCGACGTGAGAGAACCAAGGTTCAGCTACAACCCCCCCTTCCCCCTCAGGGGAACCGATCGAGCCCGCGTGCCAGATCCCGCTGGATGTCCTCGATGTCCTCAAGCCCCACCGCTACACGGATCAGTGATTCACTGATCCCCTGGCTCTCCCGTTGCTCTGGTTTGATGCGCCCGTGGGTGGTGGTGGCCGGATGGGTGATGGTGGTCTTGGCATCCCCCAGGTTGGCGGTGATGGAGAGCAGGCGTGTACTGTCGATCACCTGCCACGCCTGTTCCCGCCCTCCCTTCACCTCGAAGGCGACGATACCGCCAAAGGCGGCCTGCTGGCGGGTGGCCAGGGCATGCTGCGGGTGGGACGCCAAGCCAGGATAATGGACGCGCGCCACACCCGGCTGCGCCTCCAGCCACTGGGCCAGGGCCAGTGCGGATTCACAGTGGGCCCGCATGCGCAACCGCAGTGTTTCCAGGCCCTTGAGGAACACCCAGGCATTGAAGGGGCTCATGGTGGGGCCGGCGGTGCGCAAGAAGCCGAATACCTCCTTACCCACCCGCTCGGCATCGCCCACCACTGCACCCCCCACGCATCGTCCCTGGCCATCCAGGTACTTGGTGGCGGAGTGAATCACCAGGTCGGCCCCCAGGTCCAGCGGGCGTTGCAGGGCCGGGGTACAAAAGCAATTGTCCATGGCCAGCAGGCAGTCATGGGCGTGCGCCAGGTCCGCCAGGGCGCGGATATCCACCAGTTCCGTGAGGGGGTTGGAGGGGGTTTCCGCGAACAACAGGCGGGTCTCGGGCCGGATGGCGGCCTCCCAGGCCTTAAGGTCTCCCAGCGGGACGTAGGTTACCCGGATACCGAAGCGGGTGAGGTAATTGCTGAACAGGTTGGTGGTGGAACCAAATACCGAGCGCGAAGAGACGATGTGATCACCAGCCTTGAGCAGGGAGAGACAGGTGGACAGGATGGCCGACATGCCAGAGGCCGTCGCCACGCAGGCCTCCCCCCCTTCCAGCGCCGCCAGGCGATCCTGAAAGGTTCGCACCGTGGGGTTGGTGAATCGGGCGTAGATATTGCCTGGCTCGTCACCGGCAAAACGCGCTGCGGCCTCGGCGGCACTGGAGAACACGAAACTGGACGTGGCATAGATGGGGTCGGAATGTTCCTGCTCGGGTCCACGCCGCTGGCCGGCGCGGACGGCCCGGGTATCAAAGCCCTCGCTGGGATCGCCGGGATCGTTCAGGGGATGTTCCATGGTTGTATTGCCCTCACCCGCCCCGTCGGGCACAAAAAAACCCGCCAAAACGGGTCGTCACCCGCTTTAGCCGTATTTTTAAGGCGCCCGCAAGCTGGATCAAATCGGCGCCGTCAGAGTGTCAGCGCCTGGCGCTGACTGACCTTTATCAATTTAAGAGGCTCACATGTTGCTGTCAACGCCGCACCGTGCCGGAGATGGAGACTGACTGAACCTCATCCGCCCACTGACCGGCCTCCAGCATGGCGTTCATGATGTCTTCCCGGAGCAGATCGGCAAAGACCACGCTCTCCACCTGGTCGGTTTCACAGGCCCGGGCACAAGCCACCACCTCACCCAGTTCGCCTTCCCCCTCCAGCAAGGCTCGCTTGATTTCATCGTCCAGGGGCAAGGGGCCGATCACCTGAGGCAAGGGGCGCTCCATCACCAGGTCCAGGGCCGAGAACAGACCGGCCGTGAAATAACGCTCCACCGGGCGACGACCGGCCATGCGGGCGATGCGCTCGCACAGGCCGGCGCGCTGCAGGCACAGGTGCACGAGTCCGGCGGGGCGGTCCTCAAGGCCGCTGAGCACCAGCATACAGGCCCAGGTGACCAGCTTGCGATGCCCCAGGATGAGGATGGCCCGGGCCAGGGAGTCCACCTGCCGGTTGAGGCCGAAGAAGGGAGAGTTGATCAGCTTGAGCAGCTTGAAGGCCAGCCCCGGATCCTGTGCGATCAGATGCTGCAGTTCGTGGACATCCATCTCCGGCTGCTGCAAACGCGCCAGCAGACGAAGCACGGTGAGCTTGCCGGTGGGCAGGTTGACCGCGCGAAACACCCGGGGCCGGCTGAGGAAGTAGCCCTGGAAATAATCGAAACCCAGGTCCCGAAGGAATTCATAATCTTCCAGGGTCTCCACCTTCTTGGCCACTTTTTCCACCTGGGTCGTCTTCAGCCCCCTGAAGATGAGACGCAGGTCATCCGGCCGGGAGCTGGCCGTGTCGATCTTCACCTGATGCACCACGGGCAGCAGGGCATCCCGGGATGTACCGGGGACATAGTCATCCAGGGCCAGCACATAGCCCTGTCCGGAGAGCCCGCGCAGCAATTGCACCGCGTCTTCATCGCAGGGCAACGAGGGCGGGAGGTCCAGGATCATGCGACCCGCAGGGACGGCCAACTCCCGTAATTCCTCCATCAGGCGCCAGGTCATGTTGATGGCAGCCAGGCGACTGCCGACCAGCGCATCCAGGCCGATCTCGCCGAAGGCACTGAGCATCACATGGGAGGTGGCGGCATCACTGGCTGTCGCACTGTCCGGGGAGGTGGCCGTGCGGAATAGCAACTCGTAGGCGTGGACGCCCAGTTGCTGGTTGTAAATCGGTTGCCGGGCGATGTAGGTGCCCGTTTCAAGATGCCGTGCTGGGTCCATGCCTGCCCTCCCCTGGGTGGTCTACAGGCTATCAGCAAGCGGGTCCTCGGAAAAGTCGGATGGCCCCGGTTCAGGGCTGCGTGGTCACCTGCACGCGATCGGCCACGGCGCAAAGCAGATCGTAGCTGATGGTCTCGGCGGCCGCCGCGATCTCATCCACCGGCAGGCCCTCGCCCCACAGGGTGACGGGATCGCCCACCGCCGCCTGGGGATGGTCGGTCAGATCCACGGTGATCATGTCCATGGAAACCCGGCCGATCAACGGGGCACGACTTGCGCCCACAAGGACCGGGGTGCCATTGGGCACATGCCGGGGGTAACCATCGGCATAGCCAATGGCCACCACACCCACCCGGGTAGGCCTCGGGCACTGGAAGGTGGCGCCATAGCCCACGGTATCCCCCAGAGACCGATCCTGGATTGCCACCAGGGGTGCCTGCAGGTGCATCACCGGCTCAAGGCCATGCCGGGCGGGGTCCCGGTCGGCCAGGGGCGACGCCCCATAGAGCATGATGCCGGGGCGTACCCAGTCCCCGTGACTTCGTGGCAGGGCGAGGATGGACGCGGAGTTGGCCAGACTGCGCAGACCTGACAGCCCCTGGGTGGCCGCTTCGAAGCGGTTCAACTGGGCAGCGTTCTCCGGACGTTCGGGCTCATCGGCACAGGCCAGATGAGTCATCCATACCGGTGGTTGCACCACCTGGGCACATCGCTGCAGCCCTCCATGCAAGGCGGCGGCGCGCGTGGCAGAGAAACCCAGGCGCCCCATGCCGGTATCAAGCTTGAGCCAGACCTGCAGTGGGCTGGAAAGCGGCGTGGTTTCCAGGAGGCGAAGCTGGCTCTCGTCGTGGACCACCACGGTGATATCTTCACGCGCGGCCTGGCGCAGTTCCCGGTCATTCTTGAAGCCCTGCATCACCAGCAGAGGCAGACGAAAACCGGCGCCACGCAAGGCCTCCGCCTCGTCCATGCAGGACACGGCAAACCCATCCGCCAGCGGCGCCAGCACATGGGCCACTCGCAGCAGACCGTGCCCATAAGCCTCGGCCTTGATCACGGCCATCACACGCCGTCCCGGCGCAGCCTCCCGCACCCGCCCCAGGTTATGTTCCAGGGCACCCAGCCGCAGATGCGCCCGGGCAGCGCGCTTCACGAAAAGGCCTCGTTGGAATAGATTTCCGGCACGTAGTTCTCGAACCGGGTGTACTGCCCCAGGAAGGTCAGCCGCACCACGCCGATGGGACCGTTACGCTGCTTGGCGATGATGATCTCCGCCGTGCCCTTGTCGGGGCTGTCCTCGTTGTAGACCTCATCCCGATAAATGAAGACGATCAGGTCCGCATCCTGCTCAATGGCGCCTGATTCGCGCAGATCCGACATCACCGGGCGCTTGTTGGGGCGCTGCTCGAGGCTGCGGTTGAGCTGGGAGAGCGCGATCACCGGCACGTTCATTTCCTTGGCCAGAGCCTTGAGCCCGCGGGAGATTTCCGAAATCTCGTTGGTCCGGTTCTCGGCGCTGCCCGGCACCTGCATGAGCTGCAGATAATCCACAACGATGAGCCCCAGCTTCTTGTGCTCGCGCATGAGTCGTCGCGCGCGCGCGCGCAGGTCGTTGGGCGACAGGGCCGGACTGTCGTCAATGTAGAGCTGGGCCTCGGAGAGCATGGACACGGCGCTGGAGAACCGGGGCCAGTCATCATCCTCCAGGCGACCGGTGCGCAGGCGTTGCTGATTGATGCGTCCCAGGGATGACAGCAGCCGCATGGCCAGCTGCTCGCCGGGCATCTCCATGCTGAAAACGGCCACCGGATACTGCTGCTTGAGGGCGGCATATTCGGCCATGTTCATGGCAAAGGAGGTTTTGCCCATGGAGGGGCGCCCCGCCATGATCACCAGGTCGCCCGGCTGCAGGCCGGAGGTCATCTCGTCAAACTCATCATAGCCGGTGGGCAGACCGGTGATGGGGGTGTCCTGTTCGAAGAGCATTTCGATGTGCTCAACCGTGGACTTGAGCAGGGTGCGCATGCCGCGAAAACCCTGACGGGAACGCTGGCCCTGTTCAGCGATCTTGAAGACCTTCTGTTCCGCCTCATCCAGCAGCTGCTGGCTGTCACGGCCCTCGGGCTTGAAGCCGCTATCGGCAATGCCGGTGCCCACACTGATCAGCTGGCGCACCACCGACCGTTCGCGCACGATCGCCGCATACGCGGAGATATTGGCGGCGCTGGGCGTGTCGCGGGCCAGCAGGCCCAGATAGGCCAGCCCACCCGCCTCCTCAAGCTCGCCGCGGGATTCCAGACGTTCGGAGATGGTCACCACGTCGAAGGGGGCATTGCGGCCCGCCAGTTCGGCGATGGCGCGGAAGATCAGCCGGTGATCGTGTCGATAGAAGTCCACCTCGGCCACGGCGTCGGCCACCGTGTCCCAGGCCTCATTCTCGAGCATGAGGCCGCCGAGAACGGCCTGCTCTGCCTCAATGGAATGGGGTGGAATCTTGAGCGAAGAGGTATCGGTGTCGTAATGGGGCGGTGGGGGTGTTTCGTACATGGAGTTCTACCGGAAGGAGTCGAGCAACCGAAGCACGGATGGGCGGTGCCTCATCGAAACAATAGCATGATTTCGAGGCCACCCCATGTGGGAGCGGCCCCGGACCGCGAAGGCAGCAAACGGCCCCCGGTCGGGGCCAAGCCATCCCTTCGCGGCCCGGGGCCGCTCCCACGCGAGACACTTCCGTCACCACGTCCCTGCCTCAGACACCGGTGGGGCGTGGCATGGCAGTGCTTATTCTTCGCCTGCCACCACGACCTTCAAAGTGGCCTTCACGTCGGTGTGCAGTTGCAGGGCAATCTCGTACTCGCCCACCACCCGCAGCGGGCCATCAGGCATGCGCACTTCGCGCTTTTCCAGTTCACCGCCAGCGGCGGTCACTGCATCGGCGATGTCGGCGGTACCCACGGAGCCGAACAGCTTGCCTTCACCACCCGCCTTGGCCGTCACGGTGACCGTCATGGCCTCCAGCTTGTCACGACGGGACTCGGCGGCAGCCAGCGACTCGGCGGCGGCCTTTTCCAGTTCGGCACGGCGAGCCTCAAACTCGGCCAGGTTGGCTTCGGTGGCAAACTTGGCCTTGCCCTGGGGCAGCAGGTAGTTACGGGCATACCCGGCACGCACGCGCACCTTGTCACCCAGGTTGCCCAGGTTTTCCACCTTTTCCAGGAGAATGACTTCCATCGGTTTTTACCTCAATCAAGAATCAAATGCGTTGCCCGCCGAGAGGTCGGGCATCAGGTATCGTCGGACTTGTCTTCGGGCTGGGCCCGGGTCAGTCGGCCGCGCAGGTTCAGGAAGCTGTCCATCACCCCCAGGGTAGCCAGCAGGATCACCATCTGCGGCAGGGCCAGCGCCAGCAACACGTAGGTGAACACCAGCCAGATCCGGCTCAAATTCATCCGGGCATTGGTGCCATGGATGACCGCCAGCCCGTGCAGGAAGAAGGCCATCAAGAACACCAGCGACAACTCGAACAGCAGGTAGGAATCGGCAAGCCACGCCACCAGCAAGAGCCCCACCAGCATCATGGCCGGCACACGGCCCAGGCTCAGGGCATGAAACTCCTCCCTGAAACCACCGGGGTTGTACAACACCGCCTGCCAGTAACGGGCCAGGATGAGTGCCGCGCTCAGGGCCAGCAGCGATACCGCCGCCAGCATGCCGGTCATCAGCGAGGCCGCCTGCAGGAAGGCCTGCTGGCGTTCACTGCCGGTCACCCCCGACTGCTCGAACAACGGACCCACAGCCTGCTCCAGCACCGCCAGCCACATCTGCGGCAGGTTGGGCACGGTCGCGTGCAACAACAGAATGACGCCGCAACCGATGCCGATACCCACCGACAGGGTGATGGCCCAGGAGAACGTCCTGCGCAGCACCTCGGCCAGCACCAGGGCCGGCAGCCATTGCACCAGGGCAGTGATCATCCCCACAGCGGGGTGCAGACCCGCCACCCAGGCGATCAGCGCAAGCACCAGGGCGGCCAGGGCCGCCACGGCCACGCCCTGGGCCGCGCCCAGACGCAAGGTCACCAGGGAGACAGCCGAGCTGCTGACCAGGGCCAGCGGCGGGAGCAACAGACCAGCCACACCGAATCCGGCGGTGGCCGTGGCGGCCCGCAAGCGGCCCTGCATGATGAATGACGCCAAAGGCTTCATGGGATCCTGCCACTGGTACCCAGGGAGGGTACCGGACGGCCAGCCAACTCAGTGGTTGTCGGAGTAAGGCAGCAGTGCCAGGAAGCGCGCCCGCTTGATGGCGGTGGCCAGCTGGCGCTGATAACGGGCACTGGTACCGGTGATCCGGCTGGGAACGATCTTGCCGGTTTCGGTGACATAGTTCTTCAGGGTGTTGAGGTCCTTGTAGTCAATGAACTCAACGCCCTCGGCGGTGAAACGGCAATACTTGCGACGGCGGAAGAAACGGGCCATGGTCTTACCTCGGAATACGTTGGAACGGGGAGATGATCAGTCGGCGGAAGCGGAACGGCTGGAGTCGTCGTCGCTGTCGTCGTCGTCAGAGGACCGGGCGCTGCTGTCGCTGTCGTCGTCGTCCCGGTTCTTGGCCAGGGGGGAGACGTCGGTGAAGGCACGATCCATGGACATCACCAGGTGACGGATCACGGCATCGTTGAAGCGGAAGGCGCTGACCAGTTCTTCCAGGGCAGCTTCAGGGCATTCCACGTTCATCAGCACATAGTGGGCCTTGTGCAGCTTCTGGATGGGATAGGCCAACTGGCGACGGCCCCAGTCTTCCAGGCGGTGGATCTCACCCTCGGCGGATTCGATGATCCCCCGATAGCGTTCCATCATGGCGGGCACTTGCTCGCTCTGGTCCGGGTGGACCATGAAGACGATTTCGTAATGACGCATTGTGATTTTCCTTTCGGGTATCAGCCTCCCGGCGATCCGGTGAGGCAAGGAGAGACGCCGGGCAGGCCCGGCAAAAGGCGGAATCTTAACCGCTTGGGCGGCTCTAAGCAATCGGCGCGAGCAGTGCATGCAAAAGGGACGGACGGATGATCCCCATCAATGACGAGAACCCCACCGAACGACCGCCGCTGATCACCTGGACCCTGCTGATCGGCTGCGTGCTGGTGTTCTTCTGGCAACTCACCCTGGACTCCCAGGCCCTGCTCCACGTGGTCTACGGCCTGGGCTTCGTGCCGGCGGTGCTGCTGCAGGGGGCCCGCTTGCCCGAGGACGTGCAGGTGGTGGCCCCCTGGATGACGGTCTTCACCAGCCAGTTCCTGCATGGGGGCTGGCTGCACCTGATCAGCAACATGCTGTTTCTGTATGTGTTTGCCAACAACGTGGAAGACGCCATGGGTCACGGACGTTTTCTGGTGTTCTATCTGCTGGGCGGCGCGGTGGCGGCCCTGGGGCACGGCCTGTTCGCCCCCGGTTCGGAGGTGCCCATGATCGGCGCCAGCGGCGCCATCTCGGCGGTGCTGGGGGCCTATCTGCTGCTGCATCCGTCATCGCGGATCACGGTGCTGATCCCACTGGGCCTGATCCTGTATCCGGCGCGATTGCCGGCGGCGGCCGTGCTGGTGCTGTGGTTCGTGATCCAGCTGTTTCAGGCGCTGCTCACACCGCCGGATCAGCCTGGGGTGGCCTTTCTGGCCCACGTGGCCGGGTTTGCCGCCGGCGTGGCGCTGCTGTTCGTGTTCAAGCGGCGGGATGTCCGGCTGCTGCAATGATCCGGGGCGCGGCGACCCTCACCCCTCACCCCCGCTGCCGGACCGCCTCGTACAGGCATACCCCCGCCGCCACCGACACGTTCAGGCTCTCCACCTTCCCACGCATGGGCAGACGCACCAGCGCGTCGCAACGCTCGGCGGTGAGGCGGCGCATGCCCTTGCCCTCGGCACCCAGCACCAGGGCCGTGGGGCCCGTCAGGTCCGCGTCATACAAGCCCGTGTCGGCCTCGCCCGTGGTGCCCACCGTCCACACCCCCAGATCCTTGAGCAGATCCAGGGTGCGCGCCAGGTTGGTCACCTGGATGAAGGGCACCGATTCGGCCGCCCCGCAGGCCACCTTGCGCACCACCGGGGTGAGGCCCACGGCCCGGTCCCGGGGGGCGATGACCGCGGTCACGCCGGCGGCATCGGCGGTGCGCAGGCAGGCCCCCAGGTTATGGGGATCGGTCACGCCATCCAGCACCAGCAGGAGCACGGGGGCCCCTTCCCGGGGGGCCATGACCACATCCGGCAGATCCTTCTCCCCCAGGGAGGCCACGGGCTGCGCCCGGGCGATCACCCCCTGGTGAGTGGCGCCGCCGGCCTGGGCATCCAGATCCCGACGGGGCAGGCGCGTGACCGGGATGCCCGCCCGGTCCGCCTGATCCAGGATGGCCTGCATGCGGGCATCCACGCGCCCCGACTGCACCCGCAGGGATTCCACCCGCCCGGGGGACTGGCGCAGCAGGGCCTCCACCGCGTGAAGCCCGAAGACCTCGTCATGAGCCGCCATGACCTTAGGCCTCGCTGCGCTTGCGGCTGCGGCGCCGACCGGAACGACTCTTGCTTTTGCCCTTATCCTTGTCCTTCGACTTACCCTCCTCGTGGGCCGTGGCAGCCGCCTTTTCGGCCTTGTCCTTCCTGCGGCCACGACTCTTGCCGCCTTTGCCGCCTCCCTTGCCATCTCCGGGCTCTTCCTCACCCGGCGCGGGGATGAAGTCGATCTTGCGGTCATCCAGATTGACCTGGGCCAGTTGCACACGAATGGGATCACCCATGCGGTAACGACGGCCGCTGCGTTCACCCTTGAGACAGTGGGTGGCCGGGTCGAAGTGGTAATAGTCGTTGGAGAGGCTCGTCACGTGCACCAGGCCCTCCACGTAGATGTCCTTGAGCTCCACGAACAGACCAAATGAGGTGACGGTCTTGACCACGCCATCGAACGCCTCGCCCACACGGTCCTGCATGTACTCGCACTTGAGCCAGGCCTCCACGTCCCAGGAGGCTTCGTCGGCACGACGCTCTGCCATGGAGCAGTGCTCACCCATGGCGACCATATCCGCCTTGGTATAGGTGAACTCCTTGGGCTTGCCGCCCTGAAGCACATGGCGGATACCCCGGTGCACCAGCAGGTCCGGATACCGGCGAATCGGCGAGGTGAAGTGCAGATAATCCTCGTGGGCCAGACCGAAGTGACCCAGCCGCTCCGGGCTGTACACGGCCTGAGACAGAGAGCGCAGCAGCGCCATCTGCACCAGGTGGGCATCGGGCCGCTCCTTCACCGAGTCCAGCAGTTCGGCAAAGTCTGCCGGGCTGGGTTCATCACCCCCGCCCAGGGACAGACCCAGGCCACCCAGGTATTCACGCAGATCGTTGAGCTTCTGGGCGCGCGGCCCTTCGTGCACCCGGAAAAGTGTGGGCATGCGATGCCGCCGCAGGAACTTCGCCGTGGCCACGTTGGCCGCGATCATGCACTCCTCGATGATCTTGTGGGCGTCGTTGCGCTCGTAGGGCACGATGCGCTCGATCTTGCGATCCTCACCGAAGATGATGCGGGTCTCGGTGCTCTCGAAGTCGATGGTGCCCCGGTTGTCCCTAGCCTTGCGCAGCAGCTTGTAGAGGCCGTAGAGGTTTTCCAGGTGCGGCACCACGGCCTCATGACGCTCCACCGCCTTGGGGTCACGATCCACCAGCACCCGGGCCACGTCGGTATAGGTGAGCCGGGCATGGGAGCGCATCACCGCCTCGTGAAAATCGTAGTCCGTGATGCGGCCTCGGGAATTGATGGTCATTTCGCAGACCATGCAGAGACGATCCACATCCGGATTCAGGGAACACAGGCCGTTGGAGAGCACTTCCGGCAACATGGGAATGACCCGATCCGGGAAGTACACGGAAGTGCCCCGGTTATAGGCCTCCTTGTCCAGGGCATCCTCTGCCTGCACGTAGTGAGAGACATCGGCGATGGCCACCCACAGCTTGTAGCCGCGTCGCCCAAGGGATTCGCAATACACGGCATCGTCAAAGTCCCGGGAGTCCTCGCCGTCGATGGTGACCAACGGCATCTCGCGCAGATCCAGACGAGCCTTCTTGGCGGATTCCGCCACCTGGGCGCCGAAGGCATCGGCTGCCTCGGTCACCTCTTCCGGCCATTCAAAGGGCAGACCGTAGTTGCGCACGGCAATGTCGATCTCCATCCCCGGCGCCATGTGCTCGCCCAGCACCTGAACGATCTGGCCAATGGGACGGGTGCGCTTGGAAGGCTGTTCGCGGATATGCACCACGACAATCTGACCCGGCTCGGCACCGCCCAGGCATTCCGGCGGTATCAGGACATCCTGAGGCAGTCGCTTGTTGTCCGGGTCCACAAAGCCGATACCCCCTTCCACCGTGAGACGCCCGACGATCTGCTGGGTGTTGCGCTCCAGCACTTCGATCACAGCCCCTTCCCGGCGGCCGCGGCGGTCGATGCCGATCACCCGGGCCACGGCCCGGTCACCATGCATCAGGGCCCGCATCTGCCGGGGAGAGAGGAACAGATCGTCCTTGCCTTCGTCAGGGATCAGAAAGCCGAAGCCGTCCGGGTGAGCGGAGACCCGACCACGTACCAGATCGCACTGGTTCACCGGCAGCCAGCCGCCAGCCCGGTTGCACACCAGCTGGCCATCCCGCTCCATGGCACGCAGACGACGCGTCAGGGCCTCGAGATCCACGTCTTCCTGGAGCTGCAGCCGCTCGGCCAGGGGTTCGAAGTTGATGGGCCCATCCGCATCCTCGATCACCTGGAGGATCAGTTCACGGCTGGGGATGGGGCGTTCGTACTTCCTGGCCTCTCTGTCGAAGTTGGGGTCCTGGGGAATCGTTTTTTTCTTTCTTGTCATGTAGTCGCCAAATAATTTTAAGCTGGGGTGTTGACAAACATCCCCGATCGTTTAGAATGCGCGCTCATCTGAAATGCAGGACACACCTGCCTCAGGCCGAGGTGGCGGAATTGGTAGACGCGCTAGTTTCAGGTATTAGTGGGGGAGACCCCGTGGAGGTTCAAGTCCTCTCCTCGGCACCATCTTTGTGATGAAACGGCCCGCGAAAGCGGGCCGTTTTCGTTTGAAGGGGCGAATTGTACGCCTTTTGTCCGGTAATTCCCAGCGCCATGCGGGGCATGCCCGTGCCGGCGCACCCCCCTGCCCTTCCTCTCCGAACCATACACTTCAGACGCCACCCTGGGTATCCGCCACGTTCCCGAACGCCCCGGACCCGGAATGGGGTCCAGGAGGCAGTCGGAAATCGTCCATTGCGGGAGGCAACACCTAGCTTCTGGATTGGGCGATACGGTTGCGCACCGCCTTCTCCAGTTCCAGGATGATGAAGAGCACCACACCCACGCCGAGCATGATGCCCCAGGCGTACAGACCCACCGCCGTGCTGTCGAAGAAGAACTGCATGAACGGCGCGTAGGTGAAGATCATCTGCAGGGTCACCACCACCAGGATCGCGATGGCCACGGCACGGGTACCGATGAGCCCCTTGAGGGTGAGGGAGCGCACCTTCAGGGAGCGAACGCTGAGCAGGTAGAACACCTCCATGATCACCAGAGTGTTCACTGCATGGGTGCGGGCCGCATCGATGCTGTAGCCGGCCTGGATGGACCACAGGTACATGCCGAAGATACCGGCCAGAAACAGGACCGAGACGAACAGGATGCGCCACACCAGGAACAGGGAGAGTATCGGCTCCCCGGGTTTGCGCGGCGGCCGGCTCATCACATCCTTCTCGGCCGGCTCGAAGGCCAGGGCCATGGCCAGGCCCACCGAACTGACCATGTTCACCCACAGCACCTGCAGGGGCGTGATGGGCAGGGCCATGCCCAGCATGATGGCAGCAATGATGGAACCCGACTCTCCGCCGTTGATGGGCAGCAGGAAGGTGATGGCCTTCTTGAGATTGTCGTAGACCCGCCGCCCTTCGCGCACCGCATGGGCGATGGAGGCAAAATTGTCATCCGCCAGCACCATCTCCGAGGCCTCCTTGGCCGTTTCGGTGCCGTTGCGCCCCATGGCCACGCCCACATCCGCCTGCTTGAGGGCCGGGGCGTCATTGACTCCATCGCCGGTCATGGCCACCACGTAGCCATGCCACTGCAGGGCGCGAACCAGGCGCAGCTTGTGCTCGGGCGCCGCTCGGGCGAACACATCCACCCGAGGCACGGCCTCGCGCAGGGCCTCGTCGTCCATGCTGTCGATATCCCGGCCGGTGAGCACCTCATCGGCATGGGCCAGGCCCAACTGCCGGGCGATGGCCTGGGCCGTGCCGGCGTGGTCACCGGTGATCATCTTCACCCGGATACCCGCCTGCTGGCACTCTGCCACCGAGGTGATGGCCTCCTCGCGGGGCGGATCGATCAAGCCGAACAGTCCCAGGAATTCGAATTCAGAGCCCAGCTCGTCGAACTTGATTTCCCGCTGACCGTTATCACTCTTGCGCCGCGCCACCGCCAGGATCCGTTCCCCCCGATTGGCCAGTTCGTCCACCTTGGCCAGCCAGTGATCCTTGTCAAGCGATTCTTCTCCGGACACCCGGGAACACATCTCCAGAATCTGCTCCGGGGCCCCCTTCACATAGATCATGCCGTTGCCGTCATGATCATGGTTCAGGGTGGCCATGAAGCGGTGTTCGGATTCAAAGGGCACCACGTCCGTGCGCGGCCAGTGCTTGTTGAGCTGTTCCATGTTCAGGCCGGCCTTCATGCCGGCGGTGAGCAAGGCCCCCTCCATGGGATCGCCTTCCACCACCCACTGGTCATCGCGCTTGTACAGACTGGAGTCGTTGCACAGGACCATGGCGCGGATGACCTCGCCCAGGGCAGCGTCATCATCCGGGTCCACCTCTGCACCGTCTCGCTCAAAGGCCCCATGGGGGTCGTAACCCACACCCGTGACTTCGTAAAAGCCCCCCGCCAGGGCCAGGGAGCGCACCGTCATCTCGTTACGGGTGAGCGTGCCGGTCTTGTCGGAACAGATGATGGACACCGAGCCCAGGGTCTCCACCGCAGGCAGTCGCCGGATGATGGCATTGCGTGAGGCCATGAGCTGCACGCCAATGGCCAGGGTCACGGTGAGGATGGCCGGCAGCCCCTCGGGGATGGCGGCCACCGCCAGGGCCACGGCGGCCATGAACATCTCCACGGCGCTGTAATCGCGCACCAGCAGACCGAAGCTGAACACCATGGCCGCCAGCATGACGATGGCCAGGGTGAGCCAGCGGGCGAAGGTGTTCATGGCCTTGATCAAGGGGGTGGTGAGGGTCTGCACCTCAGAGAGCATGCCGCTGATGCGACCGATCTGGGTGCGAGCGCCCGTCTCCACAACAACGCCGGTGGCTTGTCCGGCCGTGACCAGGGTGCCGGAAAAGGCCATGGACAGCCGGTCACCCAGTTCTGCCTCAGACTCCACCGGATCGACGCCCTTGTCCACGGGCACGGACTCGCCGGTCAGCACTGCCTCCTGCACCTGAAGGCCCTTGACCTTGATCAGGCGCAGGTCCGCCGGCACCTTGTCACCCGGCTCGATCAGCACCAGATCGCCGGGCACCAGCTCCTCGGCCGGCACCGTGGAACGATGACCTGCGCGACGCACCGAGGCATGGGGGGAGAGCATGTCGCGGATGGCGTCCAGGGCCTTTTCCGCCTTGCCCTCCTGCACGAACCCGATGATGGAGTTGAGCAGCACCACCGCCAGGATCACGCCGGTGTCCACCCAGTGGCCCAGCAACGCCGTGACCAGGGCGGCACCCATGAGCACGTAGATCAGCAGGTTATGGAACTGCGCCAGGAAACGGCGCAGCGGACCCCGGGTGCGGGGCGACGGGAGACGGTTGGACCCATGGACCTCGCGTCGCCGCTCCACCTCGTCTTCAGCGAGACCCTCTTCGGGTGTCTCCAGTGTCTTCAGGACGTCTTCCGGCTCCAGATGATGCCAGGAGCGCTGCTCGGGGGATTCCTGTTCCTCGGACATGGCGGGACTCTTTTGAGAATGGGCGGCCCAGGGCCGCACCCACACGACCTCCCGGGGCATGACACCCCGGGAGGCGTGGGACTATACGAAGGAGTTAAGCGAACGGATGGCGCTTGAGGATGGTCTGACCGCGGTCCGGGCCAGTGGAGATCATGTCCACGGGAACCCCTGACACCTCCTGGATACGCTCCAGATAGGTCCGGGCGTTGGCGGGCAATTGGTCATAGTCGGTGACCCCGACGGTGGACTCCTGCCAGCCCGGCAGTTCCTCGTAGATGGCCTCGCATTCGGCGTAGGCATCGGCGCCTGCTGGCGGCTCGGTATGCACGACGTCACCACAGCGGTAGCCCACGCAGACCTGCAGGGTTTCCAGACCATCCAGCACGTCCAGCTTGGTGACGCACAGGCCACTGATGCTGTTGATGGCCACCGCGCGCTTGAGGGCCACGGCATCGAACCAGCCACAACGACGTGGCCGACCCGTAGTGGAACCGAATTCATGGCCACGATGGGCCAGGTGCTCGCCCATGGCATCGAACAGTTCGGTGGGGAACGGACCGGCGCCCACACGGGTGGTATAGGCCTTGGTGATGCCAAGCACGTAATCCAGATCCAGGGGACCCACGCCACTGCCGGTGCACACGCCACCGGCAGTGGTGTTGGAAGAGGTCACGAAGGGATAGGTGCCATGGTCGATGTCCAGCAGGGTGCCCTGGGCCCCCTCGAACATGACCGATGCCCCCTGCTCGCGCAGCTGGCGCAGGCGCTCGGGCACATCCATGATCATCGGGGCCAGCTCTTCGGCCACTGCCAGGGAGTGTTCCAGCACCGCCTGGAAGTCCAGGGTCTCGGCCTTGAAATAGTGCTTGAGCACAAAGTTATGATAGTCGAGCACCTCACCCAGCTTGGCGGCGAAGCGCTCCCGGTGGAACAGATCCCCCAGGCGCAGACCGCGGCGCGCCACCTTGTCCTCGTAGGCCGGGCCGATGCCCCGACCAGTGGTACCGATGGCGGCATTGCCACGGGCTTTTTCACGAGCCTGGTCCAGCATGACATGGTAGGGCAGGATCAACTGGCAGGATTCGGACAGGCGCAGGCGCTCACGCACCGGCACGCCGTTCTTCTCCAGCATGGCCATTTCCTTCATCAGCGCCTCGGGGGAGAGCACCACGCCATTGCCGATCAGGCACTGCACATTGTCGCGCAGGATGCCCGAGGGGATGAGGTGCAGCACCGTCTTGCGACCGTCGATCACCAGGGTATGGCCGGCATTGTGCCCACCCTGAAAACGCACCACGGCAGCGGCTTCCTCGGTGAGCAGATCCACCACCTTGCCCTTGCCTTCATCGCCCCACTGACTGCCCAGGACCACCACGAATTTACTCATGTTCAAGCGTCCACCACTGTCCACTGATTATTGGATTTGACCAGCACCCGGTCACAGCCCATGGCGGCGGCATCCGCCGTCTGACCTGATAAGCCCTGAATCACCCGTTCCCCCTCCCGGCGCAGACGGGTGACCGTCGCTGCCAGGGAGGTATCCGGGTCTGCCGGTGCGAAGATGGCCCGTGCCGGGGTACTCTCCGGCTGCCCGGAGAGCCGCACCAGCGTCTTGAGATCGGCACTGAAACCGGTGGCCGGGCGGGCTCGACCGAACACCCGGCCAATATCGTCATAACGCCCACCCCGTGCCACTTCCTGACCGTTACCCGGCCTGTAAGCGGCGAATACCAGGCCGGTGTGATAATGATAGCCCCGCAATTCGGCCAGATCGAAATGCAGCAGGACGGCCGGATATCGGGCGCGCAGACCCTCGGCCAGTTGCTCCAGGTCGTCCAGGGCACGGCTCACGAGATCCCCTGCCCCGGCCAGCACCTCACGAGCACGCGCCAGGGTCTCGTCGCCCCCATTGAGTTCCGCGAGGGCCGAGAGGCGACGGCGCGGCGCATCCTCCATGGCCAGTCCGCCAAGATACTCCCGAATCTCCGGCAGTGCCTTGCGTTGGAGCATGTCAAACAGGGTTATTTCCTGGTCCGGGTCCATACCTGCCTGGACTGCCAGTGCCCGATAAATCCCCACATGCCCCAGGTCCACCAGAGGTGTATCCACCTGGCAGACATCCAGGGTCTCCAGCATGAGGCTGAGGATCTCCAGATCCGAGTCCAGGCCCGAGTGGCCGTACAGCTCAGCGCCCACCTGCAGCAGGCTGCGGGAACCGGCAAAGCCGTCGGGTCGAGTGTGCAGCACCGTGCCCATGTAGCACAGGCGAGAGGGGGCTTCACACTTGAGCCGGTGGGCATCAATCCGGGCCACCTGGGGCGTCATGTCTGCCCGCACACCCATCAGCCGACCGTTGAGTTGGTCGGTGAGTTTGAAGGTTTGCAGATCCAGGCCCCGTCCCGTCCCGGTCAGTAACGATTCCAGGTATTCGATGAAGGGCGGCATGACCAGCTGGTAGCCCCAGCCATGGTAGAGATCCAGCAGTTGACGTCGGCAGGTTTCAAGGCGTTCCGCCAGGGGCGGCAGGGCCTCTTCCACACCTTCGGGAAGCAGCCAGCGATTGGAATCGGTCATGTCACTCAATCAAGGTCATTTGAAATTCCGGGTGCGTGCGGCATTGGGGATGACGTTCAGCCACGCACCCACCAAAGCAACAAGGCCCCCAGTACCAGACTGGCGAGACCCACGCCGCGCAGCACCGAATCGGGCAGCTGCGCCACCTCAAGCAGGGTGCGGCGCAGCCCGGCGGGGTTGATAAACGGAAGCAGGCCCTCGATCACCATCAGCAATGCGAGGGCCGCCAGCAGATCAGACCACATGGGAGGTCGAGTCAGATCGGGTCGTGATTAATCCCCAGCTCGCGCCTGGTTCCCCAAGGGATCCCGGAAGTAACGGAAGAACTGGGAGTCCGGCTCCAGCACGAAGACATTCTCCGGGCCCGCCATGGTGTTGCGGTAGGCCAGCAGGCTCCGGTAGAAGGCGAAGAACTCCTCATCCTGCTCATAGGCCTCCGCAAAGGTGGCCGCGGCACCGGCATCACCCTCACCCCGGATGCGTTCCGCATCCCGATAGGCGTTGGCGATGATCACCGTGCGATCACGGTCGGCACGAGCCCGGATGCGCTCGCCCTCTTCACGGCCGCGGGCACGGAAGTCCTGGGCGATACGTTCACGCTCGGCTCGCATGCGGGCAAACACGGATTCGCTCACCTCGTCAGGGAGGTCCATGCGCCGGATGCGCACATCCACCAGCACCACACCCAGCTCCGCTGCAGTATCCAGCGCCTGCTGACGCACGGCACCCATGATGGTGATGCGCTCACCGGAGACCACTTCTTCCAGTGTGTACTTGGCAAACTCGTTACGCATGCCGTCCCGAAGGATCTGGGTCATGCGTTCCTGCGCATTGCGCTCGTCCCCCCGGGTGGCCCGGAAGAACTGACCCACGTCATCGATGCGCCATTTGGCATAGAAGTCGACGATGACGTTCTTGGCCTCACTGGTCAGAAAACGGTCCGGCGGGATATCCAGGGTCAGTACACGGGCATCGAACTTGCGCACGTTGTTGACGATGGGAAACTTCAAATGCAGCCCCGGCTCCGGGTCCACACGCTTGATTTCACCCAGGCTGAAGACGATGACCCGCTCTCGTTCATCCACGGTAAAGGTGGACAGGGCCACAATCACGGCCGCAACGGCTAAGACAATCGCTGCGATCCTAAACATCAACGCACCTCCCGTGAACGGGGATCAGGACCAGACCGCTGGCCAAGGCTTGGCAACGGCGTCGTCGGTCGGGTAGACAAGCTGGACGCGCCCGAGCGGGAACCCCCTTCCGCCTGTCCGGCGGACATCTCACCCCGCAGGATCTTGTCCAGGGGCAGCATCATCAGATTGTTGCTGCTGCTCACATCAAGAAAGACCTTGCCCGTGGAGCCCAGCACCACCTCGGTGGTCTCGATGAACAGACGTTCGCGGGTCACCTCCGGGGCATTCTGGTATTCGGCCAGCAACTGGGTGAAGCGTGACGCATCACCCTCGGACTGAGCGATCACCTGTTCCCGATAGGCCTCGGCCTGCTCGGTCAGTCGGGCAGCCTCACCACGCGCCTGAGGCAGGATGGTGTTGGCGTAGGCCTCCGCCTCGTTACGGAAACGCACCTCGTCCTCACGGGCACGGATGGCATCTGCGAAGGCCTCCTGCACCGGCTCAGGCGGCTGAGCCTGCTGCATGCTGACAGCCGTGACCGCAATGCCGGTGCCGTAGGAATCCAGGGCATCCTGGATCACCACTCGCGCGGAGGTGGCCACTTCCGCGCGCCCCTCACCCAGGATGAAATCCAGGCGGTTCTTGCCAATCCGCTCGCGGATGGCCGATTCCATCACCTGGCGGGCGGTGGAGTCCGGGTTACGCACGTTGAAGAGGAAGTCCACCGGATCCATCACCCGGTATTGCACGGCGATGTCCACGTCGATGATGTTCTCATCGCCGGTGAGCATCAGGGCGCGGTGCTGGATGGAACGGATGTTATCCACATCCACGATTTCCACCCGTTCGATGGGATAGGGCAGATGCCAGTTGGGGCCCGGGGTGGCCACGGAGGTGAAGGAACCAAAGCGCAGCACCACGCCGCGCTCCCCTTCACTCACGATGAAAAAGCCCGAAGCCAGCCAGATGACCAGGGCCAGGATGACCGCAAGGCTGATCCCGGCCGAGGCATGCTTGCCCAGACCGCCACCGCCGCCGCCTTCCCCGCCACTACCACCGCCGAACAGGGCGTTGAATTTGGAAGAGAGTTTCTTGAGGACCTCATCGAGATCCGGAGGGCCCTGATTCCCGCCGCCGCGGTTACCACCGCCGCCCCAGGGATCCTTGCCGTTGTTTCCTGGTTCATTCCAGGGCATGTGCTGACTCCGTCGAAAACGCGATCATTCGTCTGAAAGGTTGAGTGGCCCTGGCGTCCCTACCCCGGCCAGCCACGCAAGCGGCCCATTCTAGTCTTGAGACAGTTTCGGTGTGAACCCTGCATCCCGAAAAAGTTCATCCAGGCGGCGCTGCGGCAGACGGATCCGCAGCCGCCAGCCGCCGCTTTCGGTGACCTCTTCCTGCTCCACCGCATCCATCTCGAACAACCCGGCCCGTTCGCGACCCGCCGTGGGCGGCAGTTCAAGCCAGCCGCCCACGATGGACTCGGCATAGTGATCGGCCAGCATCTCCAGCAAGGCATCCACCCCTGCGCCGGTCTGGGCCGATAGCCACACCCGGGCGGGCTCTCCATGGTCGGCCGGCTCGATGCGCGGGGTTGCGCCAGGAATGAGGTCAATCTTGTTGAACACCAGGATCTGCGGCACTTCGCGAGCGCCAATCTCTTCGAGCACCTGATTCACCTGCTCCATGTACACATCCCGCTGGGCGTCGTGGGCATCCACCACATGCAGCAGCAACGAGGCTTCCCGGGTCTCGGTCAGGGTGGCCCGAAAGGCCGCCACCAGATCATGGGGAAGTTGCCGCACGAACCCCACCGTATCGGCGAGGATCATGGCCTGTTGCGAGGGAAGCTCCACACGCCGCAGGGTTGGGTCCAGGGTGGCGAAGAGCTGATCCGCAGCATAGACCCCCGCCTGGGTAAGCCGGTTGAACAGGGTGGACTTGCCGGCATTGGTGTACCCCACCAGGGAGATGGTGGGCACCTCGGCCCTCAGTCGCGAGCGTCTGCCCTGCTCCCGCTGCTGCTCCACCTTCTCCAGGCGACGGGTGATCTGCTTGATGCGCACACCCAGCAGGCGCCGGTCGGTCTCGAGCTGGGTCTCACCGGGACCGCGCAGGCCGATCCCCCCTTTCTGGCGTTCCAGGTGAGTCCAGCCACGCACCAGCCGCGTGGACATATGGCGCAACTGTGCCAGTTCCACCTGCAGTTTGCCCTCGTGGGAGCGCGCACGCTGGGCGAAGATATCCAGGATCAGCCCGGCACGATCCAGCACGCGGCATTGCAGGAGTTTTTCCAGGTTTCGTTCCTGGCTTGGGGAGAGCGGGTGATCGAAGATGGCCACCTCGGCCTCTTCGCTCTTCACCAGGTCGCGAACCTCCTCTGCCTTGCCGCTGCCCACGAAGTAGCGCGGATCCGGTGACTTGCGACTCCCGGTGATCAGGCCGACGGGCTCGGCGCCGGCGGAGCGCACCAGTTCCATGAACTCCTGGCAGTCCTCGTCATCATCCTGGGTGGGCAGATTCAGGTGCACCAGTACGGCGCGCTCGCCGCTGCGGGGTCTTTCAAACAAGATGTCGCTGAAACCTCAGTACAATAAAGGAGGCAACGGCCACCACAGGAGGCCGTCGGAACGTGATCAGGACGGGCTGTCCTGTTCGGCATCATCGGCCATGGCCATCTTGACCGGTCGGGATGGCACGATGGTGGAGATGGCATGCTTGTAGACCATCTGGCTCACACTGTTCTTGAGGAGCACCACGAATTGATCGAAGGAATCGATCTGACCCTGCAGCTTGATGCCATTCACCAGGTAGATGGACACCGGAATGCGCTCCTTGCGCAGGGTGTTGAGAAAGGGTTCTTGTAATGTCTGCCCTTTTGACATGGCTTGCTCCCGGGTTGGGTCATCTTTTGTTGTTGTTCCGACAATCGGGCCGTCGGCCCGACGAAGCGTCGGAGCCCTGATTCTAGCACACGCCTCCCCACGGTTATCGTGGGTCGTTCACATGCGCGGTCACTGCCTGAAAGATCCCCTCATGGTCCAGCGTCTCAGGATCGTACTGACGGGTCTGGGGGTAACTTCGCAGCCAGGTCATCTGCCGCTTGGCCAGTTGACGGGTGGCAGTGATCGCCTTTGAGACCATGGCCTCGTCATCCAGTTCACCCTCCAGACAGGCCCATGCCTGGCGGTAGCCCACGGCCCGTATGGATGGCATCTGCGGGTTCAGGTCACCGCGGGCCTTGAGGGCACGCACTTCATCCATGAAGCCGGCCTCCAGCATGGCATGAAAGCGCCGGGCGATACGTTCCCGCAACTGGGTGCGATCCGCCGGCATGAGCGCCAGGCGCAGGACATCATAGGGGAGTTGCGAGGCCCGCGGCTGGGCATGAAACGAGGACAGGGGCTGCCCGGTGAGTTCGAACACCTCCAGGGCGCGCTGCAGTCGCTGCGGGTCATTGGGGTGGATGCGTGCCGCCGAAACCGGATCCACCCGGGCCAGGGCCAGATGCACACCCTCCCAACCCGCGTCGGCAGCCAGGGCATCAATGCGGGCACGCACCACTGGATCGGCATCGGGCAGGGTATCCAGGCCGAAATCCAGGGCCCGGAAATACAGCATGGTGCCCCCCACCAGCAGGGGCACTCGCCCACGGGCGGTGATATCCGCCATGAGCGTCAGGGCATCCTCGCGAAAGCGCGCCGCGGAATAGGTCTCGGACGGGTCCAGGATATCCACCAGGTGATGCGGTGCTGTCCGCAGGATGTCCGGCGAGGGCTTGGCCGTGCCCACGTTCATGCCACGGTAGATCATGGCCGAGTCCACGCTGATGATCTCGCAGGGCAGGCGTTGCGCCCACTCCACCGCCAGCTCCGTCTTCCCGGTGGCGGTGGGGCCCATGAGAAAGATCGCCGGCGGTGCGGCGGGAGACAGTGTCCCTGTCACCTATCGACCCCGCATGAACAGACGATCCAGTTCACCCATGGACAGGGCCACCCAGGTGGGGCGGCCATGATTGCACTGTCCGCTGCGTTCGGTGGCCTCCATGTCCCGCAGCAGGGCATTCATCTCCGGCAGGGTGAGCGTGCGGTTGGCGCGCACCGACCCATGACAGGCCATGGTACCCAGCAGGGCATTGATGTGTTCCTCCACCCGCGATGACTGGCCGTGGGCGTGCAGATCAGCAATCACATCCCGAACCAGGGAGGCGGCATCCCCACCCACCAGCAGGCTGGGGATCGCCCGCAGACGTAACTGCTCCGGCCCACTGCGGTCGATCTCCAGCCCCAGGGTGCGAAAATCCTCCTGATGGGCCTCGGCCAGATCTGCCTCGGCACGACTCACCTGAAGGGTTTCGGGTATCAAAAGTGGCTGGGACCTGACGCCCTCCCCCCAATAGGCCTTTTTCAGGCGCTCGTAGGTGATGCGTTCATGGGCGGCATGCATGTCCACCAGCACCAGCCCCTCCCGGTTACGGGCCAGGATGTACACCCCGTGGAGCTGGGCCAGGGCGAAGCCCATGGGTGGCTCATCGGCGGGGGATTTCTCCGTGCCGGTGGCCGTATCGTCCGTTTCTGACCCGGTTACGGCGTTCATGGCGGGGTCGATGACCGGCCCATCCGGATGCAGGCGGCGGTAGGCCTCCATGGACTCGGCCACATTCAGCGGCAGGCGAGCCTGCCGCCCCGCCCAGGCGGGCGCCGCCCCAGAGGGCCGGACATGATCCGTCCGAGACCCGGCAGGGGCCGGTGTCTCGTCGAGGCCATGGGCCCCGGGCACCTGGGCCTGGCCCGCTTGTCCGGCCTGGTCGACGCCCGATACCCCGGTGGATAAAACTGCTTCCGCTTCCGCGGCGGGCCCGGTGGGTGCCGACGATGCACCGGGTCGCAATTCCCCCAGGGCCCGATGCAGGCTGCGAAAGAGAAAGTCGTGCACCAGGCGGGACTCGCGAAACCGCACCTCATGCTTGGCCGGGTGGGCATTCACATCCACCAGGGCCGGGTCCAGCTCCAGAAACAGCACATAGGCCGGATGCCGACCGTGGTAGAGGACATCCTGATAGGCCTGGCGCACCGCATGGGTGACCAGCCGATCCCGCACCATGCGGCCGTTCACGTAGAAATACTGCAGATCGGCCTGACTGCGGGAAAAGGTGGGCAACCCCATCCAGCCCCACAGACGCAGCCCGGCCCCCTCCTGTTCCATGAAGGCCGCCTGTTCCAGGAAGGCCTCACCGCAGATCTGCCCCACACGGCGATCCCGGGTCGCGGCATCCTCGGCCGCGGGCAGGCGCAGGGTGGACTTGCGATTGTGGTTGAGATCAAACCCCACGTCGAAGCGGGACAGGGCCAGGCGGCGAACCACCTCTTCCAGGTGGCCGTATTCGGTGCGTTCGGTGCGCAGGAACTTGCGCCGGGCCGGAACATTGAAGAACAACTCCCGCACATCGATGGTGGTACCCACCGGATGGGGTGCTGGCTCGGGGGCCTCGAAGCGGTCGCCGCCATCCCCCTGCAGGGCCCAGCCGCTGTCCTCGCCCGCCACGGAGGAAGTGAGGGTCAGTCGCGATACCGAGGCGATGCTGGGCAGCGCCTCGCCCCGGAAGCCCAGGCTGCCCACCCGTTCCAGGTCATCCAGGCTGGCGATCTTGCTGGTGGCGTGGCGTGACAGGGCCAGGCACAATTGTTCCCGGGGGATACCGCAGCCATCATCCCGCACCCGGATACGCCGCGCCCCACCCTGCTCCACGTCCAACTGAATGCGCCGCGCTCCGGCATCGAGACTGTTCTCCAGCAATTCCTTGACCACGGACGCCGGACGCTCCACCACTTCACCGGCGGCGATCTGATTGATCAGTTGCGGGGGGAGTTCATGGATGGGCATGATCCCTTCAGCCCCCTCGCGGGATCTCCAGCACCTGCCCGACGCGGATCACATCACTGTTCAGGTTGTTATGGCGGCGCAGCTGCGTCAGCGACACCTGGTAACGACTGGCAATGGCCGACAGGGTCTCGCCGCTCTGGATCACATGGCGGCCACGGCGGTTCTCCGCCAGGATCGTCCCGGGCGGCGCGTGGCTGGAAAAATAATCCCTCAAGCCACCCAGCAGGGCCTCGGCCATGGACTGCTGGAACGCCGCCGTCTTGAGCTTGCGTTCCTCCTGGGGGTTGGAGATGAAGGCCGCCTCCACCAGCACGGAGGGCACATCCGGGGAGCGCAGGACGGCAAAACCGGCCCGTTCCACGCGGGCACGACGCACCTTGCCTACCCGATGCATCTCACCGATGAGGGAGTCCGCCAGGGTATTGCTGGCCTCCAGGGTGGCGGTCTGGGAGAGATCCAGCAGCACCGAAGCCAGAACGTCGTCCTTGTCGCTGATGGGCACGGCACCCAGCCGGCTGTCGGCCTCGTTCTCCCGCTGAGCCAGCCAGCGGGCCGCCTCACTGGTGGCGCCTCGTTCGGAGAGCATGTACACGGAGGAACCCTGGGCCCGGGAATCCGGCGCCGCATCCGCGTGGATGGAAATGAACACGTCGGCATGATTCTGGCGGGCGCGGCGAATACGCTCCCGCAGGGGCAGGAAATAGTCACCGGTGCGGATCATCACCGGCTTCATACCCGGCTCTTTTTCCACCAGCTTTTCAAGCCGCTTGGCGATGGCCAGCACCACGTCCTTCTCGTAGGTGCCTCCCGGACCGATGGCGCCGGGATCCTTGCCCCCGTGACCGGCATCGATCGCCACGATCACTTCCCGGGACCGTGGCCTCTCCTCGCCCACGGCTGGAGAGGCATCGGGCGTGCCCGCTCCCTCCTGTTGCAGGTCGATCACCAGGCGATGACCGCTGTCATCGGTGGGGCGGAGCAGAAAACTGCGGGGGTTGGCAGGGCGGCTCAGATCCAGCACCACACGCAGATCCTCGTCATTGCGGGTGGCATGACGCAAGCCCTCCAGGGGGCCCTTGGCCTCGTCCCGCAAACGCAACTCCCCGGTCAGACGGGCCTGACGCAGGTCGATGACCACCCGATCCGGGTCGCTCAAGGTGAACAGGGCATGGTCCACCGGCCCCGAGAGGTCAAACACCAGCCGCGTGACTTCGCCATCCATGGAAGTGCGCAGGGCCTGGACACGCGTCTGGCTGCTGGCCAGCACGGTGGCCGGCCACCACCCACCGGCGATGGTCGCACCCGAGGCGTACAAAAGGCACTGCAAGAACCGCCGCCGTCTGGCCTGATTGATCGAACCGGTCACAACCCTGACCCCCATGAGGAAACACTTCCACACTATAGTGTGGCTGAAACAGGGCCGATTGCAAGCCCGAAAGATCTGCAATATTAGCCAGATAAGCGTTCATTTTCGGGTGGATTCTCCAGGATGCGTGCCACCCATTCCCTGCCGGCATCGGTACCGGACGACAGTTCAAGGCGCCGACCCTCGCCGCTGGCCGACAGGCTCAGCACCAGATCCGGGACAGGCAGCCAACCCTCTCCCTGGCTGGGCCACTCCACCAGATTGAGGGTGGCGTCGTCCATGTCCTCCCGCACCCCCAGGTACTCCAGTTCTTCCGGATCGGCCAGACGATACAGATCGAAGTGCAGGATACGACGCCCGCCGATCTCATAAGGTTCCACCAGGGTGTAAGTGGGGCTCTTCACCGGGCCGACATGCCCCAGGGCCCGCAGGAAGGCACGCACCAGGGTGGTCTTGCCGGCCCCCAGATCCCCCTGGAGAAAGACCAGCCCCCGCAGCGGGCAGGTGGCGGCCAGGCGGGCACCGAAGGCCCGGGTAGCCTGTTCATCGGGTAGTTCCTGCATCATGGGTTCACCGTGAATCGAAGAGCATCCAGAAGATCTGTCGCCAGCAGGCCCCGTTCGCCCGCCACGGCAGCCCGATCCGCCGCGGCGGCATGGACACACACGCCCAGGGTGGCCGCAGCTTCCAGATGTGACAAGGCCCCGCCTTGAGACATGCCCGCCTCAGGGAGTGCCTGGGCCACCAGACCGGCGATGACCCCGGTCAGCACGTCGCCCATGCCGCCACTGGCCATGCCCGGGTTGCCCGCATCACAGATCTGCAGGCCGGCTGACCCGTGGACCAGGGTACCGGCACCCTTGAGTACACAGGTGCCCCCGTAGCGCTGGCCCAGCAAGGCGGCGGCGGCGGGACGATCGCCCTGTACCCGGGCGCTGTCCAGGCCAAGAAGTCGGCCCGCCTCCCCTGGGTGGGGCGTCAGCACCCAGTCGTCCCTGCGCAGCGGTCCGGCCGCCAGCAGGTTCAGGGCATCGGCGTCCACCACCAAGGGACCGCCCCATTGCGATACCCGTTGCCACAGGGCGCGCCCCCAGACCCCCTGCCCCAGACCCGGGCCCACGGCCACCACCGAAGCCCTGTCCAGGAGGGCATCCAGGTCCGGGACATTCTCGATGCCATGGCACATGAGTTCCGGGCGCGCCATGGGAATCAGGGCCGCGTGGGCCGGATGGGTGGCCACGCTCACCAGCCCCGCCCCAACCCGCGCCGCCGCTTCGGCCGCCAGGCGCACCGCGCCCGGCATGCCCGCATCGCCGCCCACCAACAGCACGTGACCGAAGTGCCCCTTGTGGGCACCACGGCGACGCGGGCCCAGGCATCTCAGGGTGCCCTCATCCCGGTGCCAGGCGCCGGGAACCTGGGACTGGTGCACGGCGGCGGGCACATCCAGGTCACTGTAATGAATGCGTCCGCATTGCTCGGGGCCTGAACCGGTGAACAGGCCCTGCTTCAATCCGATGAAGGTCACGGTGGCCTGCGCCTCGACGGCACAGCCCATCACCGCACCGGTGTCCGCGTTCAGGCCCGAGGGGATATCCAGGGCCAGCACCGGGACTGCGGAGGCATTCATGGCCTCGATCAGCTCCGCCATGCCCCCCTCCACGGGTCGCCCCAGCCCCGTACCCAGCAAGGCATCCACAATCACATCGGTTCCCCGCAAGGCTCCCGCCGCATCTGCCGCAAGGGGAGTGCCACAGGCCTGCCAGTCCTGCCAGGCCCGCGCGGCATCGCCTTTAAGGGCCTTGGGATCCGTGGCCGCCACCACGCGCACTCCCAGCCCCGCCTCCTGGGCCAGGCGGGCCACCACATAGCCATCCCCTCCGTTGTTGCCGGGGCCGCAGACCACGGTGATCACATGGGCCGCTGGCCATTGCGCACGCAGCACCGACAGGCTGGCGGCACCAGCGCGCTCCATCAGGGTATAACCGGCAATGCCATGATCCTGGATGGCGCAGCGGTCCATGTCGCGCACCTGTTCGGCGGTGTACAAGGCTATGGGAAGCATCGGGATGACTCTCGTGGGCACGGGCTCAATGGTAGGGCCGGCGAGCGCCACGCCGCAAACCAACTGTATCGCGGGTTCTCTCATGGCGTATCCTGTGCGTACAGTCGTTTCGCCCGGCCTGCGCCATGCCCCTGCCCCCTCACATCTCTCCCCAGAGCCTCGCCAATCAGATCAGGAACTGGGGCCAGGCACTGGGCTTCGATGCCGTGGGCATCAGTGACACGGCTCTGGGTGAACACGAAACGCATCTGATCAACTGGCTCGAACGCGGTCGTCACGGCACCATGGACTACATGCAGCGCCACGGTACCCTGCGTTCGCGCCCTGCGGAACTGGTGCCGGGCACCCTGCGAATCATCTCGGTACGGATGCAGTACCTGCCGGCCAGGGCCCGGGATGCCTGGGAGGTGCTGGAACAACCCGAGGCGGCCTTCATCACCCGCTATGCCCTGGGGCGGGATTATCACAAGCTGATGCGCCGGCGTCTGCAGACCCTGGCCACACGCATCGAAGAGGCCATCGGCCCCTTTGGTTACCGCGCCTTCGTGGACAGTGCCCCGGTGCTGGAGAAGGCCCTGGCCGAGAAGGCCGGCCTGGGATGGATTGGCAAACACACCAACCTGCTCAGTCGCGAGGCGGGCTCCTGGTTCTTTTTGGGGGAACTCTATACCGACCTGCCGCTACCGGTGGACCCGCCGGGATCCGAGCACTGTGGCCGCTGCCGCGCCTGCATGGACGCCTGCCCCACCGGCGCCATCGTGGCGCCCTTTGAACTGGATGCGCGGCTGTGCATCTCCTACCTGACCATCGAGCACTCAGGGTCGATCCCCGAGCCCCTGCGACCACTCCTGGGCAACCGCATCTATGGTTGCGATGACTGCCAGCTGGTCTGCCCGTGGAACCGCCGCGCCGCGCTGGGGGTGGAACCGGACTTCGAGGCTCGCCACGGGCTGGATGATGTCTCGCTGGTGGATCTATTCGCTTGGGATGAGGCCACATTCCTCAAGCGCACCGAAGGCTCCGCGATCCGCCGCATCGGCCATGAGCGCTGGCTGCGCAACCTGGCCGTGGCCCTGGGGAATGCCGGACCTTCCGGGGAGGTGGTGGCCGCCCTGGAAGCCCGGGCGGGGCATCCTTCGGCGATGGTGCGGGAGCATGTGGTGTGGGCGTTGGAGCGGCAGGTGAAGTGAGGCGTGGTGCCCGCCGTTCCCCCTCATCCCCGGCCCTTCTCCCCGAC
>NZ_JAJNAO010000010.1:0-119013 GCF_022227625.1 Ectothiorhodospira variabilis | reverse complement strand
ACCGATCCTACAGGCGATCAAAGGTTAGTCATGGAGATGTTGTTATTGCCATTAGGGCTACGGTAGGGAAATGCTTGAAGGTTCCAGAGGGGTTGGGCGGTGCTAACTTGACACAGGGAACTGCAAAGGTAAGTCCCGGGGAGAAAGTTTTTTCTGATTTTCTTCTTTTCTCGATGAGGTCTAACCCAACTCAGGGTTACTTTGACGAAATGGCAAAGGGAGCGACATTTAAGGAAATAACTTTGGATTCATTAAGAAGAGCCCCGATAGCTCTTCCTCCTTTGGCTGAGCAAGAGGCCATTGTGACTCGGATTGCGAATATTATTCCGAACATTGACAGACTACTGCTTGACGCAAATAAATCAGTGTTGCTCCTCCAAGAACGCCGCTCCGCCCTTATCTCCGCCGCCGTCACCGGCAAGATCGACGTGCGCAACTGGAAGCCCCCGGCGGCCACGTCCACCACCAAACCCACCCAGGCAGAGACGGCATAGCCCCAGGACGCACCCGTCACCATCCTCAAGGAGACCCCATGGCCGACAGCCGCGAAACCCAGTTTCAGCAGGACATCATCAACGCCATGGAGTCGGGCGGCTGGACAGTCGGCACCGCCAGCGGCTATGACCGGGCCTCGGCCCTCTATACCGAGGATCTGCTGGGGTACATCCAGGACGCCTGGCCCGAGCGCTGGGAGAAGTTCTGCAAGGCCAACCCCCAGGCCCCGGACAAGGTGTTGGTGCAGAAGGTGGTCCGTGAACTGGAGCGGGCCGGCACCCTGGAGGTGCTGCGCCATGGCTTCAAGGTGCCGGGGGTCAAGTTCGATCTGTGCAGCTTCCAGCCCGACCACGGCATGAACCCGGATTCCCTGGCCCGCTACCGGGCCAACCGCCTGCGGGTGGTGCCGGAGGTGTCCTATTCGCCCCATGCCCGCGAGAAAGGGCAGGGGAGCGGGAGCTATGACCCGCGCCTGGACCTGGTGCTGTTCGTCAACGGCATCCCCACTGCCACCCTGGAACTCAAGAGCCAGTTCAAGCAGACGGTGGAGAACGCCAAGCGCCAGTATCGCAAGGACCGGCCCGTAAAAGACCCGGTGACCCGCAAGCCGGAACCCTTGCTCACCTTCAAACGCGGCGCCCTGGTCCATTTCGCCGTCAGTCAGGCCGAGGTGGCCATGACCACCCGGCTGGCCGGCAAGGACACCCGTTTCCTGCCCTTCAATCGGGGCACGGAGGAGGGCGGGGCAGGCAACCCGCCACCCGCCGATGCGCAAAGCTATGCCACCGCCTACCTGTGGAACGATGTCTTCGCCCCGCAGGCCTGGCTGAAGATCATCGGTCGCTTTCTGCACCTGGAGCAAAAGACCGAGGAGGATTTCCATGGCCGCCGCCAGACCAAGGCGTCGCTGATCTTCCCCCGTTATCACCAGTGGGAGGTTGTCAACCGTCTGATTGAGGCCACCCGGGCCGAGGGGCCGGGACGGCGTTATCTGGTACAGCACAGCGCCGGGTCGGGCAAATCCAACTCCATCGCCTGGACCGCTCACCAGCTGGCCAACCTCTACGCCGAGGACGGCACGAAGCTGTTCAACTCGGTGATCGTGGTCACCGACCGCACGGTGCTGGACAGCCAGCTGCAGGAAACCATCTACCAGTTCGAGCATGCCCACGGCGTGGTCTGCCCCATCACCCGCGACATGGGCAGCCAGAGCAAGTCGGAACAGCTGGCCGAGGCCCTGGCCAACCACACCCGCATCATCGTCGTCACCCTGCAGACCTTTCCCGCCCTGTTCGATGCCCTGGACAAGCGCCCCAAGCTGGCCCAGGGCCACTATGCGGTGATTGCCGATGAGGCCCATTCCTCCCAGACCGGCAGTTCCGCCAGCAAGCTCAAGGCCCTGCTGGCGGCGGCGGGAGAAGCGGTGGAGGACGATGCAGGGGAGATCAGCGCCGAGGCCATGCTGGATGCCGCCGTGGCCTCGCGTCGCCCCAGTGAGCGCATCAGCTATTACGCCTTCACCGCCACCCCCAAGGCCCGGACCCTGGAGCTGTTCGGTCGCCCACCAGACCCGGATCGCCCCCCATCGACGGACAACAAACCCGAGCCGTTTCACCTGTACTCCATGCGCCAGGCCATCGAGGAGGGGTTCATCCTGGACGTGCTGCGCAACTACGTGACCTACAGCACCGCCTGGAAACTGGCCCATCCCGATGGGGAAGACCATGAGGTGGATTCCAAAAAGGCCTCGCGCACCCTGGCCCGGTGGGTGCGCCTGCATCCCTACAACATCGCCCAGCGGGTGGAGGTGATCGTCGAGCACTTCCGCGACAACGTGCGTCATCTGCTGGATGGCCAGGCCAAGGCCATGGTGGTCACCGCCAGCCGTCAGGAGGCGGTGCGCTACCAACTGGCCATGGGCCGCTACATCCAGGACCAGGGCTACGAGGATGTTCACCCCATGGTGGCCTTTTCCGGCAGCGTGCCCCCTGATGAAGAAATCCCCGAGGAGGTCACCGAGACCAGCCCCCTGCTCAACCCAGGGCTGAAGGGCCGCGCCCTGGACAAGGCGTTCGACACCGAGGAGTACAACGTGATGATCGCCGCCAACAAGTTCCAGACCGGTTTCGATCAGCCCAAGCTGTGCGCCATGTATGTGGACAAGAAGCTGCAAGGGGTGGACTGTGTGCAGACCCTCTCCCGCCTGAACCGACTGTTCCCCGGCAAACAGACCTTCATCCTGGACTTTTTCAACGATGCCCAGGAGGTGCTGGAGGCCTTCGCCCCCTATTACCGCAAGGCCGAACTGGCGGACGTGTCCGATCCCCAGGTGGTGTTTGACCTGCAGCGCAGCCTGGATGCCAGCGGCATTTACCAGTGGCCTGAGGTGGCGGGCTTTGCCCGGGCCTTTTTCGATTCCAAAGCCCCGGCAGCCAGCCTCAGCTACCACTGCCGCCCGGCCCAGGAGCGGTTCCGGCAACGCTATCAGGCCATTCTCGACCAACAGCACACGTGGCGGGAGGCTCGTGACCAGGCCGAACGCAGCGGCGACGACAAGGGGCTGAAACGCGCCGAGCAGGAGCTCAAGGATGCCGGTACCACCCGCGATGAACTGGACCTGTTCCGCAAGAACCTGGCCAGTTTCGTGCGCACCTATGAATTCCTCAGCCAGATCGTCACCTTCGACGACACCGAATTGGAACAGCTGTGCGTATTCGCCCGTCACCTCCACCCGCTGCTGCGCCTGGACCGACTGCTGGATGATGACGCCATCGATGTCAGTGAACTGGAACTGACCCACTACCGCCTGACCAAGCGGGAGGAAAAGCGCCTGCGCCTGGAGGATTCAGACGGAGATTACGGCCTCAAGCCTGTCAGCGAGGTGGGATCGGGCAAGCCCCACGACCCGGAGAAGCAGCGCCTGGACGAGATCATTGAAAGGCTCAACGACCTCTACGGCGCCGAAGTCAGCGACGACGACAAGCTGCACTTTGCCAATGGCATTGCCGATCGCATCGAGCGGGACGCGTCGGTGATGGCCCAGGTGCGTAGCCACAGCGAGGATCAGGTGATGCACGGTGAAGTGGTTCAATTGTAGCGGACACCCCGTTAAGCCTCGTAGGCTATGCATCGGAGGTGTTCATGAGCAAGAAGGCACGACGTCGATACACGGCGGAATTCAAGGCTGAGGCAGTGGCATTGGTTGAGCGCCAGGGATATGGGGTGGCCGAAGCTGCCCGGTCTCTGGGAATCAATCGCAGCCTGTTGGATCGGTGGCTGCGCAAGGAACGTGAGCGGCAATCTCCCCAGCATGACCAACAGGAGGGCCAGGCCGAGGAGTTGGAACGACTTAGGGAAGAGAACCGTAAGTTACGGATGGAAAAGGAAATATTAAAAAAGGCGGCGGCCTTCTTCGCCAAAGAGTCGAACTGAGGTATGAGTTCATCAAGGTGGAGAAGGCCAACTTTGCGGTGATGGATTTGTGTCGGGTCATGCAGGTCAGCCGCAGCGGTTACTACGCGTGGTGTCAACGGGGGCCGGATCCGGACAGAACCCGGCGGCTGAACATGGTCAAGAGCATCCACAAACGTAAACGGGGCAGTTATGGGAGCCGACGGATGGCGAAGGAGCTGCAGCGGCGTGGAGAGCCCGTAGGACGCGCTCAGGCACGCAGTCTCATGCGCGAGGCCGGAGTGGAAGCTCGGCAGCGGCGACGATGGCGGGCCACTACGGATAGTAACCATGGGTACCCGGTGGCGCCGAATCGATTGGAGCGGTGTTTCCAGGTGTCGGAACCCAATTGCGCTTGGGTGGCGGATATCACTGCCGTGTGGACGTTTCAGGGCTGGTTGTATCTTGCCGCGATCCTGGATCTGTACGACCGGCAGGTGGTGGGCTGGGCAATGGCCGATCACATGCGGGCTGATCTGGCACTGTCGGCCCTGGAGATGGCTGTGGGGCGCCGTCAGCCATCCTCGGGACTGATCCACCACAGCGACAGGGGTAGCCAGTACGCATCGCGTGTGTACCGGCAGCGCCTGGAGAAGCACAAGCCGGTGAAGTCCACCTGGACAGCGGTCATGGTCGAGTCACGCCAGGCGACCGTGATCACGGACCTTGATTGGCTTCAGAGCGTCCACCAGTGGCCAGGCCTGAAAGCTGTAGGCCGCATCACGCGCCGCCGGGAACTTGCCGACAAGACCACCGAGGACGTTGCTTACTACCTGCTGAGCGACGCACTGTCCCCGGAACAACTCGTTGAGGTCACACGCCAGCACTGGGGAATTGAGAATCGCCTCCACTGGGTGTTGGACGTCACGATGCAAGAGGATCAGAGCCGTCAGCGCAAATACCATGGCCCTGAGAATCTGGCACTACTGCGTCGCCTGGCCCTCAACGTGGCCAAATTGGAACCCTCCAAGGGATCCATGAAAGGCAAGCGCAAGAAAGCAGGATGGAACGACGACCTCCAGACCAGCGACGGCAGGCTGACCCTGTCGGTGCCGATCCAGATCAAGCGGCGCAGCGGGCGCAAGCTGGTCACGCTGCCGAACGGCGAAACTGCCCCCGTGAGGCCGTGGGATATGACGCCGACGCCGCTTCAGTTGGCGCTGGCCAGGGGGCACCGATGGCTGGCCATGCTGGAGTCGGGGGAAGCGAAATCACTGAAGGAGGTCGCCGCGCGGGAGGGGATCGACAACAGCTACGTGAGCCGGATGGTCAACCTGACCACCCTGGCGCCGGACATCGTGGTCGCAATCCTGGACGATACGCTGTCGAATCATGTCACCCTGTTCGATCTGGCGGTTGATCCGCCGGCCCTGTGGGAGGAGCAGCGCGCGGATTGGGCTTGGAAGTGCCTGACCTCACGCCAGCCGATTGACCTTGTCCTGTATGGCGGCGCAGGTTTCCAGAATCGCATCGAACTCCGGCTGATCTGACAGCAGCAGGCCGTCCTCGCTCATCGCCGCAAAATCCTGTGCCAACGCTGTGCGTGACGGGCCTTCGGGTACCAACGTGAGCGAGCCGCTCACGGCCTCGACGTAGTCGATCTTGCCGCCGTTGGCATCCTTCTCGGCGAAGAACATCGACTTGTGCTCGGCCACCTGATGCGCCAGTTGCCGATCGGCGGCCGCCTTGTCGAAATGCTCGCTTCGCGCCAGCGCCGCCAGGTCGTACCAATGACGTGAATACCGCTCACCGCGCAGCCGTTCCTGGCGGCAGTAGACGTGTGCGGCCGTGGCCTTCTCCCAGAACGTGCGCTCGGCGGCCATCACCAAAGGGCGTGCTGTCGGGAAGGTCACGCCTTCGATCCAAGGCGCGATGTCGCAGGCGACTTCATGAAAGTGGTGCGGCTCCCCGGTGGCGCGCGCTCCGAACTCCAGTTGGACCGTCGCGGAGACATAGCCCGTGCCGGTCTTGACGGCGGGATAGGCGATGATCAGCTTGTCGCGCTCCTGGCCGGCGAGACTCAAGCCCGCCTGCAAGCCGTTCGCGGCCAAGGCGTCATCGATTACGGGGCGTACCGTCTGCTCGATCCAGTCGGGAAGCCGTGCGCGCACTGCGCGGGTGATCTTCTTCTCCTGGCTCGCAGACGCTGGAATCGGATTGCCTTCGCGCAGCAGATCCGGCACCAAGGCGCGGATGTCGTAGGTCAGATCGATGTCTTCCGAGAACCGCTCGATGACCTTGTAAACCTTGGAAAGCGACGTACCACCCTTGAAGGTCAGCGTGTCGGCGATGGGGGAGGCGTAGATCGCCGCGAGCGTCCACACCACCCAGATGTCTTTTTCCAGCAGATGTGCCGGGCGGCCGCTCTGGGCGGCCGCGTATTCCAGGGCCTCGACCCGATCGGCCTGGCTGAGCGCGAGCCAGGACTCAGCCATGTGCATTCACCTCGCTGACGGCGCGGGCCATCCAGCCGGGCAGGGCCGCGCGAGCTGCCTGCAGGGCGGCCCATTCTTCCGCGGGCAGTTGGGCATGGAGGATGTGCAGGGCGGAGGGCGCCTGCTCGGGCCCCAGCCAGGACAGGGCGCGAATGGCTTTGCCGGCCGCGCGCTTGCCGAGCGCGAGCTGCCAGCGGCTGCCGTGCTTGAGCTCGACGATGCGGTTGCCCAGGCGCAGCTTGCGCGTGGGTCCCGAGGTCAGAAAGATCTCCCGGGTCGGCACTTGCGTGGTCAGCCCCAGCGCATTGGCTTCCGCCGCGCCATTGGGCACGACGACTTCACCGTGGGTGGACGCGATGGCTTCGACAACGGCCTCGGTCGAGGGCGGGCGGGAACCGAAGCGGCTGGCTACCGGCAGGGCGTAGGCCCCCCGTCCCACGCGCAGCAACTTCCCCTCGCGGGCCAGTCGGGCCAGCGCCTGATCCACCGCCGCCCTAGACGCCAGATGCAGAAATTCCTTGGGCGAGACCAAGCCTCCCTCCGGGAGGGCCTGGGCGGCGGACAGAATGGCTTCGCTGAGGTGGCTCATGGGACGTCTCCGTTTGTCAGAAGTATATAAACGTTTCTGACATTCTTCAAACCGCGTCGGCACCAGCGTGAACGATGTGGTTTCCTTTGGTCGGGCGATGCTGCAATCCAACCGCTTGATTCGTCCGCGCGTAACGCATTGATTTGTAATGGCCGTGTTCGCGGCCTTTGCGGACTTCGGGCGTGTCCGGGGGAGCGAGGCCGGAGAGAAAAATGGCCGGGAGAGAGAGGAAGGTGGCCCTGGGCGGGGCCAGGGGCCGGACGCCGAAGTCCGCAGGCTTCCGCACGAACCCCCGCGAACACGCGGGAGTCGGCGCGATCGGGCAAGAAAAAAGGCCAACAGCGAACTGTTGACCTTTTGGTACTGGTG
The DNA here is from genome assembly GCF_022227625.1 of Ectothiorhodospira variabilis. Taxonomy (NCBI): domain Bacteria; kingdom Pseudomonadati; phylum Pseudomonadota; class Gammaproteobacteria; order Chromatiales; family Ectothiorhodospiraceae; genus Ectothiorhodospira; species Ectothiorhodospira variabilis. The sequence continues at coordinate 111,675 of NZ_JAJNAO010000010.1, read as the reverse complement.
GAGGCGGCGGGAATCGAACCCGCGTCCGCAAGCCCTACGCCCTTGGTACTACATGCTTAGTTCGTCTTTTCAGTTAACGCCGCGGCCTCCGACGAACAGGATGCGTTGGCGCGAGCCCGCTTGGTTTTAACGGTTAAGACCCGGGCAGGTCCGCTCCGCGAGCTTGTGTGCGATGACCTCTGAGTAGAACCCACAAGCAGGTCCCGTCAGAGGCTGACCGGTTTTTAAGCGGCCAGAGCGTAGTTGTCGTCGTTGGCAACTATAGCGTTACAGCATGATTTACGAGGTAAGCTGTATCCTCGGCATGCACCTCAGGTTTCACGACCCACGTCGAAGCCAGGTCGCCCCCGGTGTTGTAACAATAGACATGGTACCCGGGGGGGAGTTCCCTGTCACTAGCGCGTCCGGAAGAAAAAAGGGGTGGCTGCTCTTTCCTGATCGCGTTCTGAGGGGGATTCGCGGCCAGGGCCGCTCCCACGGAGGTATGCAAGGGGCATGGGGTGGGGGCTTTTCCGGGAGCAGCTCCCATGGGGAGCTGCTGTGGTTCCAGTAGGGGCAGTCGGGGGCTTTTGGGGCGCTTTTCAAGTATCATGGACGGCTTTTCAAGCCTGAGTTCGGGGTCTTCAATGCTGTGTCTTCCGGGTAGTCCCTCCCTGTCCAGTTTTCGTCGTCAACGCCTGCTGGAGGATCTGCGTCGTCAGGTGCCGGAGATCAGCGGGGTGTGGGCCCGATTCGAGCATTTCGTGCAGACGGAGCGGGAGCTGACCCCCGATGAGCACCATGTGCTCGGGCAGTTGCTCAACTACGGCGAGCAGCCTGATGACGCATCGGCAGAGCAGGGGCAGCTGGTGCTGGTGGTGCCGCGCCTGGGTACCATCTCGCCCTGGTCCAGCAAGGCCACCGACATTGCCCGCAACTGCGGGCTCGATGGCGTGGTACGGCGGATCGAGCGGGGTACGGCCTTCTGGCTCAAGGCCGACACTGCGCTGGGCACCGAGGCGCTTCACCGGGTATTGCCATTGCTGCATGACCGCATGACCGAGACCGTGCTCACCGACCGGGACGAGGCCGAAGGGCTGTTCTCCACGGCCTCTCCGGCGCCGCTGCGGGTGGTGGAGCGGGGCGCAGATCCCAAGAGCGCCCTGCAGAGGGTGAATACGGAGCTGGGTCTGGCGCTCACCGACGATGAGATCGATTACCTGGTGGAGGCCTACGAGGCCCTGGGTCGCGACCCCACCGATGTGGAACTGATGATGTTCGCCCAGGCCAACTCCGAGCATTGCCGGCACAAGATCTTCAACGCCGACTGGGTGATCGACGGGCGTCCTCAGGAAAAATCCCTGTTCGCCATGATCCGGAATACCCATGCCCAGTCCCCCGACGGGGTGCTCTCCGCCTACCGTGACAATGCCTCGGTGATGGAGGGCCATCGGGCCCATCGCCTGATCCCTGATGCCCGCACTGGCGAATACCAGTCCGTGGAGATGGATCTGCCCATCATCATGAAGGTGGAAACCCACAACCATCCCACCGCCATCTCCCCCTTCCCGGGTGCCGCCACCGGCTCTGGCGGCGAGATCCGTGACGAGGGCGCCACTGGTCGCGGCTCCAAGCCCAAGGCGGGCCTGTGCGGATTCTCCGTATCCAACCTGCGCATTCCCGGCCTGGAACAGCCCTGGGAGGAGGATTTTGGCAAGCCGGAGCGGATCGAGTCGGCCCTGAACATCATGCTGGAGGGCCCCATCGGTGCGGCGGCCTTCAATAATGAATTCGGGCGCCCGGCCCTGGCGGGCTATTTCCGCACCCTGGAGGCTGAAGTGCCCGGGCCTTCGGGCCTCGAGCTCAAGGGCTACCACAAGCCCATCATGATCGCCGGCGGGGTGGGCAGCATGCGCGCCGAGCATATCGAGAAGCAGGCCCTGCCCGAGGGCACACCGGTGGTGGTGCTGGGTGGGCCGGCCATGCTGATCGGCCTGGGTGGCGGTGCGGCCTCGTCCATGGCCAGTGGCGAGAGTGCCCAGGAACTGGATTTTGCATCGGTGCAGCGAGGCAATCCGGAGATCCAGCGCCGCTGTCAGGAAGTGATCGACCGTTGCACGGCCCTGGGTGAGGCCAACCCGGTGCTCTCCATTCACGATGTGGGGGCCGGCGGTCTGTCCAATGCCATTCCCGAGATCCTCAACGATGCCGGTCGTGGGGGCAGCATCGAACTGCGTACCGTGCCCTCCGATGAGGAAGGCCTGTCCCCCATGGAGATCTGGTGCAACGAGGCCCAGGAGCGCTATGTGCTGGCCATCGAGGCGGATCGCCTGGATGATTTCGTGGCCCTGTGCGAGCGGGAGCGGGCGCCGTTCGCGGTGGTGGGTACGGCCACGGCGGAGCAGCGCCTGCTGGTAGGCGACGCCCTGCTTGATGCAACGCCCGTGGACATGCCCATGGAAGTGCTGCTGGGCAAGCCCCCCAAGATGCTGCGCGATGTGCATCATCAAACCTTCCAGAAACCGGAAGTGGATACCTGTGTGGTGGATCTGGCCGAGGCCGTGCAGCGGGTGTTGCAGCTGCCTGTGGTGGCCTCGAAATCCTTCCTGATCACCATCGGCGACCGCACCGTGACCGGCCTGGTGGCCCGGGATCAGATGGTGGGCCCCTGGCAGGTGCCCGTGGCCGACGTGGCGGTGACCGCCAGTGATTACGATGCCTACACCGGCGAGGCCATGGCCATGGGTGAGAGGGCGCCCATCGCCATGGTTCACCCGGCCGCTTCGGGGCGCATGGCCATTGGTGAGGCGATCACCAACATCGCCGCCGCTGCGGTGGAGGATCTGTCGAGGATCTGCCTGTCCGCCAACTGGATGGCGGCCACCGGGCACCCCGGCGAGGATGCGGCCCTGTTCGATACCGTTCGCGCCGTGGGAGAGGAGTTGTGCCCGCGCCTGGGGATTGCCATCCCGGTGGGCAAGGACTCCCTGTCCATGCGCACGGTCTGGGAGCAGGACGGCGAGCAGCGCCTCATGACTTCGCCCTTGTCGCTGATCATCTCGGCGTTTGCGCCGGTATCGGATGTACGACTTACCCTCACGCCCGAACTGCGCACCGATCAGGGTGATACTGACCTGATCCTGGTGGATCTGGCCAAGGGTCGCCAGCGCCTGGCCGGATCGGCCCTGGCCCAGGTAACCGGTCAGGTGGGGCATCACGCCCCGGATCTGGATGATCCGGACACCCTCAAGCGTTTCTTCTCTGCCATCCAGGATCTGCGGCGCGAGGGGCATGTGCTGGCTTATCATGACCGTTCCGATGGCGGCCTGCTGGCTACGCTGTGCGAAATGGCCTTTGCCGGACGCACGGGGGTGACCGTGCACCTGGACGATCTGGGTGATGACACCCTGGCGGCGCTATTCTGCGAGGAGCTGGGCGCCGTGATCCAGGTGCGTCACGATGATACTGAAGAGGTGTTGTCCATGCTGCATGGTGCCGGCCTGGCGCATCACAGTCATGTGATCGGCACCCTGAATGACACCGGGCAGATAGAATTCCGGCGCGGTCATCAGGTGGTCTTTGCTGACAGCCGGGCCAATCTTCAGCAGTGCTGGGCTCGCACCAGTTACCACATACAGGCCCTGCGGGATGACCCCGACTGCGCCCGGGAGGAGTTCGAGGCCCTGATGCCGGATGATGATCCGGGCCTCAATGCCCGTCTGACATTTGACCCGACAGATGACCTGGCGATGCCCTTCATTCAGACGGGCGTGCGGCCCCGGGTGGCCATCCTGCGGGAGCAGGGCGTCAATGGTCAGCTGGAGATGGCGGCAGCCTTTCACAGGGCAGGCTTCTGCGCCGTGGATGTGCACATGACTGATCTCATGGAGGGCCGGGTGGATCTGGCCAGCTTCCAGGGGCTGGCAGCCTGTGGTGGATTCTCCTATGGTGACGTGCTCGGTGCCGGCGGGGGATGGGCTCGATCCATCCTGTTCAACGCGCGCCTGCGGGACGCCTTCCAGGCCTTCTTCGAGCGTTCGGACACCTTCTCCCTGGGGGTGTGCAATGGTTGCCAGATGCTCTCCCAACTCAAGGACCTCATCCCGGGGGCAGGGCATTGGCCCCGTTTTGTGCGTAATCGCTCCGAGCAGTTCGAGGCCCGTTTTTCGCTGGTGGAGGTGACCCAAAGCCCATCCATCATGCTTGAAGGGATGGTCGGTTCGCGTCTGCCGGTGGCGGTTTCCCATGGTGAGGGTCGTGTCGCACTGGGCAATGTGGATGTGGATGCCTTGTCGGGTTCCGGGTTGGTGTCGCTGCGTTATGTGGATCATTTTGGTCAGACGACGGAGCGTTATCCCTTCAACCCCAATGGTTCCCCCGAGGGCATCACCGGGCTGACCACTCGCGATGGTCGTGCCACCATCATGATGCCGCACCCGGAGCGGGTGTTCCGTACCGTGCAGCATGCGTGGGCCCCGGCCGAGTGGGGCGAGGATGGCCCCTGGCTGCGGATGTTCCGCAATGCCCGGTTGTGGGTCGGGTGAGGGGCGTGGTCATGTCTGCCAGTGTTGAGGAAATACCGGTCCTGGTGTTCACGCGCGCCCCGGTGCCAGGGCGCACCAAGACCCAACTGATCCCGGCAGTGGGCGCCGAGGATGCCTGCCGTATCCACAAGGCCATGGTACGTCACGCCATGATGGTGGCCTGTGCTGCCGACTGCGGTTCGGTGATCATCCATGGTGCCCCGGATGCCAGTCACGCCTTTCTGCGCAAGCTGGCCGTGGATTACGGCTGCGCGCTGACCTCCCAGCAGGGTATCGACCGGGGTGATCGTATTCAGGAAGCCCTGGGGCGTGCCCTGGAGTGCTTTGGTGGGGCCATTGTCATCGGCACTGACTGTCCGGAGATGACGGTGCAGGATATCCGCCAGGCTGCGGACAGCCTGCGGTCGGGTCGGGATGCGGTACTGGGGCCAGCCCATGACGGGGGCTATGTGCTGATCGGCATGCGTCGGGTGGAACCGCAGGTGTTCCAGGGTATCGAATGGGGCACGGATCAGGTGTTGGCGCAGACCCGGTCGCGGTTCGAGGCCCTGGGGTGGTCCTGGGATGAGCTTGAACCCCGGCAGGATCTGGATACGCCTGAGGACTGGGAAGTTTTACGAGACAGCTATCCCTGGTTGAGCCCCGCTGCACTTGCCCTGAACGAGTGAACTTTTTCCGGAGCGCCCCTTCACCTCATGTCGGAATACCCCCAAGTCTCCATCATCATCCCCGCCTGGAACGAGGCCGAGTGGATTGGCCGGACCCTGGAGGCGGTGAACGCCGCCCGTGCGGAGCAGCCGGAGATCTCGGAGGTGATCGTGGTGGACAATGCCTCCACGGACGATACCGCCGCCACCGCCGAGGCTGCCGGTGCCCGGGTGGTCTTCGAGCCGGAACAGCGCATCGCCCGCGCCCGTAACGCCGGTGCCGCCGAGGCCCGCGGTGAATGGCTGATCTTCGTGGATGCCGATACCTGGCCCGATGGCGCGTTGCTTCGGGCCACGCTGCAGGCCCTGGGTAGCGGCCAGGTGTGTGGGGGTGGGGCGCGTATCCGCTTTGATCGCCTCTCCCTGTCGGCTTATCGACTGGGCGTGATCACCTGGAATGGGTTGTCCTCCCGGCTGCGCCTGGCGGCTGGCTGCTATCTTTTTTGCACCCGCGATGCCTTCGAGAGGGTAGGGGGCTTCACCGAGCGGGTGTATGCCGGAGAGGAAGTGTTCCTGTCCCGACGTCTGGCCCGCGATGGCCGTAGCCGAGGCCAGGTGTTTCGCATCCTGGATGACCCCCCGGTGCTCACTTCAGGGCGCAAGACCGAATGGTTCGGCCCCTGGCAGCATCTGCTCATGACTCTGGTGGTTTTGCTGGTGCCGTTTGCCTTGCGTTCAAGGCGGCTGAGCTGGTTCTGGTATCGGCGCCCATCGTGATCGCTCACAGGGTGCTCAGGCTCACCTCGTACACCCCGCCGATCACCAGATGTTCCCCTTCCCCCCTCAGGAGTCCGGGCAACAGTTCCTGAAAACAGCACACCTTGGCCAACGGCACCCGAACGGTGAGGATGTAGTCCCCGAATTCGTCTGCCCGCTCCCGATGGCTGGAAAAGGCGTTCACGTTGTTGAACAGCACCACGGCCCGCTTGCCCCTGCGCCAGAGCACTTCGTGATCCTCCAGGCCATTCACCCCCCGATAAAGGGTGAGATGGTTCTGTTCCGGATATTGCCGGCCCAGTTCGTACTGACAAAAGCCGAACAGCAGATCCATCTGCGATTCCAGTGCATTGGTGTTGTAAAGCCCACAAGTCCGTTCGTGCATGAAGCGGGCATAGCCTTCCCCTTCGTTGTCCGTGAGCGGCTGGCGGTGAAATCGGGTCATCAGCCCGAAGCGTGATTCCACCCAGCCCTTGAGCACCGCCGCCTCGCGCCCGTCCGGGTTGAACCACCAGCCCCGCACCAGGCGCAGGTAATCCGCATTGCCGCGCCCCCCGTCCCCTTCCAGTCCGCAGGCCGACAGGTCATCCAGGCAGAAATGACCGCGCATGTAGGCCTTGAAGTCCTCGGCCCTGAGTTCGGGTGTATCGAGGGTGTCCAGGTGTTGCCACAGGTAGCGATGCAGATCACCCAGACCATCGAGCATGAGCGGTGTTGGATGCTGTTGGTAGGTGAGGCTGCCCAGGATCACGGCCGGCAGGTTGCAGCGGTTGATGGGCAGGCGGGCGCAGGCAGGCAGGCTGGGGGGAGGGGACGTGTCGTTATCCATACAGAGTTAGGGTCTTTGTCGGGTATCCCACGCGTAGTGCCGGTCCGGTTGTTGTGTTTTAAAGTGTTTAAAAACAGTTAGTTAATTTTTTAAAGGGTAGCTGGCACGTGCCTTGCAATCCCTCCTGATGAAGACACACACACAGTCCACAGCTCAGGCAGAGGAGATTGAAAGCCATGCCCACACGTCAATGTGCAATCTACGGTAAAGGCGGTATCGGCAAGTCCACCACCACCCAGAATCTGGTCGCCGCCCTGGCGGAGTCCGGTAAGAAGGTCATGATCGTCGGCTGCGACCCCAAGGCTGACTCCACGCGTCTGATCCTGCACGCCAAGGCACAGAATACCATCATGCAGATGGCTGCTGACGCCGGCAGCGTTGAAGATCTGGAACTGGAAGATGTTCTCAAGACCGGCTTCGGCGACGTCAAGTGCGTCGAGTCCGGCGGTCCCGAGCCGGGTGTCGGCTGCGCTGGTCGCGGTGTGATCACGGCCATCAACTTCCTGGAAGAGGAAGGTGCCTACGAGGACGACTTGGACTTCGTGTTCTACGACGTACTGGGTGACGTGGTCTGCGGTGGCTTCGCCATGCCCATCCGCGAGAACAAGGCCCAGGAAATCTACATCGTGGTGTCCGGCGAGATGATGGCCATGTTCGCCGCCAACAACATCGCCAAGGGTATCGTGAAGTACGCCAGCTCCGGCAGCGTGCGCCTGGCAGGCCTGATCTGCAACAGTCGTAATACCGACCGGGAAGATGAGCTCATCGAGGCCCTGGCCAGCAAGCTGGGCACCACCATGATTCATTTCGTGCCCCGCGACAACGATGTACAGCGTGCCGAGATCCGTCGCATGACCTGCGTGGAATTCAACCCCAAGTCCAAGCAGTCGGACGAGTATCGCGCGCTGGCCCAGAAGGTGGTCGATAACAAGCACTTCGTCGTGCCCACTCCGTGCAGCATGGATGAGCTGGAAGACCTGCTCATGGAGTTCGGCATCATGGATGTGGAGGACGAGAGCATCGTCGGCAAGTCGGTTGAGGCGGATCAGGCCACCGCCTGATGCCTCGAAAAGCGGTCGGGTAAGCCCCATGGGGCTGCCCGGCGGTGAACCCAGTCCCACCCCATTCCACCTGACGCATGTCCACGGATGAGTGGCGGCGAACAGAGGAGTCCATCGAAATGTGCGCTATGAAACGTGAAGAGGCTGAAGCCCTCATCCAGGAAGTGCTTGAAGTCTATCCGGAAAAGGCCAGGAAGGATCGCGCCAAACACCTGACCGTCAACGACCCCAATGTGGAACAGGCCAAGAAGTGTCTGGTGTCCAATCGCAAGTCCGTGCCTGGTGTCATGACCATCCGTGGGTGTGCCTACGCCGGCTCCAAGGGCGTGGTGTGGGGCCCCATCAAGGACATGATCCACATCTCCCACGGCCCGGTGGGTTGCGGCCAGTATTCCCGTGCGGGGCGTCGCAACTACTACACCGGCCACACCGGGGTGAACACCTTCGGCACCATGAACTTCACCTCCGATTTCCAGGAGAAGGATATCGTCTTCGGCGGTGACAAGAAGCTGGAGAAGATGATCGACGAGATGGAAACCCTGTTCCCCCTGAACAAGGGCATCAGCATCCAGTCCGAGTGCCCGGTGGGCCTGATCGGGGACGACATCGAGTCGGTGGCCAAGAAGAAGACCAAGGAAACGGACAAGCCCGTCGTGGCCCTGCGCTGCGAAGGTTTCCGGGGCGTGTCCCAGTCCCTGGGTCACCACATCGCCAACGACGCCATCCGCGACTCGGTGCTGCCGCGCCGGGATGATGATCACAGCTTCGAGTCCACCCCCTACGATGTGGCCCTCACGGGGGACTACAACATCGGTGGTGACGCCTGGGCCTCGCGCATCCTGCTCGAGGAGATGGGCCTGCGTGTGATCGCTCAGTGGTCCGGGGATGGCACCATCTCCGAACTGGAGCTGGCACCCAAGGCCAAGGTGAATCTGCTCCACTGCTACCGTTCCATGAACTACCTGGCGCGGCACATGGAGGAGAAGTACGGCCTGCCCTGGATGGAGTACAACTTCTTCGGCCCCACCAAGATTGCCGAGAGCCTGCGCAAGATCGCCGATCTGTTCGACGACAAGATCAAGGAAGGTGCCGAGCGGGTGATCGAGAAGTACCAGAGCGAGATGGACGCGGTCATCGCCAAGTATCGTCCGCGCCTGGAAGGCCGCAAGGTCATGCTGTATGTGGGTGGCTTGCGTCCCCGTCATGTGATCGGTGCCTATGAGGACCTGGGCATGGAGATCGTGGGGGCCGGCTACGAGTTTGCCCACAACGATGACTATGACCGCACCATCAAGGAAATGGGCGATGCCACGCTGCTGTACGACGACGTCACCGGCTACGAGCTGGAGGAATTCGTCAAGCGGGTGCGTCCGGATCTGGTGGGTTCGGGGATCAAGGAGAAGTACATCTTCCAGAAGATGGGCATCCCCTTCCGTCAGATGCACTCCTGGGATTATTCAGGCCCGTATCACGGCTACGACGGCTTTGCCATCTTCGCCCGGGATATGGACATGACCCTGAACAATCCCTGCTGGGACAAGCTGCAGGCCCCTTGGAAGAAGGTCGCCTGAGGAAAAACCTGCCCGTGGCGCCGACGCGACCGGCGCCACGGTGACCACCTGATGATGTTCCCCAGACCGTAGTCCACAGATTGGTGGCGCGGCAGGAGAAGAGACCATGAGCCAGAATCCCGAAAACATCAAGCCCTGTTACCCCCTGTTTCAGGAAGAAGACTACCAGCAGGTGCTGGCCCGCAAGCGGGAAACGTCCGAGGAGGCCCACAGCCCGGAGAAGATCCGTGAGGTCTTCGAGTGGACCACCACCGAGGAATACAAGGAACTGAACTTCCAGCGCGAGGCCCTCACCGTCGACCCGGCCAAGGCCTGCCAGCCCCTGGGCGCGGTGCTCTGCTCCCTGGGTTTTGAGAAGACCTTGCCCTATGTGCATGGCTCCCAGGGTTGCGTGGCCTATTTCCGTACCTACTTCAACCGGCACTTCCGCGAGCCCATCGCCTGTGTGTCCGACTCCATGACCGAGGACGCCGCGGTGTTCGGTGGCCAGAAGAACATCATGGATGGTCTGCAAAACGCCAAGGCCCTGTACAAGCCGGACATGATCTCCGTGTCCACCACCTGCATGGCCGAGGTGATCGGCGACGATCTGAATGCCTTCATCGGCAATGCCCGCAAGGAAGGATTCATCGAGGAAGACTTCCCGACGCCCTACGCCCACACGCCTTCCTTTGTGGGCAGCCACACCACGGGCTGGGACAACATGTTCGAGGGCACCATCCGTTACTTCACCCTCAATCACATGGAAGACAAGGAGCCGGGCAAGAACGGCAAGATCAACCTGGTGCCGGGTTTCGAAACCTACCTGGGCAACTACCGGGTGATCAAGCGCATGATGAATGAGATGGGGGTGGACTACAGCCTGCTGTGCGATCCGGAGGAGGTGCTGGACACCCCGGCTGATGGCGAATACCGCATGTACGCCGGTGGCACCACGCAGGACGAACTCAAGGATGCGCCCAACGCCCATGACACCCTGTTGCTGCAGCCGTGGCAGTTGGACAAGACCCGCAAGTTCGTCAAGAACACCTGGCATCACGAGGCCCCGAAGATCAACATCCCCATGGGGCTGACGGGCACGGATGAGTTCCTGATGAAGGTGTCGGAGATCACGGGCAAGCCCATCGCCGCCTCCCTGGAAAAGGAGCGGGGCCGCCTGGTGGACATGATGACCGACTCCCATACCTGGCTGCATGGCAAGAAGTACGCCTTGTACGGGGATGCGGACTTCGTGATGGGCATGACCCGCTTCCTGCTGGAACTTGGGGCCGAGCCGCGTCACATCCTGTGCAACCATGCCAACAAGCGCTGGAAGAAGGCCATGGAACAGATGCTCTCGGAAAGCCCTTATGGCGCGAACTCCGAGGTGTATTTCAACAAGGATCTGTGGCACCTGCGCTCCCTGGTGTTCACCGACAAGCCGGACTTCCTGATCGGCAATTCCTACGGCAAGTTCATCGAGCGTGACACTTTGGCCAAGGGCAAGGAGTTCAAGGTGCCGCTGGTGCGGATCGGCTTCCCCATCTTCGATCGTCACCACCTGCACCGCATGACCACCCTGGGCTATGAGGGCGGCATGTACATCCTCACCACCCTGGTGAACTCGGTGCTGGAGCAACTGGATGACGAGACCCAGGAGATGGGTGTGACGGACTACAACTACGACCTGGTACGGTAAGGGTTGCTGGCTCCTCGCCCCTCACCCCAACCCCTCTCCCCACGGGGGAGAGGGGCTCTCTTCTCCTCGGGGGAGGTGAGTTCCCCCCCCCTGGGGGGAGAAGGGCCGGGGATGAGGGGCAACGGAGGGCAGGAAGCCTTCCCAGGCATCCAGTTTGCCCCCTCCCGAAAGGGAGGAGGGTCAATATTTCCAAGCGAGAACACACCATGCCAAGTGTCATGATCAACAAGACGGAATCGGGGATGTCCTTCTACGTCCCCAAGAAGGACCTGGAAGAGGCCATTGTCTCCATGGAGCACGAAGGGCCGGGGCGCTGGGGTGGCGAGATCACTCTGGCCGATGGCTCCCGTTATTTCCTGGAGCCCATGGACGAGGCCCCGCGGTTGCCCATCACCCTGCGGGCCAAGCGTCTCTGACCAACTCTCTCTAAAGATATGATCCAAGCCCCTCTCCCCCGTGGGGGAGAAGGGAGTGTTCGTAGCTGAACCTTGGTTCTTTCACGTGAATACACATGCCCGGGGCGGGGTCCTGCCCGCGAAGAAGTGCCCGCCCGCCAGCGAATCAAATCCCGATGAGGTACCCCCATGTCCACCGATATCCTCGACCGTGAATGCGCCCTGCGCATTGCCCTGGCCAAGAAGGTCCTGCCCGGGATTGAACTACCCCGATTGCTCGAGATCATCATCGAGCGCATTGGTGCTCCCATCAAGGAAGAGGCGCTGGCCTCGATGACGGCCGAGGATCTCAGGCAGGGCCTCAAACGCACCCGCCATCCCGACATCGAGCAGGACGAATGCAACAGCCAGAGTCTGGAAATGGCGGTGCGCTATCTGTCTGGCGAACGGGAGGTGGAACCGGATCTGCCCGCCGTGGAGTCGCTGGCTGATGATGATATGCCCGGCTCCATCCGCATCGCCCTGGCCTCCAATACCGGAGACATACTGGATGGTCATTTTGGTTCCTGTGCCCGGTTTCTGATCTATCAGGTGTCCCAGGCTGCGGCGCGGCTGGTGGAGATTCGTTTCACCGACGAGGCCGACAAGGCCGAGGATCGCAACGCCGCGCGAGCGCAACTGCTGGCGGATTGTCAGTTGTTGTATGTGGAAAGCATCGGTGGCCCGGCGGCAGCCAAGGTGATCCGTGTGGGTGTGCATCCCATCAAGTTGCCGGACAGTCCTGCGGCGTCCGAGGTGATCGCCCGTCTGCAGGCGGTGCTGGAAGGTACGCCACCGCCCTGGCTGGCGAAGGTGATGGGGCGCGAGCCAGGAACAGTGGCCCGGTTCGGCGAGGGCTGATTTGTTGCCTGACCTCCCTATTGTCGCCTTTGCTACATGCCGCTGAGTCAGGAAATTCATAATAAACAATAAGTTGAAGATGGCCCGCCTCTTGCAATACTCCCTGCAAAGCCGATTCCGCAGCGGAGCAGACAATGAAGGCACAGGACATCAAGGCATTGCTGGATGAACCGGCATGCGACCACAACACCAAGGAAAAGTCCGGTTGCGCCCGCCCCAAGCCCGGGGCCGCGGCCGGGGGGTGCGCATTTGATGGGGCCCAGATCGCCCTGTTACCGGTGGCGGATGTGGCCCACATTGTTCACGGCCCCATCGCCTGCGCGGGCAACTCCTGGGATAACCGTGGTACCCGTTCCTCAGGGCCCGACCTGTTCCGCCTGGGCCTCACCACCGACCTGACCGAGCAGGACGTCATCATGGGGCGCTCCGAGAAGCGTCTGTTGCATTCCATCCGCCAGGCGGTGGAGTCCTTCAATCCGCCAGCCGTCTTCGTCTACAACACCTGCGTGCCCGCTCTGATCGGTGACGATGTGGAGGCGGTCTGCAAGGTGGCCGAGGAGCGTTGGGGGGTGCCGGTGGTGTTCGTGGACGCCGCAGGCTTTTATGGCTCCAAGAACCTGGGTAATCGTATTGCCGGCGAGTCCATGGTCAAGCAGGTGGTGGGCAGCCGGGAACCCGAGCCGGCGCCCGAGTCGGCTCAGCGCCCCGGCATCACGGTGCATGACATCAACCTGATCGGTGAATACAACATCGCCGGCGAGTTCTGGCATGTGCTGCCGTTGCTGGATGAACTGGGCTTGCGTGTGCTGTGCACCCTGTCCGGGGATGCCCGCTATCACCAGGTGCAGACCATGCACCGGGCCGGGGCCAACATGATGGTGTGCTCCAAGGCCATGATCAACGTGGCCCGAAAGCTCCAGGAAGGCTACGGCACCCCCTGGTTCGAGGGCAGTTTCTACGGCATCAACGACATGTCCCACGCCCTGCGTGAATTTGCCCGCTTGCTGGGCGATCCGGACCTCACGAGACGCACTGAAGACCTCATTGCCCGTGAGGAGGCCCGCATCCGTGCCGAACTGGCTCCCTGGCGGGAACGCCTGGCGGGCAAGCGGGTGCTGCTCTACACCGGCGGCGTGAAATCCTGGTCCGTGGTTTCGGCCCTTCAGGACCTGGGCATGGAGGTGGTGGCCACCGGCACTCGCAAGTCCACAGAGGAAGACAAGGCCCGCATCCGCGAACTCATGGGGGAGGACGCCCGCATGATCGAGGACGGCAATCCCAAGGCCTTGCTGGGCATCTTCGAGGAAACCCGGGCGGACGTGCTCATCGCCGGGGGACGTAACATGTACACCGCCCTCAAGGCCCGTATTCCCTTCCTGGATATCAATCAGGAACGCGAGTCCGCGTACGCCGGCTACCAGGGGATGCTGGAGCTGGCCCGTCAACTGGCGTTGACCCTGGAGAGCCCCATCTGGCCCCACGTGCGTCAGCCTGCCCCCTGGGACAGTACCGGCATGCCCCTGGACACCCACACCCATCAGGAGGCCCGCTGAGATGGCCCGGATCATTCGTCGTAGCAAGGCTCTATCCGTCAGTCCCCTCAAGGCCAGCCAGCCCCTGGGGGCGGCGCTGGCCATGCTGGGCATGAATCGCGCCATCCCCATGTTACATGGCTCCCAGGGCTGCACGGCCTTTGCCAAGGTCTTTCTGGTGCGCCATTTTCGGGAACCCATCCCCCTGCAGACCACCGCCATGGATCAGGTCAGTGCCGTCATGGGCGCTGATGAGAACCTCGTGGAGGGTCTGGCCACCGTATGTGGCAAGTCCCGGCCCGACCTGATTGGGGTGCTCACCACGGGGCTTTCGGAAACCGAGGGCGCCGATGTAGAGCGGGTGATACGGGAATTTCGCCAGCAGCATCCGGAATTTGCCGATGTGGCCGTGGTGCCCGTGTCCACCCCGGACTTCTCCGGATCGGCGGAAACAGGCTTCGCACTGGCCGTTACGGCACTGATTGATCACCAGGTACCGGAGTCAAGACAGGCGGGGACGGCCCCCGGGCAGGTGAATATCCTGGCCGGCGCGGCGCTCACGCCGGGCGACGTGGAATGCCTCAAGGACATGGTGGAAGCCTTCGGTCTGGAACCCCTGGTGGTGCCGGATCTCTCCGGTTCGCTGGATGGGCATCTGTCCGAGGCCCGCCTGTCAGCGCTCACCACGGGTGGGACACCGCTGAGTCATCTGGATCGGCTGGGGCAATCCGCCGCCACCCTGGTGATGGGGGCCTCCATGGGCAGCGCAGCGGAGCATCTTGAGGCTCGCACCGGCGTACCCAATGTCCGTTTCGACAGTCTCATGGGCCTGGAGGCTACGGATGAGCTCATGCTCACCCTGTCCCGACTCAGCGGCCGCCCGGTGCCGCCACGCCTGCAGCGGGAACGTGCCCGCCTTCAGGACGCCATGCTGGACACCCATTTCATGCTGGGCTTCTCCCGTGTGGCCATCGCCGCCGACCCGGACCTGCTGCATGGGTTTTCACATCTGATCAGGGAGATGGGGGGTGAGGTGGTGGCCGCCGTGGCGCCCACCCGGGCGCCGGTGCTTGAGCGGGTGGCGGCAGAGCAGGTGAAGATTGGCGACCTGGAGGATCTGGAAGCCCTGGCTGGCGAGAGAGGGGCCCAGTGCCTGATCGCCAATACCCATGGCGTGGAGCCCGCTCGACGCCTGGGCATCCCCCTGCTGCGCGCGGGCTTTCCCCAGTATGACTGGCTGGGGGGATTTCAGCGCACCTGGATCGGATATGCGGGTGCCCGCCAGGCCCTGTTCGATCTGGCCAATCTGCAGCTCTCGAACCCAAGCCATGACGTGGCGCCGTACCGATCCATCTACGCCCATCCCGAAGCCCAAACCTGGGAGGAACCGCAGCATGACACTACAGCGTCGTCTGCAAGTGATCACGCCATCTGGCACTGAGTCTGCCGCCATGGAAGAGGGGAATGCAATGATTCGGGTGGCCTTTGCTAGCACGGACATGATCCGCGTGGATCAACATTTCGGGTCCGCCCGGGGGATGGCCATCTACCGGCTGACCCGGGAGCGCGCCGATCTGGTGGAGGCGGCTCAGTTTGGTGAGCAGGCCCAGGACGGTGGCGAAGACAAGCTGCTGGCCAAGTTCGAATGCCTGGAGGGGTGTGCGGCCGTTTATTGCGCCGCCGCCGGCTCATCTGCCGTGAAACAACTCCTGGCGCTGGGTACTCAGCCGGTGCGGGTGTCCCATGGCACGCGCATTTCCGACCTGCTGCGCGAATTGCAAACCTGCCTGAAAGAGCACACCCCACCCCCCTGGATGGCCAAGGCCGTCCAGCGTCAGCAAGGCGACCCGAGTCGCTTTGACGCCATGGCCAGCGAACCCTGGGAAGAGGAGGGGTGACCGGCCACCCGGTCCATCGCCTCTTGCCAACGCATGACATCAACGTCCGATCAGGAATTCGACCATGACCACCGATACAGCCACCGCCATCATTGCCACCGACGACCCCATCCTGGAGACGGATTTCATCCGGGAGGTGATCCGTCAGGTGCGCGCTCTGGATACCTATGGCACCCGCGAATCCGAAGCCGATGCGCAGCTACTGGAGCAGTTGATCCTCACCGCCGAGCAACGCCGGGCGATACCCATCGTGGGCGATCCCGATGCGGGCGCCATTGCCCGTCTACACGTGTTCTACAACGCCCTGGCCATGATGATTGAACGGGAGTGCGGGCTGCTGGCCTCGCCCATGATGAGCCTGAATCGCGAGGGTTTCGGTCGCGTGATCATCGCGGTGGGCAAGTTGATCGTGGTGGACAAGAGCCTGCGTGACGTCCACCGCTTTGGCTTTGACAGCCCATCAAAGATGAAGAACGAGGCCGACAAGCTGCTGTCCGTGGCCCTGAACATCATTGGTGACCACCCCAAGGTGGCCGGTCTTTGATGACCGAAACGATACAAGACACAAGATCATAAGACATACGAGAAGAGGCACAGAACCATGAACCCCATTACCGGCGTCACCCGTGGCGGCACCCAGTGGACACCCGCCTTCATCATGGAACTCAAGGAGGAGAACTGCATTGGCTGCGGCCGTTGTTTCAAGGTCTGTACCCGCAACTGCTTTGAACTGGTGGAGCGGGAGATGGACGACGACGAAGACGACGATGACGACGGCTTCTCCGACGACACCTCCATGGTCATGCGGCTTGCCGATGCCATGGACTGTATTGGATGCGAGGCCTGCTCTCAGGTCTGCCCCAAGAAATGCCACACCCATGCCCCCGCCGCTCTGGCGGTATGACGGCACACACCCTGGAGGGTCAAGATCATGTGGGATTATTCCGAGAAGGTGAAAGAGCACTTCTTCAACCCCCGCAACGTCGGCGTGGTGCGTGACGCCAATGCCACCGGCGAGGTGGGTTCCATCAGTTGCGGCGATGCCCTGCGCCTCACGCTCAAGGTGGACCCGGAGAGTGGCGTGATTCAGGAGGCGGGTTTCCAGACCTTCGGCTGTGGTTCCGCGGTGGCCTCCAGCTCGGTGCTCACCGAGATGATCATTGGCCTGACCCTGGAAGAGGCCGAGCGCATCAATAACGAGGATATTGCCGATGCCCTGGGCGGGTTGCCACCGGAGAAGATGCATTGCTCCGTCATGGGACATGAGGCCCTGCAGGCCGCCATTGCCAATTATCGCGGCGAGGTCTGGAAGGATGATCACGAGGAAGGTGCCCTGATCTGCAAGTGCTTCGCCATCGATGCGGTGAAGATCGAGCAGACCATCCGCGCCCATGGCCTTCGCACGGTGCAGGACGTGACGGGTTATACCAAGGCCGGGGGCGGTTGCTCCACCTGTCATGAAGGGATCGAGGAAGTCCTCACCCGGGTGCTGGCGGAAAAGGGGGAGGCGTTCGACCCGGAAAATCACGCCACCGAGGCGCCGCGGTCCAGCCCGGGGGCCCTGCCTCCCATGAACGTACGTGCCATGGCCATGGGGGAATAGACCATGAAACCCATCTACATGGACAACAATGCCACAACCTGCGTGGATCCCCAGGTGGTGGAGGCCATGCTGCCATTCCTGACCGAGCAGTTTGGCAACCCCTCTTCCATGCACAGTTTTGGTGATCAGGTGGGGCGAGCCCTCAAGCAGGCGCGTGAGCAGGTGCAGGCGCTGGTCGGGGCCGAGCATGCCTCGGAGATCATCTTTACTTCCTGTGGCACCGAATCGGATTCCACGGCCATCCTGTCCGCCGTGCGTGCCCAGCCCCAGCGGCGGGAGATCATCACCACGGAGGTGGAGCATCCGGCGATACTCAATGTCTGTGAGCAGCTGGAAAAGGAGGGCTACACCATCCATCGCCTGGGCGTCGACGGTCAGGGTCGCCTGGATCTGGCTCACTACCGCCGGGTATTGTCGGACCAGGTGGCCCTGGTGTCGGTGATGTGGGCCAATAACGAGACAGGCACCCTGTTTCCGGTGGAAAGCATGGCCGAGATGGCCCGCGCCAGGGGTGTGATGTTCCACACCGATGCGGTTCAGGCCGTGGGCAAGCTGCCCATTGATCTCAAGTACACCTGCATCGACATGCTCTCCATCTCGGGTCACAAGCTGCATGCACCCAAGGGCGTGGGGGTGTTGTATGTACGGCGTGGCTTGAGGTTCCGGCCCATGCTGCGCGGTGGGCATCAGGAGCGGGGCCGTCGGGCCGGCACGGAAAACGTGCCGGGCATCATTGCCCTGGGCAAGGCCGCGGAACTGGCCTTGAGCCATTTGGACGAGGAGCGCCAGCGGGTACGCGCCCTGCGAAATCGCCTGGAGGCCGGGTTGCTGGAACAGATCCCCAACGCCTTTGTCACCGGGGACGTGGACAACCGTCTGCCCAACACACTGAACATGGCCTTCGAGTACATTGAGGGCGAGGGCATTCTGCTCATGCTCAATCATCAGGGTATCGCGGCGTCCAGCGGTTCGGCCTGCACCTCCGGCTCTCTGGAGCCCTCCCATGTGATGCGGGCGATGGGGATCCCCTATACCGCTGCTCACGGGTCGGTGCGGTTCTCCTTGTCCCGGTTCAATACGGAGGAAGAGGTGGATCGGGTGATTCAGGTGATGCCGGACATCGTGGCCCGTTTGCGCAAGATGTCGCCGTATTGGGGTGAGGATGGCCCGGTGGAGAATCCTGAGCAAGCGTTTGCGCCAGCCTATGCGTGATGGTTTTCCCCTCACCCCAACCCCTCTCCCCAAAGGGGAGAGGGGCTCACGGGCGTGAAGCGTTCACTCCTGTCTCACTGTCTGCCGTGTCCCCGGTGGGAGAAGGGCCGGGGATGAGGGGCGCGGAACCCCGACCCCCGAACCCCGACCCATGTAGCAAATCCCACAACTCCCTTCCGGAGGTCGCAAAACGACACCCGGAAACACGGCGATCACACAGAAAATTTCGAGTAATCAGTCATCTATAAGTTGGCATGGAAATCGCTTAATCATTCCTGGAACCTGTGCTGAGCGAGCTGCCCATGACCCACCCCCCTACCATCGTCATCGACGACACCACCCTTCGGGACGGTGAACAATCCGCTGGTGTCGCCTTCAACGATGCCGAGCGTGTTGCCATCGCCCGCGGGCTGGATGAACTGGGCGTGCCGGAGCTGGAGGTGGGGATCCCGTCCATGGGGGACGAGGAATGCGACTCCATCCGCATGCTGGCAGGCCTGGGACTCAACGCCCGTTTGCTGGTCTGGAGCCGCATGCGCACCGATGATCTCAAATCCTGCGCCCATCTGGGTGTGGATATGGTGGACCTGTCCATTCCCGTGTCGGATCAGCAGATCACCCGCAAGCTCGGGCGCACTCGGGAATGGGTACTGGAGTGCATCCGGCGCCATGTGGCCGAGGCCCGGGAACTGGGTCTGGAGGTGGGCGTGGGAGGGGAGGATGCCTCTCGGGCCGACGTGGATTTTCTGGCGCGGGTGATGGAGACGGCACAACAGGCCGGAGCCCGACGTTTTCGGTTTGCCGACACCGTGGGCATCCTTGAGCCGTTCACCGTTCTGGAACGCCTGCGCCGGCTTCGGGCCACTTCGGACCTGGAGATCGAGATGCATGCCCATGACGATCTGGGGCTGGCCACGGCCAATAGTCTGGCCGCTGCCCTGGGAGGTGCCACCCATGTGAACACCACGGTCAACGGCATTGGGGAGCGGGCCGGCAACGCTGCCCTGGAAGAGGTGGTGCTGGGTCTGCGGCAGTTGCACGGCATCGACACCGGCGTGGATCTGCGTCGTTTTCAGACCCTGTCCCACCTGGTGGAAACGGCCACCGGTCATCCCATTCATTGGCAGAAGAGCCTGGTGGGTGAGGGCGTCTTCACCCATGAAGCCGGCATCCATGTGGACGGCCTGCTCAAGGACCCAGCCAACTACCAGGGTGTGGACCCGGCGGAACTGGGCCGGGAGCATCGGCTGGTGCTGGGCAAGCACTCCGGCAGCAGTGCGGTGATCCAGGCTTATGCACGTCTGGGGATCACCCTGGGCCGTGCCGAGGCCACCCTGCTGCTATCCAGAATCCGAAGCGCCGCCTCGCGGACCAAACGGGCACCGACCGAGCGTGAACTGGCGCTGTGGTACCAGGAACTGGACAGCCTGGCCGCCGCCCCCATATCAACCGCGCATCACGCCCTCACCTGAAACCCCCAAAGAGGATCACGCCATGAACGCTGAAGCCCTGCAAGACGACCTCCAGGATCTGGAGTCCGCCGAGGACTTTCTGGAGTACTTCGACATCCCCTACGACGAGGCCACGGTCAAGGTGAACCGCCTGCATATCCTGCAGCGTTTCCACGACTACCTGGCGGCTCAGACACCGGGAGAATCCGGCGACGCTGGCGCATTGAGGGACCTGTACCGGGGCCTGCTGGCTCAGGCCTACAGCGATTTCGTGAATTCCGATGCCCAGACCGAGAAGGTATTCAAGGTCTTCCAGCGCCCCCCTCCGGGCGTGGCTTACGTATCCCTGGACGAGGCCTTCGGCCGCAAGTCATGAACCCATCCACGGGCACCCGCCCGAGAAGCAAGGCATGGCAAGGATAAGGAACAGCACATGAAGCCCATGTACGAATATGGTGAACGGGTGCGCGTGGTGCGCCCGGTACGCAACGATGGCAGCTACCCGGGCATGGACCGGGGGAGCCTGCTGGTGCCCAGGGGGAGCGTGGGCGTGGTGATCGATATGGGCCGATTCCTTCAGGATCAGGTCATCTACACCGTCAACTTCATGGATCATGGCCGCATCGTTGGCTGCCGCCAGGAGGAGTTGCTGGATGCCGATGCCCATTGGGTGCCCACCCGCTACGAGTTCCGCGACAAGGTGACGCCCCGGATTCCGCTTGGCATCAAGGGGCAGCCGGTGGTGGAGGCCGGTGTGGTGGGTGAGGTCTGCAAGGTGCTGCGGGACCTGCCCGATGGGGTGGAGTACCACGTGAATTTTGAGGGGCGCGTCCTGCAGGTCCCCGAATCGGCCCTTGGAGACCCTCCGGGGGAAGACATGACACCGTGAATCCACATCAAGCATTTTGAGCGGGAGGCCGTATGACGCCCACACTGGAACATCGCCCGGAGCTGGCCTACATTGAACTGCGCACGGCGCTGGACAGCTTCGAGAAGCCACTGGGTAAACTGGATGAGGCAGAGCGACGGACTGTGCGTGCCCGCTCGGCCCGGGCCTATGAGATCGGTGCTCGGGCACTGGCATCGGACCAGGCGCCGGATGTGCATGTGCCGCGGGAGACGCTGGACCATGCCCTGGCAGAGATTCGTGGTCGCTACCCGGACGAGGCCGGCTTTGCGGCAGAGTTGGAAGCTCATGGGTTCGACCTGGCCAGCTTCCGCGAGGCGCTGCATCGGGAGCTGCGCCTGGAAGCCGTGCTGGATCGCGTGGCCAATCGCTCGGCCCAGGTCAGCGATCTGGATGTGAAGCTCTTCTACTACCTGCACCTGGAGCGGTTCCAGGTGCCCGAATCACGCACCGTGCGCCAGATCCTGATCACCATCAATCCGGACTATCCTGAAAACACCCGCGATCAGGCGAGACAACGACTGCAGGCCTTGGCCGATGATCTGACCGGGGATGTGGAGCAGTTTGCCGCCCAGGCCAGCCGTCACTCGGAGTGTCCCAGTGCCATGAAGGGCGGCTTGGTGGGCAAGGTACCCAGGGGTACCCTGTTTGCCTCCCTGGACGATGCGCTCTTTGGCATGAAGGCGGGGCAGGTGAGCCCGATTGTCGAGACGGAGATGGGGCTGCACGTCCTGCTGTGCGAAGACATTCACGCGGCGCACACCATCCCCTTGGCGGAGGTGGAAGCGCGTATCCGCGAGAAGCTGGAAAAGCGTCGCCGCAGTGTCTGTCAGAGGGAGTGGCTCAAGAGCCTTGAACCCTGACACTTCCATGCCTCCAGAGGCAATCGTGGGAGCGGCCCTCGGCCGCGAAGAGGGGCCGCACACAAGCATCCAGGTCGCTGCCGCGGCAAATCGCCGGCAGGTCGGCCCCCACGCAAGGGCAGGGCGCTCCTTGCCCTTTGGAAGAATCAGCTTTGACTGCCCTGGGCTCCCACCGGCGCCTTCTCCGGCCCATAAGGGCCACTGCGTACCCGATCATGTTCTTCCATGCGGTAATGCACGAAGGCCGCCTCGTCCTCGAAATGCATGAAGGGGTTTCCCTGAGCCTGTTCCGCCAGGGTGGAGGTGGGCTGCACGCCATAGTCATGTCCGGGATGGATGACCGTTCGACCCGGAAGCTCGTCCCGCAATCGCTTCAGGGAACGGAGCATCGCCTTGGGGTCTCCCTGCTTCAGGTCGCATCGGCCGCAACCGTACACGAACAGGGTGTCTCCGGTGATCAGATCATCACCCAGGTGGTAACAGGTGCCGCCCGGGGTGTGTCCCGGTGTGTGTAGCACGCGGATCAAGGTATCGCCCAGACGGATTTCGTCACCATCGTTATGCAGCACGGCATCCGTCGGAGCCTGGCCCCAATAATCGGCCTCGGCCTGGAGCAGGTGTACTTCGGCCCCGGTCTGCGCACGCACCTCGTCCAGACCGTTGATGTGGTCCTGATGGGTGTGTGTGAGCAGGATGTGGGTGATATCAAGCCCCAGTGAGCGGGCCCTTTCCAGGGCTTCATCCACTTCCCAGGCCGGATCCACAATGGCGGCCTGACGGGAGGCCTTGTCTTCCAGCAGGTAAATGAAATTGTCCATGGGGCCCAGTTGCAGGGTATGGACGACGTGGGTGGGGGATGCGGTCATGAAGGTCCTCCAGAAGGCAAGGGCACGGGTCCAGTACCACGCCCCTCCCCGAAAACGGGAAGGGGCGGTAGTCAGTTCACCCCCAATGATCAAGAGGTGGGCTCAGGCCCTGGGGTCGCCACCCGCTAACCACGGGCATGGCATGAGCCGGGTCGAATTCAGCTGAAGGCTTCGCCCGGTTTCATGCCGAATTTCTTGAGCACGATGGCCAGCGGGCAGAACCCGGTGAAGGCCGATTGCAGCAGGTTGAGGCCCACAAATGCCGTGAGCCACAGCCACAGGGGGCTGAGCAGCGACAGCAGCAGGCTGAGCAGAATCATGCCACCGGCAAATGCCAGTACTGCGCGATCAATCGTCATGGTGCTTCCCTCTCCGTTGATTTAGGGTCTCCTAATATAGAGGTGCGCTCAACGCTTCTCAATGGGCACGTAGTCCCGGGTGGCGGCGCCGGTGTACAACTGACGGGGGCGGCCGATACGGGATTCGGGGTCCTGCATCATCTCGCACCAATGCGCATTCCAGCCCACCATGCGGGCCAGAGCGAAAATGGCGGTGAACATGTTCAGCGGAATGCCCATGGCACGCAGGATCAGGCCCGAATAGAAGTCCACGTTGGGGTAGAGCTTGCGTTCCTTGAAGTACTCGTCCTCCATGGCGATGCGTTCCAGTTCCATGGCCACCTCGAACAGGGGTTCGTTCTCTGCGCCCATCTCCCGCAGCAGTTCATGACACATCTTGCGGATGATCTTGGCACGGGGGTCGTAGTTCTTGTACACCCGGTGCCCGAAGCCCATGAGGCGGAAGGAGTCGTCCTTGTCCTTGGCGCGATTGACGAAGTACTCCACCGACTGGCCACTTTCCACGATGGACTCGAGCATTCGCACCACCTTCTCGTTGGCGCCGCCATGCAACGGGCCCCAGAGGGAGGCGATGCCGGCGGAGACGGCAGCAAAGGGGTTGGCCTCGGAACTGCCGGACAGGCGTACCGTGGAGGTGGAGGCGTTCTGCTCATGATCGGCGTGCAGGATCAGGATCAGGTCCAGCGCCTTGGCAAATACCGGGTTGGGCTCGTAACGCTCCGTGGGCACCCCGAACATCATGCGCAGGAAGTTTTCCGAATAGCCCAGTTCGTTGTCGGGATACAGGAAGGGCTGGCCGACGGCATATTTGTAGGACCAGGCGGCGATGGTGGGCATTTTGGAGATCATCCGATGGGCGGCGATCTCCCGGTGGCGCGGGTTGTGCACATCGGTGGTGTCGTGGAAGAAGGCCGACAGGGCGCCGAACACACCTACCATGATGGCCATCGGGTGGGCATCGTGCCGGAAGCCGTCATAGAAGCGACGGATCGCCTGATGGGGCATGGAGTGCTTCTGGATGATGCGGGTGAAGGTTTCCAGTTCGGTGGCAGTGGGCAGCTCACCGTAGAGCAGCAGGTAGCAGGTTTCCAGGTAGCTGCTGTGTTCGGCGAGTTGCTCGATGGGGTACCCCCGGTACATGAGGATGCCCTGATCGCCATCGATATAGGTGATATCGCTGCGGCAGCTGGCCGTGGACATGAAGCCCGGGTCGTAGGTGAAGTAGCCCAGTTCCTTGGACAGTGGCCGGATGTCCACGGTGGCCGGGCCCTGGGTGCCTTCAAGCACGGGCAGTTCCACCTGCTTGCCGGTGGCGTTATCGATAACCGTGACGGTACGGGATGTCATGGGTTGTCCTCGTCGTCCGTTGTTCGGATGATTGGTCTCGGGGCCGCGCCCCTGATATTTGCTTCGCGACCAGCCCACTGGGCGGCCCCAATGCCACACTTTATTGCGATGCAGCACCCAGCGTCTACGATTTCTTTCACTGGGGTGATGTCTTACTTGATCTCGCGACTGGCGGCTGTGAACCCCATCAGTGAGACATCGGCCACCAGGATTTGCTCACTGTTGAAGGGCCGGAAGCCCACACGCATGTTGGTTCCCGCGCGCATGGCCTCTTCCAGTTCCGGGTTCAGCGGGCGGGCCGTCAGGCACCCTTGTTCGAAGCAGGTAAGGAACGGCGCGTTGTATTCCTCGCCGTCGTCCACCTGCATGACGATACCCGCCCGCAGATCCAGCCCCAGGGGCAACAACACCTCGATGATGCGGGTGCCATCGCGCATGTCGCGGATGTTCACCTGCATGGCGGGTCCGCGACCTTGGGCACCATCCATCTCCAGGGTCTGCTGAATCTGGCAACGTTCGGTACCTTCAACCTCCAGGCACACGCTCTGCCAGTCCTGATGCATGGTACGGGTGGGCTCGTTGGCGCCCGCGCTCCACGGCAGCATCAGCAGGGCCATGGCGGCCAGGCCGGAAAACAGGGTGAGGTGGCGTATTCCAGGGGTGCGTGACTGCGGGCTATGGTTCGACATTGAAACCTCCATGGTGGGGCAAGGTGGATGCTTGAAAGAATGGCGCCCCGGGCAGGGTTCGAACCTGCGACCTTCCCCTTAGGAGGGGGACGCTCTATCCAGCTGAGCTACCGGGGCATGTTGGGCCGGGACGATGAGGGTATGCCTGCTGTGGCAGGGGCCGACTCAAGGGTCGTATAGGATAGCCAAGATCCCGGGAGCCCGAAAGTGCGGGCTGCCGACTGGCCCTGCAAGGTCGCGCGATCGCGGCATTTGCGGTATCTTTCCGGCTTCGAGGAAACGGCCTGGAAGGATGCTCCCATGAGCGAAAAGATCGGTGTCATTGGACTGGGTTATGTGGGGTTGCCCGTGGCCCTGGGCTTCGCCCGCCACTATCCCGGCACCATCGGTTTTGACATCAGCGAACGGCGTATCAAAACCCTCAAGGAAGGGCATGACTATACCGCCGAGGTCACTCCCGAGGAATTGGCGGAGCACGATCTGCTCTACACGCGGGACCCGGCCGACCTCAAGGGCTGCACCTTCTTTGTGGTGACTGTGCCCACCCCCATCGACGAAAACCGTCAGCCGGACCTCACTCCGGTGATGAAGGCCTGTGAGACCGTGGGGCAGATGCTCACCCCCGGTGCCGTGGTGGTGTTTGAATCCACCGTGTATCCAGGCGTGACCGAAGAGATCTGTGGCCCCATTCTGGCCCGGGTGTCCGGTCTGCGTCAGGGCCAGGACTTCAAGCTGGGTTACTCCCCGGAACGCATCAATCCGGGCGACAAGGAACATACCCTGACCCGCATCGTGAAGGTGGTCTCCGGCGAGGACGCGGAAACGCTGGATCGGGTGGCCGAGGCTTATGGCCGCATTATCGAGGCCGGTGTGCACAATGCCCCCACCATCAAGGTGGCGGAGGCTGCCAAGGTGATCGAGAACACCCAGCGAGACCTGAACATTGCCCTGATGAATGAACTGGCATTGATCTTCGATCGTCTGGACATCCGCACCAAGGACGTGCTGGAGGCAGCGGGCACCAAATGGAACTTCCTGCCCTTCAGCCCTGGTCTGGTGGGCGGGCACTGCATCGGTGTGGACCCCTACTACCTCACCGCCAAGGCCAAGGCCGTGGGTTACTACCCCCAGGTTATCCTGGCCGGGAGGCGCATCAACGATGGCATGGGCGCCTACATTGCCCAGCGCCTCGTCAAGCTGCTCATCGAGCAGGATCACCCGGTGAAGCGCGGTCGTGTGGGCGTGCTCGGGCTCACCTTCAAGGAAAACGTGCCGGACCTGCGCAATTCACGGGTGCCGGACATCATCCGCGAACTGCGTCAGTTCGGTATCGAACCCCTGGTGCACGACCCCCTGGCCGACCCGGAAGAGGCCCGCCATGAATACGACCTGGAACTGGTCGACCTGGATGCCTTCACGGAGCTGGATGGTCTCATCCTGGCCGTGCCCCATCGGGCCTACCTGGAAGACGGCGCCGGTGCCCTCTGCACGCGCCTGAGCGAGGGCGGCGTGTTGCTGGACGTGAAATCAGCCCTGCATCCCGACGACATCCCGCAAATCACTCGCTACTGGAGCCTGTAAGCCACGGCTGGCGATGGTTTGCGACGGCACGGCCCAAATTGACAACCAAGGCAACATGATATGAAGGTTCTTGTGACCGGCACCGCCGGATTCATCGGTTCGGCCCTGGCCATGCGGTTGCTGGATCGGGGAGACGAGGTGATCGGCGTCGATAACCTCAACGATTACTACGACGTGAACCTCAAGCTGGCCCGGCTGGATCGCATCAAGGACCATGCCGGATTCACCGAGGTGCGTGCCGATATCGCCGACCGGGCCGTGATGGAAGAGACCTTCGCCCGTCACAAGCCACAGCGGGTGGTCAACCTGGCAGCTCAGGCGGGGGTGCGCTACTCCCTGGAGAACCCCCACGCCTATGTGGAAACCAATCTGGTCGGGTTCATCAACATCCTTGAGGGGTGTCGGCACCACGGGGTGGAGCATCTGGTGTATGCCTCCTCCAGTTCCGTGTATGGGGCCAACACCACCATGCCTTTCACGGTGCACGATAACGTGGACCATCCCATGAGCCTGTATGCGGCCAGCAAGAAGGCCAACGAGCTCATGGCCCACACCTACAGTTCCCTTTACGGCCTGCCCACGGCCGGCCTGCGCTTCTTTACGGTGTATGGCCCCTGGGGGCGACCGGACATGGCCCTGTTCATGTTCACCCGCAATATTCTCGAAGGCAAACCCATCGACGTCTTCAACTACGGCCAGCATCGCCGCGATTTCACCTACATCGACGACATCGTGGAAGGCGTGATCCGCACCCTGGACAAGGTGGCAGAGCCCAATCCCGAATGGTCCGGCGACAACCCGGATTCAGCCAGCAGTTTCGCCCCGTATCGCCTGTACAACATCGGCAACAATCAACCGGTGGAACTGCTTCACTACATCCAGGTGCTTGAGGATTGCCTGGGACGCAAAGCCGAGAAGAACCTGCTGCCACTGCAGCCTGGCGATGTGCCGGATACCTATGCGGATGTGCAGGACCTGGTGGCCGACGTGGGCTATCGGCCCGCCACCCCGGTGGAGCAGGGAGTGGAGAACTTCGTGCGCTGGTACCGGGATTTCTACCAGGTCTGAACATTCAAGCCCACTCAAGACGACAGGTTTCCCATGTCCGCGCCGCTGCCCTGTTTCAAGGCCTACGATATCCGTGGGCGCATCCCCAATGAACTCAACCCCGATCTGGCCTACCGTATCGGACGAGCCTACGCCGGGGTGATCGCCCCCAGGGGCGCGGTGGCGGTGGGTCAGGATATCCGGCTCAGCAGCCCGGAACTGGCCCAGGCCGTGATCCAGGGCCTGAACGATGCCGGTGTGAATACCTGCTCCCTGGGACTGTGCGGCACCGAGACGGTCTACCACGCTGCCTCACTGGGTGGCATGGGCGGCGGCATCATGGTGACGGCCAGCCACAACCCCATGGACTACAACGGCATGAAGCTGGTGCGCGAACAGGCCATCCCCATCAGCGGGGATACCGGGCTCAAGGAGATCGAGCGGCGGGTTCGGGAAGGAGATCCCGGGCCGGTGGCTGACGTGCACGGTGAGGACCGCAGCCTGGATGTGATGCAAGGCTATGTGGAACGGGTCCTCGGTTTTGTCGAGTTGTCGACCCTGCGTCCGTTACACCTGCTGGTGAATGCCGGCAATGGTGCCGCTGGCCCGACCTTTGATGCCCTGGCGGCGCGGCTGCCGTTTCGTGTGACCCGCATCCACCATGCGCCCGATGGCCGTTTTCCCAATGGCATTCCCAACCCCCTGCTGCCGGAAAACCGCGCCGTTACCGGCGAGGCCGTGGTGGCCCATGGTGCCGATCTGGGGATTGCCTGGGATGGGGACTTCGATCGCTGCTTTGTCTTCGATGAACGGGGCGAGTGCGTGGAAGGCTATTACATGGTGGGCCTGCTGGCGGCACAGATGCTGGAGAAACAGCCGGGCTCACGCATCGTTCATGATCCACGGCTCACCTGGAACACGCAGCAGATGGTGCAGGCCGCCGGGGGGGTGCCGGTGATGAGCAAGACGGGTCACGCCTTCATCAAGGAGCGCATGCGCCGGGAAGACGCCCTCTACGGCGGCGAGATGTCAGCTCACCATTACTTTCGTGATTTCAGCTATTGCGACAGCGGCATGATCCCCTGGCTCTTGACCGCCGAGCGCATGAGTCTCACGGGCAAGCCGCTGTCTGCCCTGGTGGAGGAGCGTATCCGTGCCTACCCCTGTAGCGGCGAGATCAATTATCGGGTGGAGGATGTGCCCGGCACCCTGGAGCGGGTGACGCAGTTCTATCTTCCCCAGGGACCGCAACTGGACGACACCGATGGGCTTAGCATGGAATTTGCCGAGTGGCGCTTCAACCTGAGGGCCTCCAATACCGAACCGGTGATTCGCCTCAACGTGGAAGCCCGGGGGGATGCCGGGTTGATGCGGGAGAAGACGCGGGAGCTGGGTGGTTTGATTACCTGACTGCCCGGGGCAAGCTGGAGCCCGCAGGGGGCTCCAGAAACACCAACCTGGCTTACCGCAACCGATCTTCGTGAATCTCGATGGTCGCCCGCTCGCGCAGTTCGTCCACGTAACCCTGCAGCGCCTCGGTGGCCAGGATCTGTTCCAGGCGACCCCGGGATGCCTCGAAGGTGGGCAGGGTCAGTTCGCGGTTTTCCTCATGCAGGATCACATGCCAGCCGAACTGGGACTCCACCGGAGAATCGGAGTATTCACCGGCCTCCAGCGAGGCCAGTGCCTCGGAGAACGCCGGTACCATCATGTCCAGCCGGAACCAGCCCAGGTCGCCACCGGACTCGGCGGAGGTGTCCTGGGAATATTCCCGGGCCAGATCCGGGAACGAATCCCCCTGATCCAGGGCCTCGATCAGCACCCGGGCCTCCTCTTCGGTGTCCACCAGGATGTGCCGGGCCCGAAATTCGCGGGCGTCCAGAGCGGCGATCTGTCGGTCATACTCGGCCCGCAGTTCTGCCTCGGAGAAATCCTGTTCCTCCAGGTAGCGCTCCACCAGCGTGTTTACCAACAGATTGGTGCGGGTGCGCTCCAGTTGGCGAAGGATTTCCGGATCCTCATGCAGACCCTTTTCAAGAGCCTCCTGGCGCAGCAGCTCCATGTTCACCATCTCATCCAGGGCCGACTCCGGCGATTGCAATTCTCCGTGATGGTGCCCGGACATCTGCCGGAGCTGCAGAAAATCAGTGAGGTCCCGATCCGTGATGGGGATGTCATTGACCACGGCCATGGCGTCACTGTGGTCAGCGCGCTGGTCGGGCGACGGTTCCGATGAACAGGCGCCCAGAGCGAGGATCACGGCGGCCAGCAGCGGGAGAGACTTGAATGGGGTCATGGAATGCGTGTCCTTTGAATGATCCTGCTCAGGGTTCAGGGAAAGACCTTCTTGAAGGGCTTGACGGTCACCTGGGCATACACGCCTGCGGCCACGTAAGGGTCGGTGTCGGCCCAGGCCTGAGCGGCGTCCAGAGAGTCGAACTCGGCCACCACCAGGCTGCCGGTGAAGCCGGCGGGACCCGGATCGGCACTGTCGATGGCCGGATAGGGGCCGGCCAGCACGAGACGACCGGCATCCTGCAGGGTCTGCAGGCGCTCAAGATGGGCAGGGCGGGCCGAGCGGCGTTTTTCCAGACTGTCTTCCACGTCCTGACTGATGATGGCGTAGAGCATCAAGCACCTCCTGGCGGGCAACGGATAAACGTCGGGAAGGGTAACCCACCCGGTCCATGGAATACAGCGCCCGCCACGGCCCCGCCGAGGTTCACCCCGATGCCTTCAAGCCGGGCGAAACCATTCGGGCGATGGCCGCTGGGTCTGATAAACTTGCGGGTTCAACTTCCGACCGCTCAGGGATACAGCATGAGTCGCGTGATCGAGATCCATCCGGTAGACCCCCAGGCGCGCCTGATCAGGCAGGCTGCGGACGTGGTGCTGGAGGGTGGCGTCATCGTCTACCCCACGGATTCCTGCTATGCCCTGGGGTGTGCCATGGGCAACAAGGCGGGCATGGAACGTATTCGCCGCATTCGCCAACTGGATGAGCAGTATCACCTCACCCTGGTATGTCGAGATCTCTCGGAGATCTCGGTGTATGCCAAGGTGGACAACACTGCCTACCGGCTGCTCAAGGCGCTCACGCCGGGGCCTTATGCCTTCCTGCTCAAGGCCACCCACGAGGTGCCCAGACGCCTGCAACATCCCAAACGCAAGACGGTGGGGCTGCGCATCCCCGATAATCCCATCTGCAACGCGCTGCTGGAGGCGGTGGGGCAGCCCCTGATGAGTTCCACCCTGGAGCTGCCGGGTGATGATCATCCCATGTCCGATACCTTCGAGATCCGCGAACGCATGATGCCGCTGGTGGATCTGGTGATCGACGGTGGCGCCTGCAGCCTGGAGCCCACCACGGTGATCGATCTGGAGGGGGATGTACCCCGGCTCATGCGGCGTGGCCGGGGTGAAGTACCCCCGGGTCTTGAGGAGTAGGGCTCCATGGACGGCATCTTGCAGATCATCGCCATCTGGGCCCTCCCGGTGCTCTTTGCCATCACCCTGCACGAGGCCTCTCACGGACTTGTGGCCAAGCAATTGGGCGATCCCACGGCCAAGATGCTGGGCCGGCTCACGGCCAACCCCTTCAAGCACATCGATCCGGTGGGGACCGTGCTGGTGCCCATTGGTCTCTTGCTGTTCACCGCGCTGACCCCGGCGCCGCCGTTTGTCTTCGGCTGGGCCAAGCCTGTGCCGGTGAATACCAACAATCTCAGAAATCCGCAGCGCGACATGGCCATTGTGGCCGTGGCCGGGCCCACTGCCAATCTGCTCATGGCCATCTTCTGGGCCCTGATGATCAAGCTTTCCGTGCTACTGCAGGGCAGCCTGGACTGGGTGGCCACGCCGCTGTTCTACATGGGCATTGCCGGCATCACCATCAATATCCTGCTCATGGTGCTCAACATGCTGCCCCTGCCGCCGCTGGATGGAGGGCGCGTGGTGGCCGGTTTTCTGCCGCCCCGGGTGGCGGCCCGCTATGAGCGCCTGGAGCCTTACGGGCTGGTGATCATTCTGATTCTTCTGTTTACGGGCATTCTGGGGGCCATCCTGTTCCCGGTTTACGGTTTCTTCGTGGATCTGCTCCAGACCGTGTTTGCCCTGCCATCCTGGCGTTAACCGATTCGTTTATCCAACAGCATGTGTGAGGAGTCCACTTGAGTTCCCTGCCGACACAAAATCAGCGCGTCCTGTCGGGCATGCGTCCCACGGGCCGACTGCATCTGGGCCATTATCACGGCGTTCTCAAAAACTGGGTTGAACTGCAGCACTCCTACGAGTGCCTGTATTTCGTTGCCGACTGGCACGCCCTGACCACGCATTACGAAGACCCGCGCGTGCTCGGTGAGAGCGTATGGGAGATGGTGGTGGACTGGCTGGCGGCCGGGGTGAGCCCGGGTTCCTCGCGGATCTTCATTCAGTCCCGCGTGCCGGAGCATGCGGAGCTGCACTTGCTGCTTTCCATGATCACGCCTCTGGGCTGGCTGGAGCGGGTGCCCACCTACAAGGATCAGCAGGAGAAGCTCAAGGAGCTGGACCTGGCGACCTATGGGTTCCTGGGTTATCCCTTGCTGCAAAGTGCCGATGTGCTCATCTACAAGGCCGGTCTCGTGCCAGTGGGCGAGGATCAGGTGTCCCACCTGGAGGTGACCCGCGAGGTGGCCCGGCGCTTCAACCACCTCTACGGCTGCGAGCCCGGCTTCGAGGAAAAGGCCGAGGCGGCGGTGGACAAGATGGGCAAGAAGAACGCCCGCATGTACCGGGATCTGCGTCGTCGCTACCAGGAGAAGGGTGAGGACGAGGCCCTGGATGTGGCCCGCGCCCTGCTGGAGACTCAGCAGAACATCTCTTTGGGGGATCGTGAGCGCCTGTTCGGGTATCTGGAAGGCGGCGGTCGCATCATTCTCCCCGAGCCCCAGCCGCTCCTTACCAAGGCCTCCAAGATGCCGGGACTGGACGGGCAGAAGATGTCCAAGTCCTACGGTAATACCATCTCCCTGCGCGACGAGCCGGCGGATGTGGAAAAGAAGATCCGCACCATGCCCACCGACCCGGCCCGTGTGCGTCGCACCGATCCGGGTGATCCTGACAAATGCCCCGTATGGCAGCTGCATCAGGTGTACACCACTGAAGACGTGCACAACTGGGTGCAGGAGGGGTGTCGTTCGGCCGGTATCGGCTGCCTTGAGTGCAAGCAGCCGGTGGTGGATGGGGTGCTGGCGGAACTGGGTCCCATGCAGGCCCGTGCCAAGGACTATGAGTCCGATCCCAATCTGGTGCGCTCCGTGGTGGCAGAGGGCTGCGAAGCGGCTCGCGACATTGCCCGGGATACCCTGGAAGAGGTCCGGCGCGCCATGGGGCTGGCCTACCGATGAACGCCACCGATGAGTGATGAGCCGTCTGTCCTCTCGCCTGCGTCCGAGTGCGTGGGCGAGGATGAGGCGGTCACTGCTCGGGTCCGCGGAGAGCCGCTGACCCTCACGCCCAAGGATCTGTACATCCCGCCGGACGCCCTGGAGGTCTTCCTTGAGACCTTCGAGGGTCCGCTGGATCTGCTGCTGTATCTGATCCGCCGCCAGAACCTGGATGTGCTGGATATCCCCATCGCCGAGATCACCCGGCAATACATGAAGTACATCGAGCTCATGCAGGAACTGCGTCTGGAACTGGCGGCGGAGTACCTGGTGATGGCGGCGGTGCTGGCAGAGATCAAATCCCGCATGCTGCTGCCACGTGCCGCCGAGGTGGAGGATGAGGAGGATCCCCGCGCGGCGTTGGTGCGTCGTCTTCAGGAGTATGAGCGTTTCAAGCAGGCGGCTGAGGATCTGGACGACCTGGCGCGTCTGGAGCGGGATATCTTCATGGCCGCCATGGAACCGCCTCCCATGCATCATGAAAAGCCTCTGCCGGACGTGGGCCTGGACGAGTTGCTGCGGGCCTTTCGTGAGGTGCTGGGGCGGGCCGATATGTTCAGCCACCACCAGATCCAGCGGGAACCGCTCTCGGTGCGCGAGCGCATGAGCCGGGTGCTGGCCTCCCTGGGTGAGCGGGGGCATGTGGAGTTCTGCGCCCTGTTCACTGTGGAGGAGGGCCGACGGGGTGTGGTGGTCACCTTTCTCGCCATCCTGGAATTGATCAAGGGACATCTGGTGGAGTGGGTGCAGTCAGAGGTGTATGCGCCCATCTACCTGCGCCCGGCAGGCCCCCACCCCGGCTGGGATGATGCCGGTGACACACAGCCGAACACATGACCCCGGAACGATTGCAACGCATTCTGGAAGGCGCACTGATGGCGGCGCAACGCCCCCTGTCCGTTGAAGAGCTGGAACGGCTGTTCGAGGGCGACGCCAGCCGCCCCGAGCGGGCCAGCATCCGCGAGGCCCTCAGGGAGATTGCCGAGTCCTGTCAGGATCGCGGCTATCACCTCAAGGAAGTGGGCAGCGGTTACCGTTTTCAGGTGGATGAGGAGCTGGCGCCCTGGGTGTCGCGGCTATGGGAGGAGAAGCCTCCCCGGTACAGCCGGGCCCTGCTGGAAACCCTGGCCCTGATTGCCTATCGGCAGCCCATCACCCGGGCGGAGATCGAGGAAGTGCGAGGGGTGGCGGTGAGCTCCCACATCATCCGCACGCTCACCGAGCGGGAATGGATTCGCGTGGTGGGGCACAAGGAACTGCCCGGGCGTCCGGCGTTGTTCGGGACCACCCGGGGGTTTCTGGATTATTTCAACCTCAAGTCGCTGGATGAGCTGCCCACATTGGCAGAGCTTAGGGATCTGGATCAGCCAGCCAGGGAGTAGGGCAGGCGTGCTCGCCGCTCCTGTTGGATGGGTATGGCCGGTCTCGAAAAGACCTGCGGCTTCCCTCATACTACGGAGTCGATGGGGATCGCGGCCAATGTCCCCGGCTTCCCCTTCCATCCACTGACTGTCTCTCCACGGAACCCTTCATGACCGAACGCCTCCACAAACTGCTCGCCCAGGCGGGCCTGGGCTCGCGCCGCGAAGTGGAGCGCTGGATTGCCCAGGGCTGGATCACCGTCAACGGCAAGGTGGCCAAGGTGGGCGATCAGGCAGGTCCCGATGACGAGATCGCCATCCAGGGTCGCCCGGTCACCGTGGAGTCGCCGGATCTGCGGGTGCTGGCCTACCACAAGCCCGAGGGGGAGGTGAGTACCCGGTCCGACCCGGAAGGGCGGGTCACCGTCTTCGATCACCTGCCCAGGCTGCGCAAGGGTCGTTGGATCAGTGTGGGGCGTCTGGACATCAATACCTCGGGCCTGCTGCTGTTCACCACGGACGGGGAACTGGCCAATCGCATGATGCATCCGTCCCGCCAGATGGAACGGGAATACGCCGTGCGGGTGCTGGGAGAAGTGGATCCCGCCGTGATTCAGCGCCTCCAGGAGGGGGTCACCCTGGATGACGGCGAAGCCCGTTTCGATGAAATCCGCGAGGCCGGCGGCACCGGCGCCAATCACTGGTATCACGTGGTCCTGCGCGAGGGCCGCAATCGGGAAGTACGCCGTTTGTGGGAATCTCAAGGGGTGACGGTGAGCCGCCTCATCCGGGTGCGCTACGGGCCCGTGGAACTGGATCAGGGTCTGCGCTCGGGGCGCTGGCGGGAGCTGGCTCCCGATGAGATGAAACGCCTGTATTCGGAACTGGAACTGAAATGGAAGCGCCCCCGTAAACCCGCGCGGATCGCCCGCCCGCCCGGCACCCGTCGTCTCCCCAGGCAGTGAATGCGCAGCGCCTGAAGCAGGTCTTTGATCGCCTCTCCAATCACCATGGCCCCTCGAACTGGTGGCCAGGTGACAGCGGGTTCGAGGTGATGGTGGGCGCCATCCTCACCCAGAACACCGCCTGGAGTAACGTGGAGCAGGCCATCGCCAATCTGAAAAGGGCCCAGGCGCTTGCACCTGAGCGCATCCTGGCGTTACCGCCCGAAGAGCTGGGGCAACTGATCCGCCCTTCCGGGTATTTCAATGTGAAGTCGAAGCGCCTGCGGTCCTTTTGTCAGTGGTACCTGGAACAGGGCGGTGAGGCGGTCCTGAGCACATGGGATACCGGGATGCTGCGTACCCAGTTGCTGTCGGTGAACGGAGTGGGGCCGGAAACCGCCGATGACATCCTGCTGTACGCCTTTGAGCGCCCGGTGTTCGTGGTGGATGCCTATACCCGCCGACTGTTCTCACGGCTGGGAATGGTCGACGGCGATGAGCCTTACGAGAGCCTGAGGGCCTCGGTGGAAGCAGTGATCGGCGACGACGTGCCGATGCTCAATGAGTTGCATGCGGTGATCGTGATCCATGGCAAGGATGTATGCCGTCCCCGGCCCCGTTGCAGTGACTGCGTGCTGCT
This sequence comes from Ectothiorhodospira variabilis, assembly GCF_022227625.1. Taxonomy (NCBI): domain Bacteria; kingdom Pseudomonadati; phylum Pseudomonadota; class Gammaproteobacteria; order Chromatiales; family Ectothiorhodospiraceae; genus Ectothiorhodospira; species Ectothiorhodospira variabilis. The sequence goes on along the minus strand of NZ_JAJNAO010000010.1, from coordinate 75,568 downwards.
GGGTGAATGTCCGACGGGGCAGGGGCTGAACCGGTTTCCACCCGCCACCCCCCGTTCCCCCTGATTGCCAAGAGGTCGGGTTTGGTCAGAAGCTGAGCCTGATCTGCCCGTAAACACCCCGACGCGTTTGAGCCGGCTGGAACGTTGGGGCCACGGAAAAATACTCGGTCCGTTCGGAATCCAGCAAATTCTGCGCCACCAGGGCCAGCTCTATCGCGCTGTCAGGTCGCCAGGCCATCCTGAGATCCATGGTGGTATAGGCATCCAACGGGGGCAGAAAGGGTCGGTCGCGCTGGTCCACGTGCCGGACCCACATGTCCAGATCCGTTTGGTGATTGAGGCTCCATGAACTGCGCAATGAGGTGATGTGTCTGGGGATGAAGCTGGAAAACAGTTGATCCCCCCCCGTGAACTCACCCGTGTCATTGAAGCTGTAGGCAAGTTGGAAACGCAGCCTCTCCGTGGGTCTCCAGTCCCCTGAAAGCTCCACACCCGTTACGGTGAGTTCGCCGGTATTGATGAAATCATTGGGGGCAATCAGGTATTGCTGATCTTCGCTGATCAGGAGGTCGTCGGGATCCGTGATCAACGCAGCTGTTCTGAGATTGTCGTAACGATGCATGAAGGCCGTCACGTCCAGGTAGACTTCGGGGGAGAGCTGCCCCCGGTAACCTGCCTCGAACGCCGTCAGGCGTTCTGACCCAAAACGATCGTTACCGCGCACTTCGCCTTGTATGGGCAAGTCGGCCACTGAGTCGTCCAGCGGAGAGTCAAACGAGACCACGCCGGGGGGTGCCACTGTCAGGATATAGTCTGCTGTGCGTTCCCCCCGTGAAGGAATGCGTTTGGCCTGGGATAGCGAACTCCACAGACTGTGTTGGGGGGTCATGTTCCACAGCATGCGGATGGTGGGCTGGATTTCGGTGCTGGTGTAGCTGTTGTAATCCAGTCTTCCCCCCAGCGTCAGTCTCAGACCGTCGGTGAGTTCAATCTCGTCTTGAGCAAACAGGCTGGCAAGGTGCAGGGTTTCCCTTGACTGTGCAATGCGCGTGGTCAGGCCGTCGGAGAGGGTGTCCCGATACCAGCGATAACCGGCACCCCAGGTGAGCGTATGCTGGCCCGAAAAACCGATACGCTGCTGTAATTCAAGATCAACGATATGCTGCTGTTGATCCGCCAGCATGGTGGCCTCCAGGTCGGAGTAACTCCAGGAGGCATTGACTCTGATTTCAGAGCGCTCCGAAGTCTTTCGGGTCATGCTGGTTTGCAGATCAACGCCAGAGAAACGGTCGGTGATGTTTTCCACCCGTCGGTACGTGGGGGGAGGCTGGAAGGGATCCCTGACAACACCGATCCCATCCGAGTCCGTTCGATAGAGATTGCCGGAAACCATCCATTGGCCCGCCATCTCGTCTCCATCCATACGAAACCCTGCCGATAGATGATTGGCTTGATCACGATGATCGTCGCCGGATTCCTTCAAGGAATCACGGTGGCCACTGTTTCGCAGATACACGCTGAAGCTGCTGTCTTCTCCAAGGCTTCCTCCCTGTCTCAGCAGGGTGAACGGGCCGGTCACATCACCATACCCGGCACTGACCAGCGTGCCATGGGTGCTGTGTGACGAACGGGTGATGATGTTGATGACCCCATTGACCGCATTCACCCCCCAGACGGCTCCACCCGGGCCCCGGATGACTTCGATACGCTCGATGTTCTCCAGGGGAATCTGCAGCGTATTCCAGAGCACCCCGGAAAAGCTGGGGCTGTAGGCACTGCGCCCATCCACCAGTACCATGAGCTTGTTGGAGAGGTATTCCGTATGGCTGCGAATGGAAACGGCCCATCGGTCGGCGCTGATACGGGCCACATCCACACCAGGGGCCAGACGCAGCGCCTCCGGCAGGGAGCGGGCGCCCGACCGCCGTATATCCTCAGCGGTGATGACGTGTGCGGCGGCGGCCACATCGGAGAGAGGCTGGGCACGACGGCTGGCGGAGATCACCTCCTGCTGGAGCAGGTCTTCCAGAGACAGATCAAGAAAGCGCTCAATGCCCGAGTTCTGTGCGTTGGCAGCGGCGCTGGCACCACAGAAGATGATCAGAAGACAGGAAATGACGGGGATGCGTCTGCGGGTGGCTGACCTGTCCATGACATGCGCGCTCATGATGTTATGAAAGACGATCAAAATCCCAGTTCTGTCCGAGCAAGTCCGGGATCTGTTCTGCTGCAACGGGCTTACTGAAATAATACCCCTGAAGAGTGTGGCAGCACTGCTGCATCAGGATCTTCACCTGCTCCAGGTTTTCCACACCCTCGGCGGTCACCGTGAAGCCCATGCTTTCACTCAAGGAAATAATGGCTCTTATGATCGCCAGGCTTCCGGCATCATGGGGGAGTCCATGGACGAAGCTGCGGTCCACCTTGAGGTTGTGCAAAGGCAGCCGCGCCAGGTAGCTCATGGATGAGTAGCCGGTACCGAAATCATCCAGAGAAAATTTGACCCCCAGTTCCTGCAGTTCATGCAGGGTTTGCAGTGTGGTCATGCTCTCGTCCATGAGTGTGGTTTCCGTGATCTCCAGTTCAAGGAATTCTGCGCCCAGCCCGGTGTCCTCGAGAATGTCCCGCACCTTGCGCGTCAGGCTGCCGTTTCGGAATTGCACGGGCGAGAGGTTGACCGCCATCGCCAGTGGCAGGCCCATGGCCTGCCAGCGAGCGGCGTCCTGGCAGGCCATGCGCAAGACCCATTCGCCAATGGGGACGATCAGCCCATTGCCTTCGGCCAGGGGGATGAACTCCGCGGGTGATATCAGCCCCTGCTGTGGGTGCCGCCAGCGGATCAGGGCTTCGACGGAGTGGATTTTCCCCGTCTGCAGATCCACCTGGGGTTGATAGACGAGGAAAAACTCCTGTGCTTCCAGGGCACGGCGCAGGTCGCTCTCCATGTTCAGACGCCGCATGGCCTCATGGGTGAGCGAGGGGCTGTAAAACTGAGCATTGTTCCGCCCCAGAAATTTGGCATGGTACATGGCCGTATCGGCATGTTTGAGCAGTGTGTCGGCATCTTCCCCATCATCCGGAAATACGGCAATGCCGATGCTGGCGGTGACGACCATCTCCCGATCGGCAATGAAGAATGGCTGTTGCATGAGTTCCTGTATCCGGTGGGCTGCCACCAGGGCATCCTCGGGATGGTTCATGTCCGGGATGATGACGGTGAATTCGTCCCCACCAAGACGGGCCAGGCTGATGTTCTGATGCTGGGTCGAAGGGCGGGATACCGTATCCGTGGGACGCACACCCAGTCGCAGGCGGTGGGAGGCATGCTTTAGCAAGATATCACCGGTGGCGTGGCCCAGCGTGTCGTTGATCTGTTTGAAACCATCCAGGTCCAGGAACAGCACGCCCAGCTGGCTGCCACTGCCCTGGGCACGATGGATTTCACCCGCCAGGCGATCCACGAGATGCTGGCGATTCGCCAACCCTGTCAGCGTGTCGTAATAGGCCAGTCGGTGTATCTCATCGTCTGCTTCCTTGCGTCGTGTGATGTCTCGAATGAGGCAGAGTGTTTCCTGATCGTCGATGATCACGATACGGGTCTCGAAGTAGCGAACGGGCCCGTCCACCTCCTGAAGCGAGTATTCAATATCCTGCAACTCGCCGGCTGCACGCGCCTTTCGTATGGCCTCCGTATAGGCCCGGGAAACCTCCTCGGGCAGGCTGCCCTGCACACTGGCCCCGGGTCCGGGATGGGCCTGGTCATGGTGCCCCGCCAGCCGATCCAGCACGATCCCGTCATCACTGAGCCGCAGGAGGGTGTCCGGTAGCGCACTCAGGATGGCGGCGTTGCGAGCATTGGCCCGTTGCAGATCAACTCGGGTCAGGTGCGTGCGCCACAGGTACTTGATCCGATGTCCGATGAGGTTCCAGTGGATGGGTTTGGAGATGAAGTCGGTGGCGCCGGCCTCGAAGGCTCGGGCAATGGAGTCCACGTCATCCATGCCAGTGACCATGACGATGGGGAGTTCATCACCAGCCAGGTGACGCAGGCGTCGGCAGGTCTCGAAACCATCCATGCCGGGCATGTCCACATCCAGCAGCACCATGTCGCAAGGCGTTTGTGCGAAAGATGCCAGTGTCTGTTCACCATCCTCGGCTCTGATCGTCAGGAAGTCCGCCGCCTCCAGAGCAGCGGTCATGAGCATGAGTGCGGTGACATCGTCGTCGGCCAGCAGAATCCTTACGGGCTCGTTCATGGGGCCGCCTTGATCCGTTCGCGGATTTCATTGAGGGTTGCGCGTGATACCTTCTGGAAGGGTGTGGACAGGGCATCGGTATCACGCATGCGATTCTCACGTGCGCAGACTTCCAGTTGCCGGCAGATCTCGGAGAGTCGCCTGGCCCCCACGTTTCTGGAGCTGGATTTCAGGGCGTGGCTGGCGCTGCGCAGGCCTTCCACATCGCCTTTTGTCAGGGCCTCTTCGATCTTCTGGATCAGCGGGGGGCCGGTATCCAGGAAGGCCTGCAAAACTCTGGTCAGAAGGTCCTGGTCCGGGGTCAGCGCTTTCAACTCATCGAGATCCTGCGGATGCAGCATGGGGAGGTCATCGACATTGCATTCCTGGGCAGAGGGCGCCGCCTGGGTGGGGGCGGTGGTGGTGGCAGTGGGAAGCCATTGGCGCAGCAGGGTGTGGAGTTGCTCGATGGTGTAAGGTTTTGGCAGGCAGGCCTGCATGCCGACCGCCAGGCATCGATCCTGTTCCTCTCTGGAGGCATTGGCCGTCAGCGCGATGATGGGAGTCCTGTCGCGGCCTGGCACGCGACCTTCACGTATGGCCTGGGTTGCCTGATAGCCGTCCATGATCGGCATGCGACAGTCCATCAGAATCAAGTCCACCGCGTTGGCCGTCAGCATGGACAATGCCTGCTCTCCCTCATGGGCCACGCGGACCCTGAGCCCCAGCTGCTCCAGCATGGCACGGGCAACCAGTTGGTTGACCGGGTTGTCTTCAACCAGAAGGATACAGCCATCCAGCCTCTGGTCCCGGTCGATATCCTGCCCTGGTCTGGCTTCCTCGAGTGTGTCTTGCGTATCGGTGCGGCAGGTACCCAGCGGTAGTTCCAGATGAACGCATAAAATCGACCCTTGTTCAGGAATGCTATCCACATGGATGCTGCCTCCCATCAGTTCTACCAGCCGTCTGCAGATCGCCAGCCCCAGGCCGGTCCCTCCGTAGCGCCGGGTCGTTGATCCGTCTGCCTGTGCGAAACGCTCGAAAATCAGATCTTTGGCCTGAGGCGTCATCCCGATGCCGGTATCCTTGACCTGCAGGTGAATGGATCCCTTTTGGTCGGGCGTGATCTCGATCGTGGCACACACCTGAATGCTGCCTTGATGGGTGAACTTCACCGCATTGCTCAGCAGGTTGGTCAATACCTGGCGGAGTCTGAGGGGGTCGCCCCGAAACCAGAATGCCTGATTCGCGGGACAGAACTCCGTGGAGAGGCTCAGGCCCTTTCTGGCGGCAGGTTCCTGAAACAATTGGACGCAGCCATGGACCAGCGCCACCAGATCAAAGTCCACCGACTCCAGTTGCATATGGCCAGACTCCGCCTTGGAAAAGTCCAGGATATCGTCAATGATGCTCAGCAGGTGTCGGCTGGTCTGGAGAGCCGTTTCCGCATATTGGCGCTGCCTGGGGTCCAGAGGGCCGTGCAGCAGCATCTCGTTCATGCCCAGCACGCCATTCATCGGGGTACGGATCTCGTGGCTCATGTTGGCCAGAAACTCGCTCTTGGCCTGGTTGGCGGCTTCTGCGGCCTCCTTGGCTTGCAGCAACTCGGCGGTTCGGGTTGATACTTCTTCTTCCAGACGCACCTTTTGCAGGCCCAGGCGTCGATCCCTTTCCTGGATTTCTTCCAGCATGCTGTTGAAACCCTGTGCAAGTGTACGGATTTCAAGGATATCGCTGTTGCTGGCACGCACACCCAGGTCGGCATCTTGCGTGACACGCTTCATCAGTGCAGTCAGGGCCGAGACCGGCTGGATGACGCGGGCTACCAGAGTCGCCATCAGGATCCGGCTGGTGAGCAGAGCCAGGGCGGCGGCCACCGCGGTGATCAGGATCAGCACCACCATCTGGATGTAGAGCGATCGCAGGCCGATGACGGTCTGAATGGCTCCCAGGGTGTCGTCTTGCAGTGTGATGGGTTGGGTCAGCCTGACCGCAGTCAGACCGTAGCGGGTCTCTTCCTGAGGGTTCCACTTATGATGAGCCCGAATTCCGGGCGCCGATTCATAATGGGCGAAGGGCTCACCATGGCGGTCGTGGATGACCGCCGCCTGGACATCGGGGGAATGACGCAGGGAGGCAAGTAAATCTCCGGCGGCCTTCCTGTCATCGAACAGCAGGCTCGCTGCGGCGTTTTCCGCCAGGACCCGGGTCTTCACCCGATTGGCATCCACCATGCTGAGCAGGTTGACGGTCAATCCCCCGAGAATGGTGATGACGGCCATGATGGTGACCGAGATCACCAACGCCGCGCCATTGATACGTCGTAGTCGGTCCGCGAGGGAAGGGGGTGGATCACTGCCGGGAGCGGAGGTGGTCATTGCTCCACCTCTTCTGCCAGGCGAAGCAATCTGGAACTGAGATTCAGACCCTGGGCGCGGGCTGCGGTCAGGTTCGCTTCAAAGGCGATACGATTTTGCTGCGTGATCATGTTGATCGCCACTCCCCGACGCATGGCGCTGGGCGAGTCGGCCACGGTCAACACGGGTGAGCCATCCACTGTCCCGAGGATCTGCGGCAGCTGACCGATGGCGGAGCGGCTGATGAAGACCAACTCGCAGTTGCTTAACTCGTTCAGGGTGGGTGTCAAATGGACGCTCAGTCGGCGGGTACCCACCGATCGCTCCTCAAGCTTGAGGAGGTCGGCGCCGAACGGGTCACTGCCGTACACACACAGGTTCAGGGTATCACCTACGTGTTCCGGCCACTCGGTGAACAGAGCAAAGTTATATAGAAAGGCGGCCTTGAGCTGGTACTCGGAAGGGGCGCCCGCGGCCATGTGGGCGGGCAGGCAAACAAGCAGACAAAGAACCAAAGCCTGTGCGGCCCTTCTCATTCGCGGCATGTCACCCGCCCGCGATCGCGTTCCATATCTTCGAATCCTGTTCCGATACGCATTACGAAGAGCGATGCCGCCAGGATCTTGCGTCAGGGCGGGATCTTTACAGGGAGTTTAGGACAAGCCCGGATCGCTGTCTTGTCCCGGCTGCCTCTTGCCTCCGGGCCGCCGGAAGGCGTGGGCATGAGTGACCGGAGATCCCGGCGCATCCCCTGTCAGGCCAGCTTGAGATTCTGCCCGGTCGTCTCCCCTGCATCCGGACCCAGGAGATAGAGATAGGGTCCGATCACCTCTGCCGGTTCAGGGTGTTGAGTGGGATCCTCTCCGGGGTAATGATCGGCCCGCAACTGGCTCTGCACCGGGCCGGTATCCACGCCGTTCACCCGGATGCGTCGGGCGCCCTGGTACTCGGCTGCCAGGATGTCCAGTAATCCGCGCTGGCCCGCCTTGGCCACGCCGAAGGCGCCCCAGTAGGCGCGTTGGCAGTCCTGAGTGGAAAAGACAATGGCCGGGTCTGCTGCCTTTTCCAGCAGTGGGAGCGTGGCCTGGGTCAGCAGGAAGGTGGCGTGCAGGTTCACCGTGATGACGCGGGCCCACATTTCCAGATCATACAGCTTCACTGGGGTGAGGGCGCCCACCCAGCCGGCGTTGTGCACCAGGCCGTCGAGTCGCCCGAACTCGTTCCCCAGGTTCTCGGCCAGGTCCTGGTAGTCCTTGGCGGTGGCACCCTCCAGGTTCATGGGGTAAATGCCTGGCTGCGGCCCGCCCTCGGCCTCGATCTCGTCATACACCTTTTCCAGGGTCTTGATCACCTTGTCCAGCAGCACCACGGTGGCACCATGTTTGGCCAGTGCCAGGGACAGGGCACGACCGATACCCCCGGTGGCGCCGGTGACCAGGATCACCCGGTCCTTGAACAGGTCGGGTGCGGGGGTGTAGTGCAGGAGTTGTTGCGGGATCATTGCGCTTCCGTTGTGGCTGGGGTCTGTTGAAGGATGGCCTGGGCGCATTGTAAACCACTGATCACGGCCCCCTCGAGTGTTGCGGGCAGGCCGGTATCGGTATAGTCACCGGCCAGCCACAGGCCCGGTTGTGGCGTGGCGTTGCCCGGCCGCAGTCGGTCGCAGTCCACGCTGGCGCGAAACGTGGCCTGCTTTTCACGGATCACCCAGCTTTTCTCTGGGAAAGGCCAGTCCGGGAACAGCATGTGCAGTTCTGCCCGCACCTGGGCCGCCAGTTCCTGGTTGTCCATTCGCATGTGCGGCCCCGAAGCCGAGATGACCACGGCCATCAGCCCGGGCTGGCCCGTGATGCGGCGGTCGAAGGTCCATTGGCCAGTGGTGCCCAGCATGCCGAAAAACGGCGTCTGCAGGCGCACCGATTCGGGATACTGCAGGTAAACCGTGCAGATGGGTTCGGTGCCCAGGCCCTCGAGACCCTGGGTCATGTCCGTCAGGCCAGACAGGGGCTTGAGCAGGCGGACGGCGGCAGGGTGCGCTGTGGCCAGGATCACCTGTCGGGCGTCCAGCGTCTGGCCATCACGCAGGGTCAGAGTGAAACCCGTGTTCGTTGCGGCGATGCCACGCACATGCGCGCCCGTACGGACTGTTCCACCATGTTCCTCGATCCACTGGCGGGCCGGCTCCGGCAGGCAATCCCCCAGGCTCACTCTCGGGATCAGCAGGTCCGCATGACTGCGGTGACCCGAGAACGCGCCGCGCAGCACCGCGCAGAACAGCCGGGCCGAGGCCTCCGTGGGCGGGGTGTTAAGGGTGGCCAGGCAGAGGGGTTCCCAAAGGCCGCGTACCAGGACCTCCGGTTGTCCGTGTTCGTGCAGCAGGCGGCTGACCGAGATGTCCTCGGCTTGCTGCCAGCGCATCAGTCGGGCCAGGCCGGGGAGGGCGCGCAGCCGGTCACGCCCCTGCATGCCACGGGCGCTGAGCAGGCCGGCCAGAAGGTGCAGGGGTGCGGGCAGATAGAAACTGGCCAGGCCGATTCCCGGGGAGCCGGCCTCGCGCATGTTCAGGTCCAGAGGCAGGCGCACAAATGCACAGGACTCTTCCATACCCAGCGTCTTCATCAGCCGGAGGGTGTGCTCGTAGGCTCCCAGCAGCAAATGCTGGCCATTGTCCAGGGGCATGCCGTCCACATCCACGCGACGCGCGCGTCCACCCAGGTGTCGGGCGGCCTCCAGTACCGTGACCTGGTGCCCCGCCTCGGCAAGGCGCACGGCAGCGGAGAGCCCGGCCCAGCCGCCACCGACGATGCAGATGTCGTGCTGCGTCATCCTTTCATGGCCTTGCGGTGAAGACGTTTTTCGCGCCGCGCGGTCCGCCAGGCAATCCAGAGCTTGCGCACGGGCGTGAGCCGGACACGCTGTTCCAGTACCCGGTAACCATCGGCGGCGATCTCGTCCAGCAGGGTGCGGTAGATGGCGGCCATGATGATGCCGCTGCGCTGGGCATGACGGTCGGTCTCGGGCAGGTGCTCGAAGGCGCGCCGGTAATAGTCACGTGCCCGGTCGGCCTGGAAGGCAAACAGGCTGCGCAGCCGCTCCGAGGTCTGGGGGCGTTGCAGGTCCGCGGGCTGAACCCCAAAGCGCTCCAGTTCGTCCAGCGGGATGTAGATGCGGCCGCGGCGGGCATCCTCCAGTACATCACGCAGGATGTTGGTCAGCTGGAAGGCCATGCCCAGATCGTGGGCATAGCGGGCGGTCTTGCGGTCCTCGTAGCCGAAGATCTCGGCAGACATGAGCCCCACCACCGAGGCGACGCGGTAGCAATAAAGTGACAGTTCGGTGAAGGTGGGGTAGGCGTCGAATTCCAGGTCCATCTGCATGCCGTCAATGATCTCCCGGAAGTGCTCCTCCGGGAGGTTGAAGCGTTCAATGCATGGTTGCAGGGCCTGGCACACCGGATGGGTCGGCTGGCCGCCGAAAGTTTCCGATATCTGGCCTCGCCACCAGTCCAGCTTGGCCCGGGCCACGGCCGGATCCGTACATTCGTCCACCACGTCATCCACCTCGCGGCAGAAGGCGTAGAGGGCGGTGATGGCCCGGCGGCGTTCCGGCGGCAGGAACATAAAGCTGTAATAGAAGCTGGATCCGCTAGCGGCGGCCTTTTCCTGGCAATACTGATCGGGAGTCATGGATCTGGTTCGCTTGGGCGGTGAATGCGTAAACTACCATACCTGTCATACGGGCAGGCGCCCGGGCAGCAGTCCGTCCCGGAGGATGACCAGGTAATCCCGGCTGCCCAGGCGTGGACGGGAGAACAGGTCCTCCTGCTGGCGCTTGAGATGCCAGACCACGCGGGCGCCGGCCACGATGATCAAGCGGATCTCCAGCCCCACGCGACCGGGCAGCATCGCCCCCAGGGGCGCGCCGCTGCGCAGTAGTTGATCTGCGCGCTGAAACTGTTTGCTCATGAGCTGTCGGAAGGGGGCGTCCGTGATCCGATCGCGGAAATGGGCTTCGGTGACACCGAAGGCCTGCATTTCCTCCGTCGGGATGTAGATGCGCCCCATTTCGTGATAATCCTGGGCCAGGTCCTGGTAGAAGTTGATGAGTTGCAAGCTGGTGCAGACCGCGTCGGACAAGGCCAGGCGCCCGGGGTCTGCCTGGTCGCTCAGGTGCAGGAGCAGTCGCCCCACCGGGTTGGCAGAGCACCGGCAGTACTGGATCACATCGCCGAAGGTGGCGTAACGGCGGGTGGTCACATCCTGACGAAATGCGGTAAGCAGGTCATGGAACAGCCCCACGGGGAGGTTGAAGCTCCGGATGGCATGGGCCAGGGCGATGAAGGTGGGGTCCTCATCCGGCTCACCCGCGGCGGCGGCATCAAGCTGTTTTGCCAGGTGATCCAATGCCCGCAGGCGGTCTTCGGCAGGGCGCTCACCTTCGTCCGCCAGATCGTCTCCGCGGCGAGCAAAACTGTAGATCGCGGCGACCGGCCTGCGCAGATGGGCTGGAAGCAGGCGCGAGGCCACCGGGAAGTTTTCGTAATGGCCATGGGCCTGACGCAGGCATTCGCGGTAGGCCTGTTCCACATTCTGGCTGACGGCGTGCATGCTCCCACCGGGCATGGTTCAAAGGGTCTGGAGTTTACCATGGCCAATGGCGCGAAGAGATCAATGGGTTTCCTGGACGAAGAGATGAAGCACTGCTGATGTGGTATCACCCGGTATATCTTGACTTGCGGGCCGCGTCGGTCGAGGACATTACGGCCTTGCGGCGCTTGCCGCGCAGCATTGAGGAAGTGGCTTGGGCCTTCCCCGATGCTCCCAGGCCCCTGCATGATGCGGGTTTGAAGGACTGCATCACCCGTTGTACGGAAACCGTCGTCGGGGTCTACCGGGGACGGGTGATTGCCTTTGGTGGTCTGGGCAGGATTCAGCCGGGGGGATACGCTTTCTTGCGCCACCTGATCGTGCACCCCGACTATCGCGGGCGCGGCGTGGGCACCAGGGTGCTGCGTCATCTGACCCAAAGGGCCTTCGAGCATCATCGCTCCCGGGAGATGCATCTTCGGATTTCCTCCCGCAACATACCGGCCACCCTGTTCTTCTACGAGTTGGGCTTTTTGCCTTATGGGATTTTGTCCGGTGAAGCCGACCCTTACGGAGGTGGCTTGATGCGGCTGCGGCTGCGGTGGGGCGACCTGGAGGAGGAATAGGAGAGGGAAGCCCCTGACCCCCGTCAAGTTGGCTGGGATTTGCCAGCGGCGCGGCGGGGGTTGCCTTTGTTTTTTTGCGTCGTTTGGGGGAACATAGCCGGCTTTACGCTGCGGCGCAGGGGCATGCTCGGTACGCACCGCCGGGAGGGTCTGTTAAGATCGCCTCCGCATCGCACCTCAAAACCGGCAGAGGCATGGATTTTTCCGTGCACGGCCGCTACCTAAGGCAGAACAAACAGACTATGGCTTTGACGTTTCCGTTTTCGGCGATTGTCGCGCAGGACGAGATGAAGCTCGCCATCCTTATCTCCGCCATTGATCCGAGTATCGGCGGGGTGCTGGTGTTCGGGGATCGGGGTACCGGCAAATCCACCACGGTACGCGCCCTGGCAGCCCTGTTGCCGCCCATGGAAGCGGTGGTCAACTGTCCCTATGGTTGCGCCCCCGGCAAGCAGGCAGGCCTGTGCAAGGTCTGCGATGGGCCCGAGGCCAAGGATCCACCCAAGACCCGCCAGGTGCCGGTGCCGGTGGTGGACATGCCGCTGGGTGTGACCGAAGACCGTGTTGTGGGTGCCCTGGATCTTGAGCGAGCCCTCACGCAGGGGGAGAAGGCCTTCGAGCCGGGCCTGCTGGCCCGTGCCCACCGGGGCTTTCTGTACATTGATGAGGTCAACCTGCTGGAAGATCATCTGGTGGACCTGCTGCTGGATGTGGCCGCCTCCGGTGAGAACGTGGTGGAGCGTGAGGGCCTGAGTGTGCGCCATCCCGCCAAGTTCGTGCTCATCGGTAGTGGTAACCCGGAAGAGGGCGAACTGCGTCCGCAGTTGCTGGATCGCTTCGGGCTCTCCGTGGAGATCGGCACCCCCGAGGATCTGCCTACCCGAATCGAGGTGGTGCGGCGTCGTGATGCCTTTGAAAAGGATCCGGAGGGCTTCACCAAGCGCTTCGAGAAGGAAGATGCAGAGCTGCGTAAAAGAATCACGGCCGGCCGTGACCTCCTGCCGGAGGTGGTGGTGCCCGATGCCGCCCTGGAGCGGGCTGCCCAGCTTTGCCTGGCCCTGGGTACCGACGGCCTGCGCGGCGAACTCACCCTGATTCGTGCCGCTCGCGGCCTGGCGGCCTTCGAGGGTGACAAGGAAGTGACCGATGAGCATCTCAAGCGCGTGGCACCGCCGGCCCTGCGCCATCGCCTGCGCCGTAACCCGCTGGACGACGCCGGTTCCTCCGTGCGTGTGGGGCGTGCCATTGAGGAGCTGTTCGGCGCATGACCGAAACCATGGCCCCCGAACTCACGCCGTGGGCATTGGCCAGCATCGCCGGCGGCCTGTTTGCCGTGGATCCCTCGGGTTGCGGCGGCGTGGCGGTGCGTGCCCATGCCGGCCCGGTGCGTGACCGCTGGCTGGAACAACTGCGACAGTTGTTGCCCGACAAGGCACCCATGCGGCGCCTGCCCCTGCATATCGCCGATGGTCGCCTGCTGGGCGGGCTGGATCTGGCCGCCACGCTCAAGGCGGGAAAACCCATTGCTGAACGAGGTCTGCTCGCTGAATGTGATGGCGGAGTGGCCGTCATGGCCATGGCGGAGCGGCTGACCTCGTCCACGGCCGGCCGGGTGGCGGCAGTGATGGATGCCCACGAGGTGGTCCTGGAACGGGATGGGCTGGGAATGCGCGTGCCCACCCGGTTCGGGGTGGTGGCCCTGGATGAGGGCATGTCCGAGGAAGAGCAGGTGCCCGATGTCCTGATGGACCGGCTGGCCTTCCACATGGACCTGATCCCCATTGCCGTGCGCGACATGGACGAGCCCCTGTGGACCAGCGAAGATGTTGGCCGGGCCCGGGAATTCCTGCCCAATGTGGAGGTGAGCGACAAGATTCTGGAGGCCTTGTGTGGCACGGCCCGGGCCCTGGGTATCGCCTCCCTGCGGGTGCCGTTCCTGGCCCTGCGCGCAGCCCGCGCGGCTGCGGCACTGGATGGTCGGGATCAGGTATCGGAAGAGGATGCAGCCCTGGCCGCGCGCCTGGTGCTGGCCCCTCGTGCCACCATGTTGCCCCCATCCGAGGACGACATGCCCGAGGAGCAGGAGCCGCCACCGCCGGAGGAGCCACCGGAGGAGGAGCAGAACCAGGAGGATCAGGAAGATCAGGACCCGGCAGAACTGGACAAGCCACTGGAAGATCGGGTGCTGGAGGCCGCCAAGGCCTCACTGCCGGCGGGCTTGCTGGCACAGTTGCAAGCCGGGCTGGGCGCCCGCTCCCGCTCTTCTGCCGCCGGCAAGGCCGGTGCACTGCAGCAGGGTAACCGCCGTGGTCGTCCCATCGGCACCCGCCGCGGGGAATTGCGGGCCGGCGCCCGATTGAATGTGATTGAAACCCTGCGTGCCGCTGCCCCCTGGCAGCCGCTGCGGCGGGCACAGGCCCTGGCCGATGGCAGTTCTACCAAGAGCCTGCGGGTGCATGTACGCCGGGATGATTTCCGCATCACCCGTTTCAAGCAGCGCACCGAGACCACCACCATCTTTGCGGTGGACGCTTCGGGTTCTGCCGCGCTGCACCGACTCGCCGAGGCCAAGGGTGCCGTGGAATTGCTGCTGGCGGACTGCTATATCCGTCGTGACCGGGTGGGCCTGATTGCCTTCAGGGGCACGGAGGCTGATCTGCTCCTGCCGCCCACGCGTTCGCTGGTGCGTGCCAAGCGCAGCCTGGCGGGCCTGCCTGGCGGTGGAGGCACGCCACTGGCGTCTGCCATCGATGCGGTGCGGGAACTGGCCGAGTCGGTCAAGCGGCGAGGTGAAACCCCCGTGGCTGTGTTCCTGACCGACGGTCGGGCCAATATCGCCCGCGACGGCAGTCAGGGGCGCACCAAGGCGACGGAGGATGCCCTGGGGGCGGCCAAGGAGTTGGCGGCGGAGCAATTCAAGATCATCCTGGTGGATACCTCACCAAGGCCCCAGCGCAGTGCCCAGGAACTGGCCATGGCGATGCAGGCGCAATACCTGCCATTGCCGCACGCCGATGCGGCGACCCTGTCCAGCGCAGTCCAGACGGCCAGCAGTTGATCGCTGTGGGCAAACCATGATCGGAATGAACCGGTGGCCGGACTGGGAACGGGAGGGCAGGGACTGGCCCAACCGCCAGTCCAGTCGCTTCGTGACCGCTGGCGGCGTGCGCTGGCATGTGCAGCGCATGGGCGAGGGACCCTGCGTGCTTTTGATTCACGGCACCGGTGCCGGCACCCATAGTTGGCGGGATGTGATGCCCCTGCTGGCCCGCGATCACACCGTGATCGCCGTGGACCTGCCTGGTCATGCTTTCTCCCGCCCCCTGGATGATGATCCGACCCCCTTCACGTTGCCCGGCATGGCCTGCGCCCTGGGTCGGTTGCTGGAGGCACTGGATGAATGGCCTGCTCTGGTTGTGGGACATTCTGCGGGGGCGGCCGTGGGCGCGCGCCTGTGTATCGACGGCTGGGCCCGGCCGGGCACCCTGGTCAGTCTCAATGGCGTGATGTTGCCTTTCCCAGGGGCCGTCACCTTGATGTTTTCCAACGTTGCACGACTGCTGTCCATGATGCCGATGCTGCCCCAGATGGTGGCCTGGCGTGCCACGGATCGGCGCGCGGTTGAGGATTTGCTACGCAGTACCGGTTCCACGGTGGACCCGCGAGGCACCGAGTTTTACGGACGCCTGATCCGCCACCCGGGACATGTGTCGGGAGTGCTGAAGATGATGAATCACTGGGATCTGCAACCCCTGGCGGAGGACCTGCCGCAATTGCCGGTCGAGCTGGCACAGATTGTCGGTGACCGGGATCGCATGGTGCCCCTCTCCGAGGCCTTGCGTGTGCAGACCCGTGTGCTCGGATCGAGCCTGTTGCGGCTGCCAGGGCTGGGACATCTGGCTCATGAGGAGCGACCCTCGCTGCTGGCGCAGCAAGTGGGGCGTCACGGCGTCAGTGACCCGGTCGGGGTGTCTTGATTCGTCTTGTGTAATCGAAGTCAATTACTCGGGGATTTTACGCCTGCATCCTGTCTGGTCAGGGGTGGGGACCCCTGCTAGACTGCCAACCAAGACTTACACTTCATAGGGTTGCCCGTGACCACAGTTGCCGAGCCTGCCACCTCGTCCCCTTCTGTTGATGATGCCCGCCCGCATGCCGTGGTGATTGGCAGCGGTTTTGGAGGTCTGGCGGCAGCCGTCCGGCTCGGTGCCCGCGGCTATCGGGTGACCGTACTTGAAAAGCTGGATGCCCCCGGTGGGCGCGCCTATGTGTTTCGTCAGGACGGCTTCACGTTCGATGCCGGGCCGACCATCGTCACCGCCCCCTTTGTGCTGGAGGAGCTCTGGCAACTCTGCGGTCGGCGCATGGAGGACGACATTGACCTGCGCCCCATGGACCCCTTCTACCAGATCCGTTTTCATGATGGCGAGGTCTTCAACTACTGGGCCGACGTGGAAAAGGTGCGCGAGGAGGTCAAACGCTTCGCTCCCGATGACCTGGAGGGTTACGACGCCTACATGAAGGCCAGCGAGGCCAACTACAAGGTGGGCTTCGAGGATCTGGCTCATGTCCCCTTCAATTCCATGCTGGACATGGTCAAGGTGGTTCCGGACCTGGTGAAGCTGCAGAGTTATCGCAGCGTGTACGGGATGGTGGCCAAATACGTCAAGAACCCCCGGCTCCGCGAGGTGCTGAGCTTCCACCCTCTGCTGGTGGGGGGTAATCCCTTCCGCACCACCTCCGTCTACTGCCTGATCTCCTACCTGGAGCGACGCTACGGCGTGCACTTCGCCATGGGCGGCACGGGCCGCCTGGTGGAAGGGCTGGTGGATCTCATCCGGGGGCAGGGCAACGAAGTGCGCTGCGGCCAGGAGGTGGCCAACATCAATGTGCAGTCCGGGCGGGTGACCGGGGTGCGCATGAAATCGGGTGAATCCATAGCCGCCGACATCGTCGTCTCCAATGCCGATTCCGCCTTCACCTATCGGAGCCTGGTGCCACCGCCGGCCCGCCAGCGCTGGACCAACAACCGCATTGAGCGGGCCCGTTACTCCATGAGCCTTTTCGTATGGTATTTCGGCACGAAAAAGCGCTATGAAGATGTACCGCATCATTCCATCATCCTCGGGCCGCGCTACAAGGAACTCATCGAGGACATCTTCCAGCGCAAGATCCTTGCAGAAGACTTCAGCCTGTATCTTCATCGGCCCACCAAGACCGATCCCTCCCTGGCGCCGGAGGGATGCGACACCTTCTATGTCCTCTCTCCGGTCCCGCACATGCAAAGCGGTGTGGACTGGGCCGAAAAGGCCGAGCCCTATCGGCGCAAGATCTCCGAATTCCTCTCTTCCAGCATACTGCCCGATCTGGAGCAGCAGGTGATCAGTTCCCACATGATCACCCCCCAGTACTTCCAGGACGACCTGAACTCCTTCCACGGAGCCGCCTTCGGTCTGGAGCCGATCATGCTGCAAAGTGCAGGATTCCGGCCCCACAACAAGAGCGAGGACGTGAAGGGGCTCTACCTGGTGGGCGCGGGAACACATCCCGGCGCCGGTTTGCCGGGTGTGATCTCCTCGGCGCGAGTACTGGATAGCGTGGTTCCGGATGCAGCCCAAGTGAAAGGTGCCCGATGATGCAAGCAACCCCCAAGACCAAGCGGCCCACCCGGGCTGCAGACATGGCGGCCTGCCGATCCCTGTTGTGTGACGGCTCCCGGTCCTTCTATGCGGCCTCCCTGTTCCTGCCCCGACAGATCCGCGAGCCTGCCACGGCCATGTATGCCTTCTGCCGGCTCGCTGATGATGCCATTGATCTGGACGATGGCCGAGGGGATGGCCTGGAGCGCATGCAGGATCGCCTGGATCGCATCTACGAGGGAAAGCCCCGCGATTTCTCCGCGGATCGGGCCTTTGCCCGGGTGGTACAGCGTTTCTCCATCCCCAAGGCGCTCCCCCAGGCCCTGCTGGAAGGCTTTGAGTGGGATACGGGCGGGCGTACCTACCCCGACCTGGCGTCGCTGGAAGCCTATGGGGCCCGGGTGGCGGGCACGGTGGGCGCCATGATGACCCTGGTCATGGGAGTACGCTCCCCCGATGCCCTGGCACGGGCCTGCGACATGGGCGTGGCCATGCAATTGACCAACATCGCCCGCGACGTGGGCGAGGACGCCCGGAATGGTCGCATTTACTTGCCGCTGAACTGGATGGAGGAACACCGCATTGATGTCGAGGCCTTCCTGGCCGATCCGAAATTCACCCCGGAAATAGGGCAGGTGGTCCAGCGTCTGCTGGAGGCGGCTGACAGGCTGTATGAGCGTGGCGCTGTGGGCGTTCAGACCCTGCCGCCCTCATGCCGGCCGGGGATTCAGGCGGCGATGGCGCTGTATTCCGAGATCGGCCGGGAAGTGGAACGCAATGGCCTGGACTCCATCAATCAGCGCGCTGTGGTGTCGCCATCCCGGAAGATCTGGGCCTTGACCCAAATGTTCCGTCGCTTCAGCGACAAACAACTGACGGTGATGAACCGTATCCTCGTGGAAGAGCCGCTGGAGGCCAATCGTTTTCTGGTGGACGCGGTGCGCGAGCATCCCTTTGGTCGCGAGAGTATCCGTCCCACGGCCATGGCCATGGGACGGGTGGAGCACCGCCTGATGTGGCTGCACAACCTGTTCCACCGTCTGGAGGAGCGGGATCGTTCCATGCGCATGGCACGCAAGACCAGCGCGCTGGCCCGCAATCGGGATCGCGGGGACGTGGCCCTGGGCTAGCCCCGGGCCCGGCGGGGCATCCTGAAGGGCAGCATCAGCTGCACCACCGGACTCTCGAAGCGATTCAGCGAGAGGCTCTCGTGGAAAGCCACGGCCTTCTCCCCGTGGATGCGGGCATCCACCAGGGAGCGCGCGTAGAACGGGGTGTCTTCCAGGGTGTGCCGGATGGTTGCGCTGCCGGCGTCGGCGCGGGTGGCCCTGGGGGCGCGCCAGATGCGTGCCGTGGGGAGGCCGTGCGCTGGCGGTGCTTCCACCTCCCGCGCCTTTCCGTCTGCATCGAAGCGCAGTGAAAGCAGGCTGTGACCACCGTCCCGGCGGTCCGCCTCGTAGAGCACCACGGTCTCCTGATCTTCCATCACGGCCCGTGACCAGTCCCAGTAGCGGAAACCTTTCTCCACGGGCTCCTCACCCCGGTTGCTGTCCAGGTAGCCGCGTCCCTCCCATTGCAGGCCGGGTTGCTCCAGATCCACTTCCACCCGCGCCGAGGGCGCGATAGGGCGCCACTGGTGCAGGCCCTTGCCGTCCAGGGCGAAGCTGTATCCGGTGAGGCAGTGGGGTGTCAGACGCACCTGTCCTCGCAGTCTGGAGGGGATGGGTGCGGTGGTCTCATCGATGGTCACGGTGAGTGCCTTGCCATCCCAGGACATGGCGCTGGGGCCGATGATCAGGTTGTGGCTGTCCCGCGCCAGATCGCCCCGGCCCCGTTCCGTCATGGCCCAGCGCTTCACGTCACCGTACAGGGCGACATTGATGGCGCAGTGGTGATTCGGATCGGGATTGCCGCGGCGGCGGGCCCAGGCGTAGTAGGGGGAGAAGACACTGCCCACGAAGCCGATCAGGGTGATCCCGTAGCGGCCGTCATCGCTCAGGGCGTCCAGGTACCACCACAGATAACCTCCGGGGGTTACCGTCTCCGTGAAGTCAGGTCCTGACGCAGGGCCGATGCTGCCAGACGTCCCGAGAGGCTCGCCATCGGCACGCCCGCGCCCGGATGCACGCTCCCCCCGGTCAGGTACAGCCCCGGTATCCGGCTGCGGGCCCCCGGACGATTGAACGTGGCCCTCCATCCATGCGTGGCCTGGCCGTAGAGGCCCCCGCCCGTTCCCGGAAACAATCCCTCGAACTGGGTCGGCGTGGTGACCACGGGTTGGTCCGGACCCGTTTTCACCTGCAATCCACAGCGTTCCAGCACCCGGAAGGCATTGTCCTGACATTGAGCGATCTCCTGTTCATCGAAGGTATGGCGGTCGCCGATGGGCGGGGCATTGATCAGGCACAGCATGCGTTCGGGACCGGATACCCCGTTGCCGTCCCGATCGCCACGGTCCTGAGCGCAGATGTACACCGTGGGTTCAGCCGGCACTCGCCCTTGCTTGAAGATATGGTCAAATTCGGCTGGGTAATCACGGCAGAAAAACACATTATGGCGTAGCAGAGGGAATCCGTCAGTGGGTGCCACCAGGTTCCAGGTCATGGCCGACAGGGAGCGCCCTTCGCGGGCCACCGGCGCCACGGCACGACAGGCCTCCGTGCCCAAAAGGCCCTGGCTCAGGGCCGAGATGTCCGTGTTGGAGATGACCGCATCGGCGTTAAGGGTGTCGCCGTCGCTCAGACGCACCCCGGTCACTCGGCCGCCGCGGGTTTCGATGGACTCCACACGGGTGCGATAGCGCACCGTGGCACCACGTTCCTGGGCGAGGGAGGCGAGGGCCTCGGGAATGCGGGCCATGCCGCCTTCCACCATCCATACTCCTTCCTGCTCCACATGGGCCACCAGCATCAGGGTGGCCGGCGCCAGGAAGGGGGATGAGCCGCAGTAAGTGGAATAGCGCCCGAACAGTTGCCGTAGCCGGGGGTCCTGGAAATGCCGGCCCAGGGCGCTCCATAGGGTGTCGTAGGGCGAAATCCGCATGAGTCCGCCCAGGCCCCGGATACCGGCGCGCCCCACCAGGCTCAGTGGTGTGGGACGGGTATCGCGGATGAAGGGGCCTTCCAGGGCCTGGTAGGTGCGTCGTGCCCGCTCGCAGAACTCCTGAAATCGCCTGGCTTCAGCGGCGCCTGCGAAGCGGCCCACCGCATCCACCGAGGCATCATGATCCGCGTGCAGGTCAAAGCGCTCATCCTCGCTCCAGGCGTGGCGAGCCAGGATTGACATGGGTTGCAGATTCAGATGATCGGTCAGGGAAGTGTCAACCGAATCGAACAGTTCCTCGAACACCCAGCGCATGGTGAACACGGTGGGTCCCGCATCGATTCGGGCGTCGCCGACACCCACTTCCCGGATTTTGCCGCCGGGGCGGGCGGCCTGCTCGAGAACCGTCACATTCATGCCGGCGTGAGCCAGTTCCAGGGCGGCGGAGAGGCCTGCGATGCCCGCCCCAATGATGGCGATATTGGGTGTGCCCATGTGATTCCTTGTCGTTCGGCCAACGCCTTTGACTCGGCCCTGGCTTGTGTCTATGCTGAGCGAAACGTACCAATGACAACCTAACCTTACACTACGGGGCGGAGGCATACCATGGAAGCCACGACGCGAATCGAGCAGGCACTTGAACAGGCTCTGGCTGATGGCGAGTCGCCGGCCGGGCCGCCCTTATTGCTTGAAGCGATTCGCTACGCAGTCTTCCCGGGCGGTGCCCGGATCCGCCCCCAATTGGTGCTGGCCGTTGCCCAGGCCTGCGGTGATGATGCCCCGGAAGTCACCGATGCCGCCCTGGCCTCCATCGAGCTGATGCACTGTGCCTCTCTGGTCCACGATGATCTGCCCTGTTTCGACAGCGCCGACATGCGTCGCGGCAAGCCCTCGGTTCACGCTGCTTATGGGGAGCGCCTGGCGGTGCTGGGTGGAGACGCCCTGATTGTCCTGGCCATGGAAGTGCTGGCCCGGGGTACGGCCAAGTCACCGGAACGGCTTGCACCCCTGCTGCTGACGGTGGGGCAGGGCGTGAGCGTGCCCTCGGGCATCATCGCCGGTCAGGCCTGGGAGTGCGAGCCCAAGGTGGATCTGGCCGAGTACCAGCGTGCCAAGACAGGCGCCCTGTTTGCGGCGGCCACCATGGTAGGGGCTGCGGCGGCGGGTCATGACCCCGCTCCCTGGCGTGCCCTGGGCGAGAAACTCGGAGAAGCCTTCCAGGTGGCGGATGATCTGCGCGACGCGGTGTCCAATCCCGAGGAACTGGGCAAGCCGGTGGGTCAGGACGAGGCCCTGGATCGGCCGAATGCGGTTCGCCAACTGGGCGTCAAGGGCGCGACCGAACGCCTCAAGCGTTTGCTGGAAGAAGCCATGGGTTCCATCCCGACCTGCCCGGGTGAGGCCGAGTTGCGTGTGCTCCTCATGAAGCAGGCCGCCAAGTTCCTGCCCAAAGAGCTGGCCCAGCAGGCCGCCTGAACCCAGGCAACTCTCCCATGACAAGATACTGGAAGCGGATGGCGACAGGCTCGTCATCCGGAGCCCTGTGGCGAGGCGGCTTCCTGTCGCTGCGTAATCGCATCCTCTCCAACCCTGCCTTCCAGCGCTGGGCGGCTGCATTCCCTCTCACCCGGCCCATTGCCCGTCGGCGTGCCCGCCACTTGTTCGATGTGGTCGCGGGCTTCGTCTATTCGCAGGTGCTCTACACCTGCGTGCGGCTCAAACTGCTGGAACATCTGCATGCTCAGGGCCCGCAAACCGTACCGGAGTTGGCCCGATATCTGGATCTGCCTGAGGAAAACTGCCTGCTGCTGCTCAAGGCGGCGGCTTCGCTCAAGCTGACCGAATATTACGGTCGTGGCTGTTACGGGCTGGGCGCGCAGGGGGCCGCCATGATGGCCAATCCCGGTATCGCTGCCATGGTGGATCACCACGCCATGCTCTACGAAGACCTGGTGGATCCGGTGGGCCTGCTGCGCGGGCATTACCCGCAGACCCGTCTTGGGGGTTACTGGGCCTACGCGGGAGATGGTCCGCCAACGACGCTGGCGGGTGAGCAGATCACGCCCTACACCCGACTCATGTCGATCTCTCAGCAATTGGTGGCGGAAGAGATCCTTGATGCCTTCAATCCCAAGGGCTACAAGCGGCTGATGGATCTGGGGGGTGGCAATGCCACGTTTCTGTCTGCGGTAGCCCGGCGCGCCCCGGACATCGAGCTTGTGCTCTACGACCTGCCGGCGGTGGCGGAGCAGGCTCGGGCAAATTTCCAGGCTCAGGGGTTGGCCCATCGAGCCACTGCCATGGGCGGGGACTTCTTCCAGGATGAGTTGCCCAGGGGCGCGGATCTCATCTCCCTGGTGCGTGTCGTTCATGATCACAATGACGACCATATTCTGGGCCTGCTTCGCGCCGTCCGCGAAGCCTTGCCTGAGGACGGTGCCTTGCTGTTGGCAGAACCCATGTCCGGCACCCGGGGTGCCGAACCCATAGGCGACGCCTATTTTGGCATTTACCTCTTCGCCATGGGGCGCGGGCGGCCCAGAACCCCTGTCGAAATCGAAATTTTGCTAAGAGAATCAGGGTTTAGCCGGGTGCGCTTGCTGAATACCAGAAACCCCTTATTGACCCGTGTCATGTTGGCCCAGCCGTGACCTCGGGTGCGTGTTAGTTTGGGTTGACAACCTCTAGGGTCACGCTAGACTTACACGCATATCTCGTAGGGGCAAGAACGCCCCGGGTCAAATTGCCATGAAAGCGACAGCCGTCGTCATCGAAAAGCCTGAGCATCTTGTGATCAGTGAGCTGGACCTGTCCGTTCCAGGCGATGCTGACGTGGTCGTTGATATTGCCTTCAGTGGTATCAGTACCGGCACGGAGCGCCTGCTGTGGACCGGACGCATGCCCAGCTTTCCCGGCATGGGCTATCCCCTGGTGCCCGGTTACGAATCGGTGGGGCGCATCGCTGCTGCCGGTCCTGAGTCGGGTCGGCAGGTGGGTGAAGAGGTCTTTGTGCCGGGCGCAGCCTGTTATGGCGAGGTTCGCGGTCTTTTCGGCGGTGCCGCCTCCCGCGTGGTGGTGCCGGGCGCAAAGGTGGTGCCGCTGCCGGATGATCTGGGTGAGGAAGGTGTCCTCCTGGCGCTGGCGGCCACGGCCTATCACGCCATCTTTCAGGGTAAGCCGGTGGATGGGCTGGACAAGGCCGCCCTGCCTGAACTGATCGTTGGTCACGGTGTGCTGGGTCGCTTGCTGGCCCGCGTCGTCGTGGCGGCCGGTGGGCAACCGGTGGTCTGGGAACTGGATGCCGAACGGGCCCTCGGTGCCGAGGGCTACACGGTGGTCCACCCGGATAAAGATGAGCGCCGGGATTATCGCTGTATCGTGGATGTCAGTGGTGATTCAAAGATCCTGGATACCCTGGTCGCTCGCCTGGCGCGCGGTGGGGAAGTCATCCTGGCTGGCTTCTACAGCCAGCCGCTGAGTTTCGAGTTCCCCCCTGCCTTCATGCGCGAGGCCAGGATCCGATGTGCGGCTGAGTGGCATGCATCGGATCTGATTGAGGTCAAGAAGCTCATTGAGTCGGGTGGGTTATCCTTGAAAGGCTTGATTACCCATCGGTATCAGGCGGCCCAGGCAAATGAGGCTTACCGCATCGCCTTTGGTGACCCCCAGTGTCTGAAGATGATCCTCGACTGGAGGAGTGGCCAGTGAAGAAGGCAGACGGCCAATCCTCCGTATCACTTGAAAGCCTCCGTGGCCAGCTCCGTTCCGGGGCCGGCATGGACTCCAGTCAGCCCGAAGGGGACGTTAGCGTGCAGAGCTCTTCCGCCAAAGAAACCCAGATTATCGCCATCTACGGTAAGGGCGGGATTGGCAAGAGCTTCACCCTCTCCAATCTTTCCTACATGATGGCGCAGCAGGGCAAGCGCGTGCTGCTCATCGGTTGCGACCCCAAGAGCGATACCACCTCTCTGTTGTTCGGTGGGCGTGCCTGCCCGACCATCATTGATACCGCGGCCCGCAAGAAACAGGCGGGCGAGCAGGTGGAGATCGGTGACGTCTGCTTCAAGCGGGGTGGCGTGTTTGCGATGGAACTGGGCGGGCCCGAAGTAGGGCGCGGCTGCGGGGGGCGTGGCATTATCCACGGCTTCGAGATCCTCGAGAAGCTGGGTTTCCATGAGTGGGGTTTCGACTACGTTCTTCTGGACTTCCTGGGTGATGTAGTCTGTGGCGGCTTTGGCCTGCCCATTGCCCGTGACCTGTGTCAGAAGGTCATCGTGGTCGGCTCCAATGACCTGCAGTCCCTGTATGTGGTGAATAACGTCTGCTCGGCAGTGGAATACTTCCGCCGTTTGGGTGGCAACGTGGGGGTTGCAGGCATCGTGATCAACAAGGATGACGGTACCGGCGAGGCTCAGGCCTTCGCCAAGGCAGCCGACATCCCGATTCTCGCGGCAATCCCAGCCAATGAAGACATCCGCCGCAAGAGCGCCAACTACCAGATCGTGGCCCATCCCGATGGGGAATGGGGTCCGCTGTTCGCCGAACTGGCCACGCAGGTGGCCGAAGCGCCACCCAGGCAGCCTCATCCGCTGAGCCAGGACGAGCTTCTGGGTCTGTTCACCAGCGAAGAGGTTGGTCGTGATGTGGTGCTCGAACCGGCCACCCAGGAAGACATGCATGGTGGCACCATCGTCAAGAAGCCATCCCTCGAGGTGATCTATGACGATGTCTGAAGGACATCGCGGTCACCCGGGCGACGCCAGTCTCGCTGAGACCGCCTCCGGCGCGGGAGAGGGTGTATCTGCTTCCGGTGTTTACAACGCCTCGGAGAGAACATCGGTTGAAACCATCCCCGTGACTGTAGAGACCGCGCAAAGTGCCCAAGGTTCACACTCGGGTAAGTCGGCCAAGGGCCCTCATGATCAGCCTCAGAGCATGTGCCCGGCGTTCGGATCCCTGCGTGTGGGTCTGCGCATGCGTCGCACCGCCACAGTGCTTTCCGGCTCCGCGTGTTGTGTCTATGGGCTGAGCTTTACGTCGCATTTCTATGGTGCGCGTCGCACCGTCAATTACGTCCCCTTCGACTCCGAAACCCTGGTCACCGGCAAGCTGTTCGAGGATATCCGCGAGGCCGTGCACCAGTTGGCCGACCCCGCAGTAAACGATGCTGTGGTGATCATCAATCTGTGTGTGCCCTCAGCTTCCGGTGTGCCGCTCCGGCTGCTGCCCAAGGAGATCAATGGAGTTCGCATCATCGGACTGGATGTTCCGGGCTTTGGGGTCGGCACCCATGCCGAGGCGAAGGATCTTTTGGCGGGCACCATGTTGCGCTATGCCCGGGGCGAGGCAGAACAGGGCCCGGTGCAGGCTCCGCGCGAGGGCCGCAAGGACAAACCCACCGTGACGCTGCTGGGTGAAATGTTCCCGGCCGATCCCATGGGTTTGGGCGCCATGCTCGAGCCTTTGGGTCTGGCGACCGGGCCGGTGGTGCCGACCCGCGAGTGGCGCGAGCTCTATGCAGCTCTCGATTGCGCTGTGGGCGCTGCCATTCACCCGTTTTATACCGAGTCCGTTCGCGAACTGAATGCTGCGGGCCGTGAGGTGGTTGGCTCTGCCCCGGTGGGGTACGACGGGACAGCGGCATGGCTGGACGCCATTGGTCAGGCGTGCGGTGTGAAGCAGGCCGCGGCGGACGCGGCCAAGAACCGCTTCCTGCCAGCGATCAAGGGTGCCTTGAGCAGTGCGCCCATCAAGGGCCGGATCACGGTTTCCGGTTACGAGGGTTCGGAACTCCTCGTGGCCCGTCTGCTGATCGAAAGCGGCGCGGATGTCCCTTATGTGGGCACGGCCTGCCCCAAAACGCCCTGGTCCGCATCGGATCGGGAGTGGCTGGAGGCCAAGGGTGTGCGTGTTCAGTATCGCGCCACTCTGGAGCAGGATATTGCCGCCATTGAGGAATTTGGTCCGGATCTGGCTATCGGTACAACACCGGTGGTGCAGCACGCCAAGGAGCGCGCGATTCCTGCCCTGTACTTCACCAACCTGATTTCAGCTCGTCCCTTGATGGGACCTGCCGGCGCCGGCTCCCTGGCCCAGGTGATCAATTCAGCGCTGGGCAACCAGGCGCGTTTCGATCGGATGAAGGCCTTCTTCGGTGATGTGGGCAAGGGTGCCAATGCAGGTGTCTGGGATCACGTACCGCAGGATGAGGCTGAATACCGTGACCGTTTGGCCAGACAGCGCAAGGCCTCCAGAAAAGGGGGGGCAGTCTGATGCTGGTACAGGATCTGGATCGCGCGGGTGGTTACTGGGGCGCAGTCTATGTGTTCAGTGCCATCAAGGGCCTGCAGGTCATCATTGATGGTCCCGTAGGCTGCGAGAATCTGCCCGTCACCTCGGTGCTTCATTACACCGATGCCCTGCCGCCCCATGAGTTGCCCATTGCGGTGACCGGTCTGGGCGAAGAAGAGCTGGGTCAGAGCGGAACTGAAGAGGCCATGAAGCGGGCCCACAGCACGCTTGATCCCGAGTTGCCGGCAGTGGTGGTGACAGGATCGATTGCAGAGATGATTGGTGGGGGTGTCACGCCGGAAGGAACGAACATCCAGCGTTTCCTGCCTCGCACCATCGATGAAGATCAGTGGCAGTGCTCCGACCGTGCCTTGAACTGGCTCTGGACCCAGTACGGATTGAAAAAGGTCCCTGAGTTGAAGGCGCGCAAGGCGGGCGAAAAGCCCAAGGTCAATATCATCGGCCCCAGCTATGGCAACTTCAACATGCCATCGGATCTGGCTGAGATTCGTCGCCTGATCGAAGGGATTGGCGCCGAGGTGAACATGGTGTTCCCCCTGGGTAGCCACCTGGCAGAAGTGCCGCGGCTCGCGGACGCCGAAGTGAATGTCTGTCTGTACCGGGAATTCGGGCGCCAGCTTTGCGAGACCCTGGAGCGTCCCTATCTGCAGGCACCCGTGGGCCTGCACAGCACCACAAAGTTTCTGCACAAGCTGGGCGAGTTGCTGGATCTGGATCCGGAGCCATTCATCGAGAAGGAAAAGCACACCACCATCAAGCCTGTGTGGGATCTGTGGCGGTCGGTGACGCAGGACTTCTTCGGTACGGCCAGCTTCGGCATCGTGGCAACTGAAACCTATGCCCGGGGGATACGGCATTTCCTGGAAGACGAGATGGGCATGCCCTGTCACTTCTCCTTCTCGCGTAGCGCGGGTGTCAAGCCGGATAACGCGGCCGTGCGCAAGGCGGTGCACGAAAAGACCCCACTGGTGTTATTCGGAAGCTACAACGAACGCATGTACTTGTCGGAGATCGGTGGTCGGGCCATGTACATCCCGGTCTCTTTCCCGGGCGCCATCGTGCGGCGTCACACGGGGACCCCGTTCATGGGCTACGCCGGTGCCACCTACCTCGTGCAGGAGGTGTGCAACTCATTGTTTGATGCCTTGTTCCACATTCTGCCTCTTGGGACGGATCTGGATCGAGTGGATGCCACGCCCACGCGGATGCACCGTGAACTCTCCTGGGATGACGATGCCAAGGCGGCGCTGGACAAACTGGTGGATTCCTATCCTGTGCTCACCCGTATTTCTGCGGCCAAGAGATTGCGGGACGCCATTGAAGGCGCCGCCCGCAAGGCAGGTGAGGAGCGTGTGACCTTGGAACGTGTGACGCAGAGCGCGGCTGGTGTGTCGGCCGGGAGCGTGGCATGAACGCGGTTTTTCTTGATTGTTGCCGAGTGGGCTGTGTCAAGGGCCTGGCGGCGGCGATCATGACCTCCCAGAGGGGAGGTTATGGGTCGATCGTGGTGGGGGCTGCAGAGATGGAGGAACCTCCGTTCTCGGATGGCTTCGACCAGATTCGGGGATTTACCTGTTCTGGATCACGATCGTTGAACCTGTCGTAGTGTAAGGTTTACTGCGACGTAAGTGATCGCGTTGAGTCAACGCGGTATTTGCCAATTAGGCTCATTTGGAGGGTATTTAAATGGTTGATGAAACGAAAGGTTCGCTCTCGGGGCTGAATGAAGAGGAGGCCATGGAGTTTCATGGCGTCTTCATGACCAGCATGATGGGCTTCCTGGCGGTTGCCGCTGTGGCCCACGTTCTGGCCTGGATGTGGCGTCCCTGGGGTGTGGCTTGGTAAGACGCTTCGCCTGAAAGGCGAATCGAGTCTTAAGCCGTACCTTTAGCGAAGCATTAAAAGCAGTTTCTTTCCAATATAGGAGATTTCAATATGTGGCGTGTTTGGCTGCTGTTCGATCCGCGCAGAGCGCTGGTTGCCCTGTTTGCGTTCCTGGCCGTGCTGGCTCTTCTGATCCACTTCATCCTGTTGAGCACCGAGCGCTTCAACTGGATGCACAGCGCCTCTCTGGTCGATACGACCGAGCAGGTTGCGGTGCAGGCTCAGACAGGCAAGTCAACCCTGGGCTGAAGACGTCTGATGCCCACGCTCCCGGGCGGGATAATGGCTGTGAAATATTCATCCCGCCCGGTATCTGGGCCAATACGTTGACCAGAGTGTTGAGAGTATAGGGCAGCGGCCGGAATCTCCGGCCGGTGCCTTCTGACCGGAGGTTCTAGGAATGTCCATGCTGAGCTTTGAGAAGAGATACCGCGTACGCGGGGGGACGTTGATTGGGGGCAATCTATTTGACTTCTGGGTAGGCCCATTCTACGTTGGTTTTTTTGGGGTGCTAACGGCCATCTTCGCAGCGCTGGGAACGCTGCTGATCGTCTGGGGCGCGGCGATGGGCCCAACCTGGAATATCTGGCAGATTAATATCGCCCCACCTGACTTGAGTTATGGCCTGGGTCTGGCTCCTCTTGCTGAGGGCGGCCTATGGCAATTCATTACCATCTGCGCCATCGGTGCGTTTGTCTCCTGGGCACTTCGCCAGGTAGAAATCTGTAACAAACTGGGCATGGGCTACCATGTGCCGATCGCGTTCGGTGTTGCGATCTTTGCCTATGTCGCGTTGGTGGTCATCCGCCCGGTTCTGCTGGGTGCCTGGGGTCATGGTTTCCCCTACGGGATCATGAGCCACCTGGACTGGGTGTCCAACGTCGGTTACCAGTTCCTGCACTTCCACTATAACCCGGCACACATGCTGGCCATCACCTTCTTCTTTACCACGGCCCTGGCCTTGTCGCTGCATGGCGGCTTGATCCTGTCCGTGACCAACCCGAAGAAGGGCGAGGCCGTCAAGACTCCCGAATACGAAGATACCTTCTTCCGTGACACCGTCGGCTACTCCATTGGCGCCCTTGGTGTGCATCGTCTGGGTCTCTTCCTGGCCTTGAATGCCGCTTTCTGGAGCGCCGTGTGCATCATTCTGAGTGGTCCCTTCTGGACCCGCAGCTGGCCGGAATGGTGGAACTGGTGGCTTAACCTTCCGATCTGGGCTTAATGTAAGGGGACCACAATGGCCGAATATCAAAATATATTCAATCGAGTGCAGGTCCAGGCGGAGCCTGAGGCCGGCGTCCCGCTGGAAAATGAACGGGAGCGAATCGGCAAGCCGATGCTGATGCATCTAGCCGGCCGGTTCGGAAACGCCCAAATTGGCCCCATCTATCTGGGTTATACGGGCCTGTTCTCGATCCTCTTTGGTTTGATCGCAATCCTGATCATTGGTTTCAACTTTTGGGCCCAGGTGAACTGGGATCCCGCGCAGTTTGTACGTCAACTGTTCTATCTGGGTCTGGAGCCGCCGCAGGCGGAGTATGGTCTGGGCATTGCGCCGCTGGCTGAAGGTGGCTGGTGGCAGATGGCAGGATTCTTCCTCACGGCTTCGATCCTGCTGTGGTGGGTACGTGTCTATCGTCGGGCACGGGCGCTGAACCTGGGCACGCATGTGGCCTGGGCGTTCGCGGCGGCGATCTTCCTGTATCTGTCCCTGGGCTTCTTCCGTCCGCTGTTGATGGGTGACTGGTCCGAAGCGGTTCCGTTCGGCATTTTCCCTCACCTGGACTGGACGACGGCCTTCTCCCTGAAGTACGGCAACCTGTACTACAACCCGTTCCACATGCTCTCCATTGCCTTCCTGTATGGCTCGGCGCTGCTGTTTGCCATGCATGGTGCAACGGTTCTGGCAGTGGGCCGGTACGGCGGTGAGCGCGAAATCGAGCAAATCACTGACCGCGGTACAGCTTCCGATCGTGCCGCTCTGTTCTGGCGCTGGACCATGGGCTTCAATGCCACCATGGAATCCATCCACCGCTGGGCCTGGTGGTTCGCCGTCCTGACCGTGATTACCGGCGGTATCGGCATTCTGCTCACGGGCACGGTGGTTGATAACTGGTACATGTGGGCGATTGATCACGGCGTCGCACCGTCGTATCCGAACATCTATCCGCCCGTCGAAGATCCAGCCATGCTTCAAGGGATGTCGCAATGAATACCATTACGCGCAAAACTGTGACAGTGGCAGCACTGACAGGTGCTGCACTCCTGGTGACTGGCTGTGAACTGCCAGTTGGAATTGAAACCGAGCAGAAGGGCTATCGCGGACTGGGCATGGAGCAGGTGACCAAGCGTCATCTGGAGGCCAGAAAGCGTGTTGACATGGTCATCCCGGATGCCGAACCGCCGGCAAGTGATGCTGGCCCGCGCGCTGGGGATATCTACTCCAGTGTGGAAGTGCTGGGCGATCTCAGCATTGCGGAGTTCAACCGCCTGATGAACGCGATCACCGCCTGGGTGTCGCCGGAACAGGGTTGTAACTACTGCCACGTGCCGGGTGACTTCGCGGATGAGAACATCTACACCAAGATTGTCTCCCGCAACATGCTCGAGATGACCAAGACCATCAACACCGAGTGGGATGCCCACGTGGGTGAAACGGGTGTGACGTGCTACACCTGCCACATGGGTCAGCCCGTGCCTGCGGAGATCTGGTTCGAGGACCCGGGCCCGAGACAGGCCGGTGGTGTGGCCGCGAGCCGGATGGGCCAGAACCTAGCTGGTCCGAATGTGGCCTCCACATCGCTGCCCAACGACGTGTTCAGTGCGTTCCTGGCGGATGATCCCAAGGATCTGCGTGTAACCCCGCGTTCCACGCTGCCCATGGGAGACAATCCCCATAACGTCATGGACGCCGAGTGGGGCTATGGTCTGATGATCCACATGTCCAAGGCGCTGGGTGCCAACTGCACGACCTGCCACAACACGAACAACTTCCCGGACTGGCAAACCAGCCCGCCGGAGCGTGTGACGGCATGGCACGGCCTCGAGATGGTTCGGGCGCTGAACGTGGACTATCTGGATCCGCTGCAGCCGGTGTATCCGGACACCCAGTTGGGCCCCCTGGGTGATGCACCCAAGACCAACTGCGCCACCTGCCACAACGGCCTGCAACTGCCTCTGGATGGGGCCAACATGTTGGCAGACTACCCCGAACTCAACCGCGTGCAGCGGCGTGAGGGCTGGGCACCTACAGAAGCCGATGCCGAGTTGAGCGAGACCCAAGTGGATCCCGACATCTCTGCGGATGACTTCGATGATGACGCAGCCGAGGAAGCGGCTGGTATCTAAGGTTGGAACGGGCTCAGGCCTGCTGAAAACCTGAAGCAGTATCACAGGGGACCCGCAAGGGTCCCTTGTGCGTTTTGGACAGCCCGGTTCGTGTTCAGCTCAGGTGGTGGCCCTGGGTGGGTGAATGAAGGGATTTTCCGGATGCAGTGCTTCCTGGGTTTGTGTATCGTTCAACAGATAAAATCTCCACTTCTCAAGCCTTCCAGGCGGCCATACGATCGTGATACCCGAGCGGTTCAGTAAATCCATACCCTTCTCCTCAAGCGAAAACCTCGGCACCTGGCACTGGTTGCTGGGCGCCGCTGCGGTCGTGGTCATCCTCGCCGGGCTCAGGGAGGTGAGCCACATACTCACGCCTTTCCTGCTAGCGGCATTCCTGGCCATCATCTCAGCACCGCCGCTCACCTGGATGGAACGCCGCGGAGTACCTGGTGCCCTGGCTGTGCTCATTCTCTTTCTTTGTGTGGGATTCACGTTCTTCCTGCTGTTTCTGGCCTTGAGGGGGGCGGCTGAAAACATGGCCAGTCAGGCGCCGCTTTACCAGGAGCGCCTGGAGCAGTGGTTGGTGGATCTGCGGGAGGCTTTCGAGGCAAGGGGCTTGCCGGTGGAGGCGTTACCGGAGGAGGTCTCCTTACCGGGAGCGGCGACGTTGACCAGTGCGGCTCGAGGGATTGCGGGGGGCTTGGGGGCGTTCACCGCGAGTACTTTCCTGGTCCTGCTGGCTTACATGTTTCTGTTGCTGGAGGAACGTACGCTGGCTGCCAAACTCAATGCGGCCTTCCCGGGGCGCCCTCGGGCCCGCGTTCGCATGCGCCGTTTCCTGCGGTCTGTGTATCGCTACCTGTTGATCAAGAGTGCGGCCAGCTTCACGACGGGCATTGTCATCTGGGCGGGCCTCGCGTTGATTGGGGTCGACTTCGCCGTGCTCTGGGGCATTCTGGCCGGTTTGCTGAATTTCATCCCCAATGTGGGTTCCATCATCGCGGCGGCGCCCGCGCTTTTGATCGCGTTGCTGGGGATGGGTATCCCCGAGGCGCTGATGGTGCTTGGCCTCTATGTAGCCGTGAACGTCACCATTGGCAGTGTTCTGGAGCCGCGTTTCATGGGGCGCACGCTGGGGTTGTCGCCGGTGATCGTGCTGGTGTCATTGCTGGTGTGGGGTTGGGTGTTCGGCCCGGTGGGGATGATATTGTCCATTCCGCTGACCATGATCGCCAAGTTGGCCTTGGAGGCGCAGCGGGATACCCGGTGGATTGGCATCATGATGAGTGACCGGGTGAGACGCGGTGACTGACAGGCGTCCCCATAACGGGTCTGGCGAGTAAAGCTCATAATTGGATGAATCAATATGGAGACCTCCGTGGGTATTGTTCCTGTGATCCTTTCCGGTGGCGCCGGTACGCGGCTGTGGCCCATGTCGCGCCAGCACTACCCCAAGCAGTTCTTACCCCTGACGGGTCAGGGTCAGACCATGCTTCAGGCGACACTGGAGCGACTGCCCAAGGACACTGCTCTGGTAGCCCCCGTTGTCGTGTGCAACGAAGCGCACCGCTTCCTGGTGGCCGAGCAATTGCGGCAGACGGGTGTGGACCCATGCCAGATCATCCTGGAGCCGGTGGGCCGCAATACCGCCCCGGCGGTGGCATTGGCGGCACTGGAGCAGACGGCGTCCGGGGGCGATCCGGTCATGGTGGTGATGCCTGCGGACCATCTGGTTGCCGATGTGGAGGCCTTTCAAAAGGCCCTGGATGAGGCCGTATCCCTGGCCGAGGACGGTGATCTGGTGACCTTTGGCGTGGTGCCCACCGAGCCCCATACAGGTTACGGGTATATCCTTGCGGATCACGTCAAGGATCGCTCTGGCGCGCCGGTGAAGGCGTTCGTGGAAAAACCTGATCGGTCCACTGCCGAGGACTATCTGGCCTCCGGAGATTATTACTGGAACAGTGGCATGTTCGTGTTTCGCGCCTCGGCGTATCTGGAGGAGCTTGAGCAGCATGCACCGGATATCCTGGAGGCCTGTCGTCGTGCCATGGAGGGCACGCAGGCAGATCTGGACTTTTTGCGGGTGGACCGGGAGGCCTTCGCCGCCTGTCGTTCCGAGTCCATCGACTATGCGGTGATGGAGAAAACACGCCGTGCGGTCATGGTACCCCTGGATGCCGGCTGGAGCGATGTGGGCTCCTGGGAGTCGCTATGGTCGGTGGGCAAGCAGAACGGGGATGGCAACGTGGCTGTGGGCGATGTGATGACGGTGGGTGCCCGCAATTGCTATGTGCACGGCAGTCATCGCCTGGTGGCGGCCGTGGGTGTGGAGGATCTGATCGTGGTGGAGACCTCCGATGCGGTGCTCGTGATGCACAAAGACCGCAGTCAGGATGTGAAAGAAGTGGTGGCACGCCTGAAGGCCGATGGTCGACAGGAATCGGAGAATCACCGCTGTGTGGCACGTCCCTGGGGAACCTACGAACAGATCGACATGGCCTCGCGTTTTCAGGTGAAGCGGATCACGGTGAAGCCGGGTGAGACCTTGTCACTGCAAATGCATTATCACCGGGCCGAACACTGGGTGGTGGTGAGGGGCACTGCACGCATCACCCGGGGCGAGGAGCAGTTCGTGCTCACGGAGAACCAGTCCACCTTCATCCCGCTGGGGGTGACGCATCGGCTGGAGAACCCGGGCAAGATCCCCCTGGAACTCATCGAGGTGCAGTCGGGGAGTTACCTGGGGGAGGATGATATTGTCCGGTTTGAAGATACCTACGGGCGGGCATGATTTGGGTCGCCCAACCCCTCTCCCGCAAGCGGGAGAGGGGTTGGGGTGAGGGCCGCGCTCAGGCCGCGGCATCCTGCTTGATCTGCAGCCGCCCCAGCAACTGGTTTACGCTCTCGACGCGCTGATCCAGACTCTCCATTTCGGCGTTGAAGCGCAACGTATCCTGGCCATCAAGACGGAAGCTTTCGGGCTGGGATTGCACCAGCTGGATCACGCTCATCGGGTCCACCGATGGGTTGGTGTGGAAGATCAGCCTGCCACCCTTGGGCCCGACTTCCAGTTTGCGCGCCCCCAGGGGCTGCAGCCTCAGCTTCAGCCGCGTGGCCTCCACCAGGTTCTTGGCCTGCGCCGGCAGCAGTCCGAAACGGTCCACCATCTCCACTTCCATCTCCCTGAGTTGGTCCGTGTCCTGGCAGGCAGACAGGCGCTTGTAGAGGATCAGGCGCGTGTGGATGTCGGGTACATAGTCATCGGGTAGCAGTGCCGGCAGACCCAGGTCCACCTCCGTGGTATCGGATGTGGTGTGATCCAGGTCGGGGACCTTGCCTTCCTTGAGGGCTTTGACAGCCCGGTCCAGCAGTTCGTTGTAAAGGGTGAAGCCGATCTCCTGGATTTGTCCACTCTGCTCGTCCCCCAGCAATTCGCCGGCACCCCGGATCTCCAGATCGTGGCTGGCCAGGGTGAAGCCGACCCCCAGGTCCTCCAGGGACTCGATGGCCTCCAGTCGTTTGACGGCATCCTTGGTCATGCCCGACGGATGCGGGGTGATCAGATAGGCATAGGCGCGATGGTGGCTACGTCCCACTCGCCCCCGCAACTGGTGCAGCTGGGACAGGCCCATCTTGTCGGCCCGGTTGATGATGATGGTATTGGCGGTGGGCACGTCGATGCCGGTTTCGATGATGGTGGTGCACACCAGAACGTTGTAGCGCCGGTGATAGAAATCCAGCATCACCTGTTCCAGTTCCCGCTCACGCATCTGGCCATGGGCAATGCCAATGGTGGCTGACGGGACCTGTTCCTGAAGCTCCCTTGCAGCCTTTTCGATGGTCTGAACCTCGTTGTGCAGGTAGTACACCTGCCCACCCCGGCGAATCTCCCGCAGACAGGCCTCCTGGATCAGGGCACTGTTCCACTGGCTGACGAAGGTCTTGATGGTCAGACGCTCCTCCGGCGGCGTGGCGATGATCGACAGATCACGCAGACCCGACAGGGCCATGTTCAGGGTCCGGGGAATGGGCGTGGCGGTGAGGGTGAGCATGTCCACCTCGGCTCGCAGGGACTTCAAACGCTCCTTGTGGCGGACCCCGAAGCGCTGTTCTTCATCAATGATCACCAGCCCCAGGTTCTTGAAGCGCAGGTTGCCCTGGATCAGCTTGTGAGTGCCGATGACGATGTCCACCCGGCCATCTTCAAGGCCCTTCATCACTTCCTGGTGCTGTTTCTGGGAACCGAAGCGGGACAGGGATTCGATGCGTACAGGCCAATCGGCGAAGCGGTCGCGGAAGTTCTGGTCATGCTGCTGGGCCAGCAGGGTGGTGGGCACGAGCACCGCCACCTGCTTGCCGCCCTGGATGGCCACAAAGGCCGCCCGCATGGCCACTTCGGTCTTGCCGAAGCCCACATCCCCGCAGACCACCCGGTCCATGGGACGCTCGGAGGCCATGTCGTCAAGCACGGCGTCGATGGCACTGAGCTGGTCCGGGGTTTCCTCGAACGGGAAGGCGGCGGCAAATGCAGTATATTCCGCGCCTCTTGCCTGGTAGGCATGGCCCTGGCGCGCCGCCCGGCGGGCATAGATGTCCAGGAGCTCTGCGGCCACGTCGCGGGCCTTTTCGGCTGCCTTGCGCCGGGCCTTCGACCAGGTTTCGGTTCCCAGCTTGTGCAGCGGGGCGTGTTCGGGGTCGGCCCCGGTGTAACGGCTCACCAGATGCAGCGAGGCCACCGGCACATAGAGTTTGTCGCCGCCCGCGTATTCCAGGGTGAGAAATTCCGTTTCCTGACCACCGGCGGTGATCTTCTGCAGGCCAAGGTAACGCCCCACGCCATGATCCTCATGGACCACGGGGGCGCCTGCGTGCAGGTCGGTGAGGTTGCGAACCACCGCGTCTGCATCCCGGGTGGGTTTGCGTCGACGACGTTCCTGGCGGGCCTTCTCCCCGAACAGCTCGGATTCGGTAAGTACCGCAATCCCCTCGCCGGGCAGGCAAAGGCCTGATTGCAAGGGGCCGATGGTGATGGCCGGTGAGGCATCTGACGCCAGAAATTCGGCCCAGGATTCCACGTGGTGCGGAATGATGCCGAAGGGTCGCAGGGTATCCAGCAGTACCTCTCGACGCCCGGGGGATTCCGCCATGAGCAGCACCCGGCCCGGGAAATCCTTGAAAAAGTCGTTGAGTGCCCTGGCAGGCTCGGCCTGGCGAGTCTGCAGGCGCAGGTCGCCGTGGGCATGGGCGTTGGCGTTGTGGGTGCTGGCCGGGCCGTTGTCCTCCAAGGGCTCGCTGGTCAGTTCCAGCGTGGGCCAGTCGCGCGTGCCGTTCGCTACGTCCTCAACACCGAGGAAGAGGCTATCGGGGGGGAGCAGGGGGCGTTCGCGGTCGTGACGGCGCTGTTCGTAACGATGGGCCACTTGATCGGCAAAGGCCTGTGCGGCAGCCAGGGTATCTCCGACGTGAACCGCCAGGGTATTGTCGGGCAGGTAGTCGAACAGGGTTTCCATCTGCTTGAAGAACAGCGGTAGATAGTACTCGATGCCCGCCGGAGCAGAACCCTGGCTCACCTCCCGATAGATGTGGCTGGCCTGGGGGTCTCCCTCGATCACGGTGCGGTAATGCTGGCGGAAGGCCTTGATGCCGGCCTCATTGAGAGGGAACTCATGGGCGGGCAGCAGGCGCACTTCCTGGATGGTTTCACGTGAGCGCTGGGTTTCCGGATCAAAGGTGCGGATGGTCTCGATCTCGTCGTCCAGCAGATCGATGCGATAGGGGGCGTCGCTGCCCATGGGGTAAACATCCATCAGGGCACCACGCACGGCGTATTCCCCGTGCTCCATCACCTGACTCACATGCTGATAGCCGGCCTGCTCGAAACCTTCCCTGAGTTTGTCCCGGTCGATTCGCTCACCCTGTTGCAGCATCAGACACTCCGATTGCAGCCAGGCTCGAGGGGGCAGGCGCTGCATGAGCGTGGTGACGGGAATGATCAGGGCGCCCCGTCTCAGGGCGGGCAGGTGGTAGAGCGTTTCCAGTCGCCGGGAGACGATGTCCTCGTGGGGAGAAAACACGTCGTAAGGCAGGGTTTCCCAATCGGGCAGGGACAGGGTCGGAAGATCCTCGCCGGCCAGGAAGAAATTCATCTCCTGTTCAAGACGCTCGGCAGTCTGCGTGTCTGGCGTGATGAGCAGAGAGACGCCACGGTGTCGACGAGCGGCTTCTGCGACGGCGAGCCACAGGGCGGAACCAGAAAGACCTCCCCACCGGGCCAAGTGGCCGGCGGTGGGGAGTTCAAGTGCTTCAAGCGGGTTGGACTTGCTGTTTTGTGGCATTCGGTATGCGTGTGGCCGGGGTGTGTTTCACTAGGCCGCCGATTATACCGTGCCCTTTTTATTTACGCGCCCGATCCCCGTAATCAGCGGATCGGGGTCCCCCGGTCAGCCTGAAGGCGAATCAGGCTTCTTTGTCGGGATCGGTGTTCATACCCAACAGGTTATAAGCCGGGCACCAACCAATGGTGGCGGTGGCCAGAGGGATCAGTCCCAGCCAGCCCCAAGGGGTTTGCGGGCCGACAAAAACCAGGGCCAGCAGCACCAGGCCCACGACGACACGAATCATGCGGTCGTTGGAACCCATGTTCTTCATTTCTTCAAAATTCATCTTTAAAACCTCCTCGGTTTGGTACAGCAACCCCTCACTCTACCGGGAAATGGGGGCCGTGTCGTTGATAAGATTGGAATCATCGCCCGAAATTCCGTCCGGGATCGGCTCAGTCATCCCGGTAGCGTTTGAGCAGGTCCTCATAGGCATCGATGCGTCGATCCCGGAGGAAGGGCCAGATACGCCGCACAGCCTCGCCCCGGGCCAGATCCACATCCACCAGCAGGCAGGCCTCCTCATCGGTGGAGGCCTGGTCCAGAAATTCCCCCTGCGGGCCGCAGACGAAACTGCTGCCCCAGAACCGGCTCCCGGCGCCGACGCCGGAGGGATCGGCCTCGAAACCCACCCGGTTGCAGGCGGCCACAGGCACACCATTGGCCACCGCATGGGCCCGCTGCACGGTGATCCATGCCTCCCGTTGGCGCGCCTGTTCCTCGGCATTGTCGTCCGGATCCCAGCCAATGGCTGTGGGATAGATCAACAACTCGGCGCCTGCCAGTGCCATGAGCCGAGCGGCTTCCGGGAACCACTGATCCCAGCAGACCAGCACCCCCAGCCGGCCCACGGAGGTGTCCACGGGATGAAAGCCCAGGTCGCCAGGGGTGAAGTAGAACTTTTCGTAATACCCCGGATCATCGGGGATGTGCATCTTGCGGTAGCGTCCGACCAGGCGGCCATCGCTGTCGAGCACCACGGCGGTGTTGTGATAGAGACCGGCAGCACGACGCTCGAACAGCGAGCCGACGATCACCACGCCCAGTTCCGCCGCCAGTTCCGAGAGGGTCTGCGTGGTGGGGCCGGGGATGGGTTCGGCCAGATCGAAGATTCCGGTGTCCTCCGTCTGGCAGAAATAGGGGCCCGTATGCAATTCCTGCAGGATGACCAATCGGGCCCCCTGCTCGGCTGCCCGGCGGATGCCCGCCAGGCTCTTGTCCAGGTTGGCCTGGGTGTCATCGGTATTGGATTGTTGAATGAGTGCAATACGCATGATGTGGGGTCTGCGGGTTTCAGGAGAGATCAGAGCCGGCGTCGGAAGCTGCGCACGGCCAGGTAAAAGTGAAAACAGGCCAGCAACATCAGGCCCAGACTGACGAGGAAGATCCCGCCATACGCCCCGAACAGCATCAGAATCCCCAGGGTCATCAGGCAGGCGCCGGTGGCGCCCTGGATGATGAGGCTGTTGATGGGGCCGGCGTTCCAGGTGGACATGGTCAGGAACCACCAGCCCATGGGGATGCCTGGCGCAGAAAACAGCAGTACGAGTTGCCGGGGCACGCCCCCCAGGTAGCCCACGCCGATGTAGATGCCCAGCCCGGCCACCATCAGCAGGCCCACACCCACGGCAGCAATCCGGTAGGTGGGCTGACGGGAACGCAGCCAGGGACGTCTGGCTGGCCGTGGATAATCGCTGGAAGATGGTTTCTTGACGGGTGGCATTGGATTCCTGCCGGGACAGGCTTCTGATCCCGGTCCAAGGGGGGCTTGGGGATGGGTGTCGGGTGTCAGCGCAGGATCAGCAGCGGTATGCGGCATGTCTTGAGCATTCGCGTGGTCGTGCTGCCCACGAAGAATTGTCGGACCTTGGAATGCCCGAACGCCCCCATGAGCAGTAACTGGATGTCATGCTCCTCCAGGTAGTCAGTCACGGACGCTTCCACCGGGCCAGGGCGCAACGCTGCCTGCATGGAAAAGCCCTTACGCTCCAGCATGCTCTGCGCTGCGTGGATCGTGGCGCGGTTGTCGGCGGTATCCTTGCCCACCATGAGCAGGTGGCCCGGCAGCCCTTTCAGGAGCTGGCTTTGCGCCACCCGGGCCACCACCTTGTTGGCAGCGTCACTGCCGTCGTAGGCAATCAGGAACCGTTCCGGGGGAGCGTAATGCTCGGGAACGATCAGGAGTTTGGGACCCAGGGTGCGGATCATGGTCTCCAGATGGCTACCCACGTGCCGCATGTCGTCCCCGGAGTCATTTCCCCTGCGGCCCACCACCACCAGGCGGGCCTCGCTCTGCAGTTCCCTGAGCACCTGAGCGATGTCTCCCTGGCGCAGCAGATTGCCGGGCTCCAGGATACCCTGGCGCATCAGGCGGTCCGCAGCATCATTCAAAATGGCCTGCCCCTGTTTATTCAACAGCTGTCGTCTGGTCTGTTCTGCCTGCTCCAGCTCACCGTGGAGCGCTTCGCGGTGTCCCAGGGTCAACTCCTCGCGGACCTGTTGGGTTGTGGCGGTCTCCGGCGGTGTGCTCACATGTAGCAGCATGACAGGGAGGTCCATGCGTCGGCTCGCCCAGGCCGCGTAATCACAGACGGACGGAGAAGCACGGGAGCCGTCGACACAGGCAATGACGTTGTTCATCTGGGATCACCTCCAGCACATCGGTCGGCGGCGGGCGGGACAGGTGCCTGCCGCCGTGATATCCATTTGGACTGATCCGATGGAATATGGTGCCCGGAGCCGGACTCGAACCGGCACGGCCTGGGGCCGAGGGATTTTAAATCCCTTGCGTCTACCAATTTCGCCACCCGGGCGGGATGATTGCGGGCGCTGTGCCATGTTCTACTGGTGCGCCGGCAGGTGGCAGTATAACGGCCCCGCCAGAGCGGTCAAAGCAATGGGCTTAAGCCGGGGCCTCCGATGCCGCTATCCTGAAGTGAGTGTCCTTCATGACTGATCAAGGAAAAACAAGATGAGTGCCAAATCCGAGAGCTTGATGAGGCTGGTGGCCCTGACCCGCGGCAGCGAGGAGGTGGGTCCGCTGCTGGCGGATTATGTGCAGCGAAAGTACCACGTCAAGGATATATCCTCCTTCATCTCCGGCGATGTGGAGGGCGTTGACGACAAGGAAGCCCTGTATGAGCAGTGGGCGCAGTGGATCGAGAATGGTGAGCTGGATCGATTCGTCATTGATGAGCCTCCCGAGGGCAACGACGATGCCGATGACAGCCAGCCCTTTCAGGACCCTGAAGAAGCCCTGCTGGACATGGTGGGTTCCGAGCCCGAGCGCCGCTCGGCACCCACCCCGCTGCACCCCGGGATGATCCCTGAAGCGGCACCCGAGCCCGAGCCGGAGCCGACGCCTGATCCAGAGCCTGTCCCGGAGCCAGAACCGACGCCCAACCCGGAACCGACCCCGGAGCCAGAGCCGACCATGACACAGCAGGACCCACAGGAGGAGGCCCATATGGCCGCAGAGCCGGAGAACACACCGCCATCCGAGAGCCTCGCCGAGGCTCGAGCACCCACCGGAAGCCTGGACGCGATGGTGGCATCCATGATCAGCGATCGTCTGGAGGCGTTGCCGCCGCCGGAGTCGCCCATCTCGGAGGAGCGCATCCGGGAAATCGTCCGCGAGGAGGTGCGCTCAATGCTGCGCAACATGCTGTCGTAGGCGGTGTCTGGCCATGAGAAAGGCCTTGCGTGGCGCAGGCTTCAGCGATGGAAGCAATACCGGTTGCGTCCCGCCTGCTTGGCCTGATACATGGCGTGGTCGGCTTGTCGCAGCAGACCATCCGGTTCCACGGGCGTTGACTGGGGGTAGAAGCTCACGCCGATGCTTACCGAAATGGATGCTTCGCCATGGAGGTTTGAATCGCACAGGCCCTTGCAGGCCCCGAGGATGCGTTCCAGCACGGGCTGGGCATCCGCCGGGGTTTTCAGGTCCAGCAGGATACCGGCGAACTCGTCCCCGCCGATACGCGCCAGGGTGTCTTGCTGGCGCAGGCAGGCGTTGAACCGCGTCCCTGCCTGTACCAGCAGGGCGTCCCCGGCGGAATGGCCGAGTAGGTCGTTGACCTGCTTGAAGCCGTCCAGGTCCAGATAGATCACTGCCAGCAGACCGTCTGAGCGATCGGTCATGGCCATGGCCTGGTGCAGGCGGTCCTGAAACACCGCCCGGTTGGGAAGTCCCGTGAGCAGGTCGTGACTGGCATTGTGCTCCAGTTGGGCCTGCAGGGCCTTGCGTTCAGTGATGTCCGAAAAAACGACCACGAAGTGCCGGGTCTGCCCGGAAGTGTCCGGAACCGCACGGATCGTGGTCTGGGCTGCGAACAGGGAGCCATCCTTGCGGCGGTTCCAGAGTTCGCCTTCCCATTGGCCGGTGGCGAGCAGCATTTCCCAAAGCTGGGTAAAGAACGGCTGATCATGCTGATCCGACCTGAGCAGTCCTGGGTTCTGGCCGACAGCTTCCCCGGCGGTGTATCCGGTGAGCAGGGTGAAGGCCGGGTTGGTTTCCAGGATGATGCCATCGGCATCAGTCACGAAAATGGCATCCCCCGCGGCCCTGAAGACAGTGTCACTCAGCACCAGGCGGCCCTGTTGGCGTGTCTGCTCGATAGCCAGGCGGGTCAGGTTTGAGAAGGCTTGTACGGTCTGGATCTCATGTTCATCGGGGCTGCCGGGATCATCCCGGTAGGTGGCGAAGGTAGCGATGACCTGGCCCTGGGAGTCCAGGATCGGCTCGGACCAGCAAGCCCCAATCCCTGCTTCCCGCACGGCATTGGCCAGTGTTTCCCAAAAGGGGTGGGTGGTCACATCATCAATGATCACTCGTTGCAGGGTGGCTGCGGCCGTGCCGCAGGACCCGACCCCCTCGGCGATGGCCAGTCCATCGCAGGTGATGTTGTATTCCATGGGTAGGCTGGGTGCGGCGCCCAGCAGCAGGAGCTGGTTTTCCTCGTCCACCAGCTGAATGGCTGCCCGCCGGTTGGACAGCAGTCTCTCGATACCCTCGGCGATGGTGCGCAGGATATCGCGCAGGGGGGCATGCTCCAGCACTTGCTCAAGTACCTGACTGTGCACCCGGTTGGTGAGCTCCGCCTCCTTTCGACGGGTCACATCCAGACAATGGCCGATATACCCCAGGAAGGCGCCATCCGCCCCGTAGCGAGGCTGGCCATCGTCCTGAATCCAGCGGAACTCACCGCTGTGGTGACGCAGTCGATAGTCCATGCTGAAGGGTTGTCGCCGCTCGAAGGCTTCGGTGTAGATCGCGATACAGTCATCCAGATCCGCCGGGTGGACCCCCTCGGTCCAGCCTGCGCCCCGTTCCTGATCCATGGTGCGACCCGTAAATGCCAGCCAGACGCGGTTGAACCAGTCACACTGCATATCCAGGCCAGAGGTCCAGATCAGCGCCTGGCCGGCGTCGGCCAGGGCACGAAACCGCTCCTCATCCCCTCGGGGAGGCTCCGGGGATGACGTCTTGGCATCGTTTTGAGGGGGGAGCGATTCGGTCATGGCGCCTGCCGGTATTCGAGATTCTGGGGCGTGATCAGGACGCGCCAGTGGACGCTCAAGGGGTGAGGGCAAGAATGTAGCATGTTAACGAGATTTCGCCCTCGTGGCGGCGTAAACTGCGACGAGAGGGCGGTAAACCGGATAGGTGCGCGGCGTCACGGCGTCCCCCTGTGAGGGGGAGGCTTGAATATTTTTGGCAACGACCCTGGGAGGTCGATCTATGTGGTTGCGGGTGGGTTGTACCCTTGAGATGGACTTTCAGGTGGAGAGTCCCATGTTGTTGCTCATGCGACCGCGTAGCGATGCGCACCAGTGGGTGGCCCAGGACCGCTACACTGTGTCGCCCGGCATGCCGATCATCGAATATACCGATATGTACGGCAATCTTTGGCAACGT
This sequence comes from Ectothiorhodospira variabilis, assembly GCF_022227625.1. Classification (NCBI taxonomy): domain Bacteria; kingdom Pseudomonadati; phylum Pseudomonadota; class Gammaproteobacteria; order Chromatiales; family Ectothiorhodospiraceae; genus Ectothiorhodospira; species Ectothiorhodospira variabilis. The sequence continues at coordinate 31,257 of NZ_JAJNAO010000010.1, read as the reverse complement.
TTGACGGCGCCGCCCGGGCACTTCCAGGTACAGGTGCAGTCAGATGTGCGCGTGCCCCCCAGACTGGATCGGGTGCCGGGAGCGCCCTTTGTGCTGGTGCAGGACTTGCCGGATCACACGCTCATGTATCTGACGCCCAGCCGCTATTGCGACTCCGATCGCCTGGGGCAGCAGGCTGCGCAAATCGTGCGTGGCAAGATTCCCGGTTACGACCAGGTGGAGGCCATTGCCCGCTGGACCCATGAGCACATGACGTATCTCACCGACTCCGATCCCACTCCCATCTCGGCCCAGGAGGCCATCGAACGGGGCAACGGGGTATGCCGCGACTTTGCCCACATCGGGGTCGCCCTATGTCGAAGCCTGAGTATCCCGGCGCGCTATGTGGTGGGCTATCGGTACCGGTTGGTGCCCATGGACCTGCATGCCTGGTTCGAGGCGTACGTGGGTGGCCAGTGGTTCACCTTCGACCCCACCCAGTCCGAGCCTGAGGCGGGGCGGGTGCGGCTGGGCTACGGTCGGGATGCCTCGGATGTGCCTGTGTTCAACCAGTTTGGTCCACTGGTGATTCCCTCGCGCATGGATGTGTCTGTTGAAGAGATTGATGGCCTGATCCCTTGAGCTGCCCCTTGACCTGAAGGGAGCAGGGAGCAGATCGGTTCACTCCAAGGGTTCTACCTGCTGCAGGCGCAGACTGCGCCCTTCCTCGGGGGCGTAATGGAAACGGCCGGTTACCTTGACGGTTTCCCCCAGGTGGGGGGCAATCAAGTCGTCGGGTTCCACGGCCACACGGCGCAGTTGCTCATCCTCGATCCAGTAGTGCGAGGGTTCCTCCAGATGGCGCACCACCCCCTGGGTGGTGATCAACTGGCCGTCATGACTGGCGGGTTGGGAGGCCAGCACCATCAGCGGCACTTCCGAGGCGGTTTCCTCGCCGCCGCAGGCGGACAGCATCACCCAGGTGGTGGCGGCAGCGATCATTGTCAGGGTACGGGCGAATTTCATCAGAACTCCTTTGCATGGGGAATGCCGTGGTACGGCATCGGGTCAGGCACGGGTGTTTCGCTGCAGCCAACGATCCAGTTGATTGGCAAAGGCCTGCCGGTCGCTCTGGCTGAGGGCTGGAGGGCCGCCGGTATCGACGCCGCTTGCCCGCAGGGTGTCCATGAAGTCCCTCATTTGCAAGCGTTGGCGGATGGTGTCCTGGGTGTATGACTCACCGCGCGGGTTGAGCGCCTGGCCCTGTTTGTCCAGTACCTGTGAGGCCAGGGGGATGTCGGCGGTGATGACCAGATCTCCCGGTGACACCAGACGAACGATTTCATCATCGGCCACGTCATAGCCGGCACCCACCTGCATCGTCTTGATGAAGGGCGAACGCGGCACCTGGATGAACTGGTTGGCCACCAGTGTGACAGGGATCCGTGTGCGCTGTGCCGCACGAAACAGGATCTCCTTGATCACCACGGGGCAGGCATCCGCGTCCACCCAGATGCGGGGGCCGGGGTCATGTGAGGTGGGTTTGGCAGAAGTCATTGCCCCAGTATAACCACATGAATCACTTCTCTGCCCCCGGTCAGGCCGCGAGGGCCCTAACGGGTGTTCACGGCATCCATCGGTTCCAGCAGCTCTCCCTGGTCGTTCACCAGGTTCGCGGGCCGATAGGGGGACTGCTCCGGGGGTAGTTGCGCGCTCTGCTGGATGCGATCCAGGGTGGCCTGGTGGATCATGGCGTTCCGTGCCATGCCCAGACCAGCCCGATGCCGGGCCTGAGCACCGATGAGGCGTGGGCGGTTGTCGTCGATCCATGGCCAGTAGGCGGTGAGCTTGTATTGGAGATTCAGGGAATCATGGGCCGGGGCAAAGGGGTTGGGAGACAGCCATTCATCCATCACATCATCCTCCATGTGCAGCCCCAGCGCCTGGGCTTCGCGCAACATCCACAGGAAAGGCACATCGGCCAGGGCCTTGTTGTCGTAGCCGCCGCCCACATCGGAATGAACGCCAGGGAACCAGGCCTGCACCACTTGCTGTTCCACTGTGCTGCCATCAAATCGCCGTGCCTGGGGCGGGGTTCTATCCGGCATCGTCCAGAGGGTGGGCTTGAAAGGGCCACGTTGCTCGTCGATGGCCATGGCGTGAAATGCGTTCTCCACCAGGGGGCCCAGCGTGGTGTCATGGAAGTTGACCCGTCGTCCCCCCTGGGCAAACGAGGCCAGCGTAGGGATAGGTACACCCAGGGCACCGACCGTGTCGAAAACCCCCAGCATGCGCACGCTCAGGGTCTCTTCCGGATGACGCGTGATGCGCTGGAGTCGACGGTGTTGGCGGCTTTGCAGCCTTCGTTCGGGGGGTGCCCGGTAGTAATCCATGGCCAGATCCGTGTCGTCCCGATGTTGCCTGCAGAAGAGGCCGGATGTGCCGATCATCCCGCAAAGAGACCGCGCCGTGTAGGCACCTCGCGAAAAACCGAAACAGAAGATCTCATCACCGGGTTCGTAATGCTCCACCAACCAGTTGTAGGCCCGTTGCAGGTTTTCATTGAGTCCGAAACCAAAGGCCCCACCGCGAAAACGGGTCCATCGCGAGGAGCCCACGCCGGGTACGTATTCCTTGAGTTGATAGGCATCGTTGGCGGGCGCCTCGGAAATCATCCTGAACAGGCGGAAGATATGGGTCTCGTTTTCTTCCTTGGCCCAGGTGCCGTCGCAACAGACCACAAGGCGTTTTCTTGTCATCTTGGTTCATCCCCACGCAGTCGGCCCGAGCGGCCCTACCATGAGCGTAGCAGGGGATTCACGAACGGTGAGGTCTTGCACGGGCCGAATGCCGTCGGCACCCGCAGGGGCGCCGACGGAGGCGAGCACAGGGTGAGCGGGAGCGCAGGCCCTAAAGCGGGACTTCGGAGCGGCTTGCCCTGGCCTGGCATGCCTGGACGGCCTTGACCAGTTCGTCGTCCTCGGCAGGGGCATGCCCCCAGCCATCCACATGGATCAATTGCTCCAGCGGTAACCGGGGACGCCAGCCGGCGGCTTCCAGTTCGGGCTTGTCATGGAAGTGGCTGACCCGGCCAATGCATAAATAGGCCACGGGGACGATCTCATCGGGCAGATTCAGTACCTGTCGGATGTCTTCGGGCCGGAAGATGCTCACCCAGCCCACGCCCAGCCCCTCGCTGCGTGCCGCCAGCCACAGGTTCTGCACGGCGCAGACCACGCTGTACAGGTCCATCCGATGGTCGTGGGTGCGACCGATCACCACCGGGCCGGCGCGGTCCCGGTCGCAGGTGATGCACAGATTGATGGGCGCATCCAGGATGCCTTCCAGGCGCAGGCTGCGATACGTCTCCTGCTTTTCGCCTTCGAACATCCCTGCTGCCTCCTCATTGGCGCGGGTGAAGGCCTGATGGGCCCGATGCTTGATCTGTGGGTCCTTGACGACCACAAAGCTCCAGGGCTGCATGTAGCCCACCGAGGGTGCAAAATGGGCCGCGGTCAGGATGCGGGCCAGCATGTCATCGGGCACCGGGTCGGGCAGGAATTGCCCCCGCACGTCTCTCCGGCAGAGCATGTTGCGATAGATGGCCTTGCGTTCGGCCTCGTTGAAGCGGTGTTGATCAGGTGTTGAATCACCAGCCTGCATGTTGTTCCCCTTGTTCAAGCAGGTGGGACGGCAGCCCGGCCTTGCTGCCGTGCAAAGAAACTGTCGGGCCGGTCTTCTGACTCGGGTTCGTCCCGCGCGGACGCCTTCCCGCCCATGGCAGTGGCTCGATGTCTGCGCGATCCCCCTCACAGCGCTGGGCGCGTTGCGGACTCGGTGATCCTTGATCGATCACCCCACCGCATTCCCGATTCTCCCGTGGACGAACGGGCACCCGACAGCGGGTTGATGAATTTTCGGGCACAGTATAGCGGATCGTTCGTCCGGTATACTGTGGTGATGGATGCCCCCACCTACGCCGTCACCGCTGACCCCTTGCTGAAACTGACGGGTTTGCAATCCGATCATGTAGGGCCGGTCGATCTGGAACTGGCGCCTGGGGCGTTGCTGCTCATTGCCGGGCCCTCCGGCGCGGGCAAGTCGCTGCTACTTCGGGCCATTGCCGATCTGGACCCCCATCGTGGTCAGGTGTGGTTGGCCGGCCAGCCGCGGGCCACCATCCCTCCGGCCTTATGGCGGCGTCAGGTAGGGTATCTGCCGGCAGATCCCGTGTGGTGGGCGGACACCGTGGATGAGCATCTCACGGGGGTGCAGGACGACTGGCTGCAGCAGTTGGGATTCACCCCGGAGGTGCGCCAATGGGAGGTGGAACGTCTCTCCAGCGGCGAGCGTCAGCGCCTGGCGCTGGCAAGGATGCTGGGCAACGGCCCGAGGGTGCTGCTCCTGGATGAGGCCACGGCCAACCTGGATCCTGAAAACACCCTGCGCATGGAAGCGCTGGTCATGGGGTATGTGAGGGAACGGGAAGCCGGGGTCATCTGGGTCAGCCATGATCACGAGCAGCGCGACAGGCTGGGTGGCCGTTTGCTGATGATGGATCAGGGGCGGCTGGCCGACCCGGCAATGGCATCGAGGTCCTGAGCATGGATGTGATCTACCTTTCTCCCTGGGATCTGAGTATTGCCGCTCTGCTGGTGATTGCCCTGGCGGTCCTGACGAGCCGCGTGGGCATGGGGCTTTCCCGAAGCCTGCTGGTGGCGGCGGCACGCACGGTGATCCAGTTGCTGCTCATTGGTCTGGTACTCACCACCCTGTTCGAACACGCAGCCCTGTACTGGGTGGCCCTCATGGCGCTGATCATGCTGCTGGTGGCGGGGCGCGAGGTCATGGCGCGCCAGGCCCGGCGGTTTCGGGGCTGGTGGGGATACGGCATTGGCACACTGGCCATGTTCACCTCGGCCTTCACGGCCACCATCCTGGCCCTCACGGTCATCATCAGCCCGGCCCCCTGGTGGGAGCCCCAGTACGCCATCCCGTTGCTGGGCATGCTGCTGGGCAACACCATGACGGGCATCGCCCTGGGGCTGGACCGTCTCACCACCACGGCCTGGCAACAGCGGCGCACCATCGAGGGGCGCCTGATCCTGGGGCAGACCTGGTCGGAATCCATTCAGGATATCCGCCGCGATGCGGCCCGCAGTGGCCTCATGCCCATCATCAATGCCATGGCCGCCGCCGGTATTGTCAGTCTGCCAGGCATGATGACCGGCCAGATCCTTGCCGGCACACCGCCCATGGAGGCGGTGAAATATCAGATTCTGGTCATGTTTCTGATCACCGCCGGCACGGGTTTTGGCACCCTGGGCGCGATCTGGCTGGGGGCCCGGCGCCTGTTTGATGAACGCGAGCGGCTGCGACTGGATCGGCTGGCCTGACAGAAGCGATGCGTCTTCGGGGGGCGGCGATTCAAGGGGTCTGACCCACCGCCGTGCCGCGTTCATTCAATAACCACGAGAACAGCCAGGCGACACTCACGCCCACGATGGCGAAGAGCATGAAGGTGGTCACATGGCCTTGGGTGTCCACCAGCCAGCCGGCCAATGGGGAGCCGGCCACCTGGCCCAGGGACGTGGCCAGCAGCGGCATGACCGGACCGAGGGCCGGCGCCTGGTCCATGATCTGGATGCTCCGGACCAGGTAGAAGCCGGTAAGGATCATGTATCCGACGCCAAACAGGGCTGCGGATGTCAGGGCCAGCGCGAAACTTCCGGGATTCAGGGCCAGCAACCCGATGGCGGCTGCCATCACGGTGAGTCCGCCAGCATGGCTGAGTGCCGGCCCGAAGCGAGAAATGAGATCACCGGCGGTGAATCCCGCCATTCCACCCAGCCCCACCGCCAGCCACATCCAGGCGGTCTGGCTGGACACCAGTCCGCCAGAAGTGATCACTGCGTCGGGGGCAAATACCCAGTAGGCCGCGCTGACCAACCCCATGGCGAAGGCCATGCCACTCAACCGGCTGATCGCAAGCCACTGCATCCAGTGTATGGGCGGGGTGGTGGTGTGATCGCTCGACCGGGAAGCGGGACGTGCATCCCGGGGCAGATAGACCAGGGCCGCCAGGACGCCCACAGCGGCCAGAGCCGCAAAGCCCACGTAGGCGCTACGCCAGGCCTCTGCCCAGATCAATACGGCGGGCATGGCAAGGGCGATGCCCAGGCTGGTGCCCGCGTTGATGGTGGCATTGACCCTGCCGCGAAGGTGGGAGGGCACCACGCGGTGAACCGCTTGCGCCATGACCGGCGAGGACAGCCCGGTGCTGATACCGCAGATCAGCACACCTGCAGCCAGAAATAGCGCTGAAGGTGCCTGGGAAATGGTCAGCAGCCCCAGCGTGGCGAGCCCGGCGGCCGTGACCGCCCCGCGACGGACCCCGAGTCGGCGCGTTATCCAGGGGGCCACGACGATGGCGAAGGCAAAGCTTAAAAAGGGCAGGGAGCCGATCACGCCCGCCATGGTGGGTGTGATGGTCAGTTCCTGACGCATTTCGGGCAAAAAGAGCCCGAACACGAAGCGAGCCAGGCCGTAGGTGATGGCAATGATGCCGCCGCCCAGTGTGGCCATGCCGAGGGGAGATAAGGGTTTCATTCAGTTTTGCCTTGGGCTGCTGAGAGCAGGGTGTCCGTCAGTGCTTGCGTATCCGCCAGGGCCGTATGTGTGCCCTGCAGGGCAACGGCCGTGTTACTGCCTTCCAGCACCATGAAAAGCTGTCGCGCCAGGCCTTCCTGGTGATCCAGCCCGTCGCGGGCCAGGCTGGCCTCGAGGTGCGCCAGCAGGTCGGTCTTGGCGGCAACTGCCAGCGCATGAATCTCGGTGCTGTGCTCGGCGAACTCGCCCATCGCCTTGACCATGATGCAGCCATGCGGACTGTGGTCTTCCAGCCAACGACCATGGGCATCCACCAGGGCCCGGGTCACCTGGCCCGGCACCGCGGAGGCCGTTGCCGTATCGAGGCTGGCCATGAAGCGTTCATGACGCGTCGCCAGCACGGCGGCCACCAGGGCCTCTTTGGAGGCAAAGTGGTTGTAGAGCGTCATGCGCACGACCCCGGCGGCCGCGACGATGCGGTCGATCCCCGTGGCATGAAAGCCCTCCTCATAGAAGAGTTGCTCGGCCGTGGCGAGCAGTTGGTCGCGTTTGGAGGCTGGCATGGGGTGTCCGTATATAGATGGATCGGTCTATATAAAGATGAGGCCTCCATCCCACGGTTGTCAAGCGCCCTTTATTTCTTATGACCATTTTTGGATTGTGTTTTTAGAACCTTATAGAACATGATGCGGTCCGAATAACTGATCAAGGCGTCATCAATCATCCGCATTTTTCAGCAGGAGGGCAGGGCCATGCTTTGGGTAGCTGTTTGCGTATCGCTCGTGACGATCCTGGTGGGCGTGTGGTCGGCCTCCCTGTCAGCCCGGTCGGCGGATATGACTGCCGCCGCCGTATCGAGAAATGACTTTTGGGTGCGTGTGCTGGGCGTGTCGCTCACGCTCTTCATCGCAGAGCGCATGTTTCGCGTGGAGCAGGCGGGTTTGATCCTGGGCTTCGTGGTCTGGTGGGTCGCTCTGAACCCTATTGTCGCCTTCATCTCCATCTTCGCGGTCATGGGTTTGAGGCAGATGGTGATCGCGATTGTCGAGCCGGAAGACCCGGATGCCGGTTCGGCCTGATGGCCGATACCTCACTTTCCGCCCGGTTATTCGAATGACCGGCGGATCTCCCGCATACTCAAGTGCACGGTTCAGAAACTCCCCAATCCATTGCCTCACCGGCGTTTCTCGAGGACGACCGACCCCATGGCCACCGTCAAAAGTACCTGCTACGAGTGTGATGCCAACTGCGCCATCGACGTGACCCTCGATCCCGGTGGCGAGCCCGTGAAGATCGAGGGCCCCGACTGCCCCCGGTGTTATGTGCAGCTGGATCGGCGCAACCATCCGGATCGACTGATCCATCCGCTGCGGCGGGTGGGGCCCCGAGGTGGGGGCGAGTTCGAACGCATCTCCTGGGATGAGGCGCTGGACACCATTGCCGAGCGCCTGAGTGCCACGCGCGCGCAACATGGCGCCGAGACGGTGGCCTTTTTCGCAGGCTACACCAAAGAGGCCCGCCCCCAACTGCAGCGCCTGGCCCACGCCTTCGGATCGCCTAACTACATGACCGAGAGCGGTTGCTGCTTTTCCTCCACCAAGGTGGCGGAGGAGGTGACCTTTGGCACCAAGATCAAGACATCCTCCACGGTGGCCTCAGAGGCCACTCGCTGCCTGCTGGTGTGGTCCACCAACCCGCGCGGGTCCATTCCGCCCTTTCATCAGCATGCCCTGGCCCGGGCCAAACCCGGACGGCCCATGATCGTGGTGGATCCGCGCGTCACGCCCCTGGCGGAGCAGGCCGAGGTTCACTTGCAGATCCGGCCCGGTACCGACGGGGCCCTGGCACTGGGCATGCACCACCTCATCTTCGCGCATGGCTGGCAGGACCAGGCCTTCCTGGACGAATGGGGCAACGGTGTGGAGGCGTTTCGGGATTACGTGGCGGCATTCACGCCGGAGCGGGTGGCGGCCATCTGTGGCATTGCGGTGGCTGATCTGGAGCGTGCAGCCCGGTTGTATGCCACCCATTCGCCGGCGCAGATCATGCTCTCACCCACGTCCACGGTGCAGCACAGTAACGGCTTCCAGAATCACCGGGCCGTCATCCTGCTGGCCGCCGTCACGGCCAATATCGACCGCGAGGGCGGTAATCGCTTCTTCAATGACAAGGTCACTCCCAAGCCCATCGATCTGTTCGATCACTGCCTCAAGAACCTGCCACCGCGCATCGGCGATGAGACCTTCCCGGTGTGGACCCGCCATTGGCCGGCGGCGCAAAGCATGCTCTTGCCCGATGCCATTCTGGAAGGGCGGCCTCAACCGATTCGTGCGCTATTGGCCATGGGCATCAACACGGTGATGTGGCCACACTCGCAGCGCATGGAGCAGGCGCTGGGGGCGCTGGACTTTTTCGCTGCATCCGATTTCTTCCACAACCCCGCCACGCGCATGGCAGACATCGTCCTGCCCGCCGCCACCAATCTGGAACGCACGGCCTTGATCGCCTATCCGGGGTGCAATTTCCGTGGCGAACTGCGCTACCGGCGCGCCGCCGTCAAACCCCGTGGTGAGGCGCGCCCGGATGCGGAGGTCTTCCTGGATCTGGGGGTGCGCCTGGGGATGGCGGATCAGTTCTGGAACGGCGATCTGGAAGCCTGCTGGGCTGAAGCCGCCGAGGGGATTCCGGAAAGCATCCGTGAGCAGGTGTACAACGACCCGGATGGAGTGACCGTGTTTGCGGGAGTGCTGGATGAACTGGTGGAACATGGCTTCCTGGAGGGGGATCGCCAGTATCGCCTGAAAGGATTCAAGACCCGGAGCGGTAAGGTGGAATTCGATGCCGGAGAGCTGCGCGATGCCGGGCACGACGGCCTGCCCGTGTGGTGCGAGCCCGCGGAAAGTCCTGTTTCCACACCCGAACTGGCCCGGGATTACCCGCTGGTGCTCACCAGTGGTGCCCGTCACAAGCATGCCACCCACTCCCAGCATCAGTATCTGGAACGCATGCGTCGGGCAGTGCCCGATCCTCTGGTGGAACTGCATCCTCATGATGCTGCCGCCCGCGGTATCGGTGATGGGGACGCGGTCGAGGTGGCCTCGCCGCGCGGGCGGGTCCGGTTTGTGGCGCGCGTGACCGACCGTATCAAGCCCGGTGTGGCGCACTGCGCCCACGGCTGGAATCACGCCAACGTCAACGAACTCACCGACGACCGAAGGCTGGATCCCATCAGCGGCTTCCCGGCATTCAAGTCGCTGCTGTGCCAGGTGACGCGGACGCATGAGGACTCCGGGGATCAGCTGGCGGAGGTGGGTTGAAACATGCCCTTTGTTGGCGTGCTACCGGAACGCAGGTACCTGTTCCAGCCTGAACCTCGGCGAGAGGTGGCCGTTTCGGATGCGGCTGCCTGGCGACTGAACCCGCGTTACCGCGATGTCTACGACAAGTTGCGGCTGGCCCTGGACGCAGGTTTGAGCGCCGCCCCCTGCGGCGTGACGCCCATGGATCTGGGTATCGCGCCGGGGGATGAAGTCTTCGTCAAGCCCATTACCAATCTGTCTGGCATGGGGCTGGATGCCCGGGCGATGCGGGCGGGTGATGTGCCTGCGGAGCCCGGAAGCTTCTGGTGTGAGCGCTTGACCGGATTGCACACCAGCACCGACTGTCTGGTTCAGGAGGGTGTGGTGCGCTGGTTCGCCCACACCCGGGCCTTGGCCGAAAAAGATGCCGCGCGGCCCATTTACTGGGAAATCGGCGCTTCCCTGCCGGAACTGGAGCCCTGGATTCATGACTGGGTGGGGCGTCATCTGTCCGGTTACAACGGCCTGTGCAATATCGAACTGATCGGCGGGCGGCCCATCGAGGTCCACCTCAGGGGGTCCAATGGTTTTTTTGACTTCTACGGCCCGGATTTTCTGCCGGCCTGGGTGGCTCTGGCTGATGGGGCGCCATTCACCCCACCATCGGCCCCCGAGGGCGGCTTCGTGATCTCCGTGTTTGGCAGTGCTGATTTAAGCAAGGCCAGCCTGAAGGCCGCTGAAGCCGCCGGGGTGCGGGTGCAGCCGGATAACGCCACGCCTGGTCGGGCCGCCATCCTGCGCTGTCACGATCTTGAAGCGGGCGCTCAGGTGTACGAGCGGTTGTCAGGGGGCACGCTGGAACGGGATGGTGGAGGCTGAGTGCCGGGTTGGCGGGGTATCCCGGTCGTTGGCTTGTCACGTCAACCCTGCATCACGGAATTCCTGGGAGATGACCAGTCGGTTGCGGCCTGATTCCTTGGCTTGAAGCAGGGCCTGATCCGCCGCGTTGAGCAGGGCCCGCGCCCGTTGCTCGGGGGGTTCTCCCTTCAGCAGTCTTGGCGGCAGACGGGCGGCGCCGATGGAGACAGTCACGTGGATTTCACCCTCTTGATCCATGGGCACGGGGGTGGCTTCCACCTGATGGCGCATCCGTTCGGCCACGGCATGTATTTCAGCGGGCTCCAGAGCCGGTAGCAGAATGACGAACTCCTCTCCGCCATAGCGGGCCAGCAAATCGAACCTGCGCAGGTGGTGCGCAAGGCGCTGTGCCACGGCGGTGATGACATGGTCTCCGGTGGCATGCCCGTGATCGTCGTTGACCCGCTTGAAATGGTCGATATCCACGAACAGGCAGGCCAGGGCGTGGCCCTCCCGTTCCATGCGCAGGATCTCGTCCTGCAGTCGCTGGTCGAAGAAACGGCGATTGCGCATGCCCGTGAGAGGATCCGTCACACCGATTTCCCGTAGCCGCCACGCGGAAAGGGTGTTCTGCAGGCACACCGATACCACCGCCGCCAGTCGCTTGAGCAGGTAGGTATCCTGGTCGGTGCTGTAACGTTCAGCCCGGCAGCTGCCCAGCACCAGCAGACCAATGGGGTCCGTGCCCCGCCTGAGTGGCAGCAGGGCCCGACTGCTCAGTTTTTTCATGCCACAAAAATCCAGGACGTGGGGATCATCATCCCCTGGTGAGCCCAGGGTGGGTTCCCGCAGGGGGCGCAGTGGGGCAGGGTCTGCGATCAGTCGCAGCGGCCAGTGCTCGGGCAGACTGTGACTTTCCAGTGCCGTTTGCAGGTCATTCTGGTCGTCGCAGAGCACCAGGGCCACCTGGTCCAGGTCGAAACCGGTCTTGAGATCTTCCAGGAGAATCCCCAGGACCGCCGGGAACTCATGCGCTTCCAGCAGTCGCAGTTCGAGAGCGGCGAGACGGTTGAGCTTTTGTTCGGTTTCTCGAGCCGCGTCGATCAGGGACTCCAACCGCGTCCGCAGCCACTGTTTCTCCGTTGCCAGGTGTCTGTCCATGTTCAGGTATGCCTTTTGTTGGGACTCGCGAGGGAGTACTGCGCAACTGTTCGATAGACTAACCGAGCCGGCGGCCAGTGCACAGCCTCTCTGTCATATGCCGCCTCCTGTGCCGGGAGGTGGTATTGCGGTGGGCTTGTGAGATTGTGATAGTGCTTTTATGATGTGGCTTGATCAGGTTGGATAAGGCCTCTCGTTTTCTTTTTTAAAGCTTGATAAAACAAAGGTTTAATCGTTTATTGTCCACTAAACATTTATCGCCCGAAGTGCTGAATGAGCGCCGCCTGGAAGCCGTGCGGCTGCGCCTGGATGGCCACACCGTTGCCCAAACCGCCGCCCGGGCCGGGCTTTCTGCACCCACCGTGTCCGCAGCCTGGAAGGCCTTCCGGGAAGGGGGGTGGACGGCGGTGCCTGTGCGCCCACGGGGGCGCAAGACGGGGCAGGGGGGCACACTCGATGTCGCCGCTCAACAGGTGCTGTGCGCGAGGCTCACCATGACCCCCGATTCCGGCGAGCCGGCCTGGAGCAGTCGTGGGCTCGCCGATGCCTTGAGCGAGGTGGGGCACCCGGTCTCGGCTCGCGCCATCGACCACTGGCTGGAGGCCCGTGACCTCAAGCCCGAGCCACTGGCACTGACAGCCCTGGCGCGGCAACGCAGCAGCGCTGGCCGTTGGTATCGCCAGCAAGTACAGCCGGTGCTGGAGGCGGTGCGCAAGGCCGGCGGCGGCGTCTGGCAGGGGGGCGTGAGGGTGACCGGGACGCGGTCTGAGCCGGCCTCCGTTTGGCCCCGTTATCAGCTCTATCTGCACGGCAAGCGGGGGGTGCTTCACACCCGTTGCCTGTGGGCGCCGCCGGCGGCGGGTGAGTACATGGCGCTCTTCCAGCGCTTGCACGACCTGCTGCCTGACAGGCCGACAGCGCTGGTGTTCCAAGGCGCGTATTTCCAGGCCAGCCCCGAAATTCGCCGGTGGCTGGAGGCACATCCGGATTTCTATCTGATCAATGTCCCCCCCGGTCACGGGACCGGATCGACCTTTTGAGACAGGCCAATGCCATGACAGCACTCACCCATCTACAAAAGCTGGAAGCCGAGAGCATCCATATCATGCGCGAGGTGGTCGCCGAGACCGAGAACCCCGTGATGCTCTACTCGGTGGGCAAGGACAGCGCAGTGATGCTGCACCTGGCACGCAAGGCCTTTGCCCCGGCACCGCCCCCCTTTCCGCTGCTGCACGTGGACACGCGCTGGAAGTTTCGCGCCATGTACACGTTTCGGGACAACATGGCCCGGGAGATGGGCATGGACTTGCTGGTGCACATCAATCCGGAAGGGGTGGAGAAGGACATCAATCCCTTCACCCATGGCTCGGCCATCCACACCGATGTGATGAAGACCGAGGGCCTCAAGCAGGCATTGGACCAGTACGGTTTTGATGCCGCCTTTGGCGGGGCGCGCCGGGATGAGGAAAAATCCCGCGCCAAGGAGCGGGTGTTCTCCTTCCGGACCGCCCAGCACCGCTGGGACCCGAAGAACCAGCGCCCGGAGCTCTGGAAGCTTTACAACACCCGCAAGCACAAGGGGGAGTCGATCCGCGTGTTCCCCCTCTCCAACTGGACCGAGCTGGATATCTGGCAGTACATCTACCTCCAGGACATTCCCATCGTGCCGCTTTACTACGCTGCCGAGCGCCCGGTGGTGGAGCGCGACGGCGCGCTGATCATGGTGGATGATGATCGCATGCCGCTTAAACCCGGCGAGGTGCCGATGATGCGCAAGGTGCGGTTCCGTACCCTGGGCTGCTACCCGCTCACGGGGGCCATTGAATCCGAGGCCGACACCCTGCCGGCGATCATCCAGGAAATGCTTCTCACCAGGACATCTGAACGCCAGGGCCGCGTCATCGACCACGACAGCGCCGCCTCGATGGAAAAGAAAAAGCAGGAGGGGTACTTCTGATGGCACATGCATCCGACATGATCGCCGGCGATATCGAAGGCTATCTGAAGGCCCACGAGCACAAGGGGCTGCTGCGCTTCATCACCTGCGGCAGCGTGGACGACGGCAAGAGCACCTTGATCGGGCGACTGCTGTTCGAATCCAAGCTGTTGTTCGAGGATCAGCTGGCCGCCATCGAGGCGGACTCGAAGAAGTATGGCACCCAGGGGGACGAGATGGACTTTGCCCTGCTGGTGGATGGCCTGGCCGCCGAGCGGGAGCAGGGCATCACCATTGATGTGGCCTATCGCTTCTTTTCCACCGACAAGCGCAAGTTCATCGTTGCCGATACGCCCGGGCATGAGCAGTACACCCGCAACATGGTGACCGGGGCTTCCACTGCCGATGCCGCCATCCTGATGGTGGATGCCCGCCATGGCATCCTCACCCAGACCCGCCGCCACAGCTTCCTGATGGCGCTGATTGGTATTCGGCACCTGGTGGTGGCCATCAACAAGATGGACCTGGTGGACTACTCGAAGGCACGCTTTGACGAGATCGTGGACGAATACCGCGCCTTCGCCAAGCAACTGGGTCTGGAGGACATGACCTTCATCCCCCTGTCGGCGCTCAAGGGCGATAACGTGATCGAGCATGGTCATTACATGCCCTGGTATCACGGGCCCACCCTGATGGGCTATCTGGAAACCGTGGAGGTGGACGAGGAACGCCTGCAGCACACCCCCTTGCGCATGCCGGTGCAGTGGGTGAACCGACCGAATCTGGATTTTCGGGGGTTCACCGGGATGATTTCCAGCGGCAGCGTGAAACCGGGGGATGCCATCCGTGTGCAACCCTCCGGCAAGACCAGCCGCATCAAGCGGATCTACACCTACGAGGGTGACCTGGAGCAGGCCATTGCCGGGCAGTCGGTGACGTTGCTGCTGGAGGACGAGATCGATATCTCCCGCGGTGACGTGATCTCCGGTGTGGACGCGCCGGCCGAGACGGCCGATCAATTCGAGACCACCCTGGTGTGGATGCACGATCAGCCCTTGCTGCCGGGGCGACCCTATTTGCTGAAGCTGGGTACGCAGACGGTGTCGGCGACGGTGAGCCAGGTGAAGTATCAGGTGAACGTCAACACGCTGGAGCATACCGCGGCCAAGCAGCTTGATCTGAACGGTATTGGGGTGTGTACCCTGAGCCTGAGCAGGCCGGTGGCCTTCGACCCCTACAAGGAGAACGCCGACACTGGTGGCTATATCCTGATCGACCGGATGACCAACAACACCGTGGGCGCTGGCATGCTGCATTTTGCCCTGCGCCGCAGCCAGAACATTCACATGCAGCATGTGGATATCGACAAGCAGGCTCGGGGGATCGCCAAGGGGCAGAAGCCGGCCGTGTTGTGGTTTACCGGCCTTTCAGGCGCGGGCAAGTCGACCATCGCCAACCTGGTTGAGAAGAAGCTGCATGCTGCCGGCCAGCATACTTACCTGCTGGATGGCGATAACGTTCGCCATGGGCTGAATCGGGACCTGGGCTTTACCGATGCCGACCGAGTGGAGAACATCCGTCGGGTGGCGGAAGTGGCCAGGCTGATGGCGGATGCCGGTCTGATCGTGCTGACGGCCTTCATTTCGCCATTTCGCAGTGAGCGCCAGATGGCGCGGGATCTGATGGAGGAGGGTGAGTTCATCGAGATCTTCGTGGATACGCCGCTGGATGTGGCCGAGGAGCGGGACCCGAAAGGGCTTTACAAGAAAGCCCGTCGCGGTGAGCTCAAGAATTTCACCGGCATCGACTCTGCCTATGAGGTCCCGGAGAGCCCGGAATTGCATCTTCGGGCGGCAGAGCTGAGTACCGAGGAGGCCGCCGATGCTGTCATTGCGCTACTGCGTGAGCGAGAGTTGATTGCCTGTGACTAGTTCAACCTATGAAACGGTAAGAATCGGCGTTGTTTCCGTCAGCGACCGGGCCTCCAGCGGTGTATACGAGGATAAGGGGATTCCTGCCCTGCAGGACTGGCTGGGACGTGCATTGCACAACCCCTTGATCTGGGAGACGCGTCTGATTCCCGACGATGAGAAGATCATCAGCGAAACCCTGATGGAGCTGGTCGACGAGGCCGAGTGCCATCTGGTGCTGACCACCGGAGGCACCGGTCCAGCGCCGCGCGATGTCACGCCGGAGGCCACTCTGGCGATAGCCGACCGGGTCATGCCGGGTTTTGGTGAGCAGATGCGCCAGATCAGCCTGACCTTCGTCCCCACCGCCATTCTCTCGCGCCAGGTGGGGGTTGTCAGGGGCAGCGCCTTGATCATCAATCTCCCGGGGCAGCCCAAGGCCATTGCCGAAACCCTGGCAGGTCTTCCCGATGCCTCACCGCCCGTGCATGGCATTTTTGCTGCCGTGCCCTACTGCATCGATCTGATCGGTGGCCCTTATCTGGAAGCCGACCCCAAGGTGTGCAAGGCATTCCGGCCGGCCGGTCGACGTCCTCCTCCTAGCGATGGTCATCGGGGGGCATGAATCCAACGGACCTCTGTTGGAGGGGAAGGTGATCCGCGACGGTCAGGGGGGCTTGTTCTCGCTTTCACAGGGGTTCCCTGGACATTCCGCGTACGACAGCTATAAACCAAGTAAGGGAGTGGGGATTGTCCTTTCTCCACACACAAAGGAGGTCAATCGAACCAAATCGAAACGACATGTCAGTCTCATGAGGAGTACCCCCATGCACGGTGAATATCTCAGAGGCCATTGCCCTCAAAAGGGCGTATTCGGCCAAGCCGGCCGTTTCGGCCGGATGTTTCCGCATCTGCGCTCCCTCAAGGAGTCGCATCTTCCTCAACCTGCGCAACCGCATGCCCTGGGGGCCGCTGATGGCCCCATGAAAGATGACCTTGGGGAGGAGGGCGACAATCCCGGTATACCGGCCGGTTTCACTTTTTTCGGTCAGTTTGTCGACCACGACATTACCTTCGACCCCACCTCCAGCCTGGAATCCCAGAACGATCCCCAGGCATTGCGAAACTTCCGCACCCCTATGCTGGAACTGGACTCCCTGTATGGCGCAGGCCCGGCGGCCCAGCCCTACCTTTATGATGGCGTGGGCCGGTTCCTGACCTCGGCAGAGGGCGATCATGATCTCCTCAGAAATCATCGTGGCACCGCCGTCATCGGTGACCCACGAAACGACGAGAATCTGATTGTCTCGCAACTGCACCTGGCCTTTGCCAGATTCCATAACCATGTGTTCGACGAGGAGGCAGGCCGGGATTTCGAGGAGGCCCAGCGACTCGTGCGGTGGCACTATCAGTGGATCGTCCTGCACGACTACCTGCCGCGTATCTGTGGTCAGGCGCGGGTGGACGACATCCTGGATAACGGACGACGCTACTACTGGTTTGCCGAAGAGCCTTACATGCCCGTGGAGTTCAGCGTGGCCGCCTTTCGTTTCGGACACAGTCAGGTGCGGGCCGGCTACCGCATCAATGCCACCGCGGGCGGCGCGCGACTGTTCCCGGCCGAGGCGGATGCACCCAGGGATGGAGGGCTCAGCGATCTCCGCGGCGGGGTGCCCGTGGCCAGGGAGCACACCGTGGATTGGTCGGGTTTTCTGGGGGAAGGCGAGGGTGTGCAGCCCAGTCGCCTGATCAACACCCGGCTCAATGAGTCGTTGCTGTTTCTGCCGGACTCGGTGGTACCCGCGGGCGTTCCGGATGAAGCACGCTCGCTGGCCACCCGTAATCTCAAACGGGGCGCCGCCTTCTCCCTGCCGTCCGGTCAGTCAGTGGCGGCTTGCATGGGGGCCGATGTGCTGAACCAGGAGGAACTCTGGGGCCAGGTACCCGGCCTGCCGACACCCCTGCCGGTACCCGCTCCCTTGTGGTACTACATCCTGCGCGAAGCCGAGGTGCGCGAGGCTGGCCAGCACCTGGGCGAGGTGGGCGGTCAGATCGTGGCTGAGGTGCTGATTGGTCTTCTGGAAGGTGACCGGGCGAGTTTCGTGAATCATGCCCCCCACTGGAGGCCCACCTTGCCCTCCAAAGAGGAAGGCCACTTCACGCTGGAAGATCTGGTCAACATTGCCCAGCACAGTCACCAATCCCAGGCCGCCGCCTGATCGGCAAGTGCGAGCGCCTCTAGACCTCAACGACACCATGGGCATGGAAGCCCCTGGGACACCCCATACCCCGGTTGCCCTGCCGGACTGTTCGCCGCGTGTGGGAGTTCAACCTGGCCACCTGCAAGGGCAGTTTCGGACCGATCGTCTATGCCGTGATGCTGCTCAACCGCCATCGGTCCTATGGGGTGCGTCCCCTGCCTACCCCTGAAAGCCCTCGTCCGAGGGGCCTCAAACCGACTTTTTATCGTCTTTCGTGCGAGTAATCCAGTCGAAATTGATGTATCTCAGGGGTAGTATCGCGTCCTTGTCTAGAATTCCGACACTCTATCAGCACTTTTGCGGCTATCTTCTTTTCACGGCAGCTTTGGTGGTCGATCGGCAGTCGTGCGCGCTGGCTGGGGACGTCAGCGCCAAGCGAACGGGCGTCATGGTCACCCGCGTTGAGACCGTTTGGCAATGTGCGTCGTTGTCCCCGGTGATGGGGGCCATGGCCTGGGAGGGGTTCAGTGTTTTTCCAACGATTCCGATTGACGCCCAAGCTACTGATACTACTCGGCATCCCCATGTTGCTGGCGCTTCTTGTGGTGGCGCTTATCGTGATTGCTCAGGTGAACCATCGCGTGGTGGGGTTGATGCACGACGCCGCTCAGAATCGGGCCAGCGCGGGCTCAGATAACGTGGGTTGGTGGTTGGAATCACACATGGGGGTGGTGCGCACGCTGGCGCAGACCCGGGTGCTCGCTTCGGGCAATACCACGAGCATCTCGGGCGTTCTTCAGCACTTTGGCCAGCGCATGAGCGATGAGTACGAAGTGCTGTTCTTCGCCGACGATGCCGGCGAAGCCTACTACCACAATGAACATCGCTCGAATCTGGCCGATCGGGGCTATTTTCAGCGTATTGTACGGGACCAGACGGATATCTCCGTGATCACCGATCCGGTCTACTCGCGCAGCACCGGTAATCCCATCACCGTCCTTGCCCATGCCGTGGAAAATGCGCGAGGCGAAGTGCTCGGCGTGCTGGCCGCTACCGTGACCCTGGACACCCTGTCCCGCATTGTTGCTCAGGTCATCGACCAACCTGGGGCCATGGCCTGGGTGCTGGATTCTGGTGGCATGACCATTGCTCATCCGGATACCGGGCGACTCATGTCGGAAAACGCTCTTGATTCGACCAATCAGGAGTACGCCGCCATTGCCCGGCGTATGGTGGCGGGTGATCAAGGTATTGGTGCGTATGTGGATGATGATGGACGCGCGTTCAATGTAGCTTACCAGCCCATACCTGATACGCCGGGCTGGTCCTTGGCGGTAGCCATCCCAACGGATCATTTGCTGGCAACTGCGCGCGAGCTGCGAACAACGCTGGTTGTCGTTTTCGGCATCACCCTGTTGTTACTGGCCGGGATCATCGTTTGGGTTGCCAGCATGATCGTGCGCCCGGTGCGTGAAACGCGTCAGGCGCTGGACGATATTGCTGCCGGGGATGGCGATCTCACGCAGCGGCTCAATGAGGATCGCCATGACGAGTTCGGAGATCTGGCGCGCAGTTTCAACACTTTTGTGGATGGTGTTCATACCCTCGTGAGGCAGGTTTCGGAAGCAGCCAGTCAGTTGTCGGCGGCGGCTGAACAATTATCCGTGTCCAGCCGCGAAGCCAGTGAACAAGTTCAACAGCAACAGTCCGAGACCGAGCAGGTCGCGACCGCGATGACCCAGATGGCGGCTACCGTGACTCAGGTGGCCGGTAACGCCAGCCAGGCAGCCGATGCTGCTGCTGCATCGGACCGCGCGGCCCATTCGGGTGCCGAGGTGGTGCAACTCACCTCACGGGAGGTGGGCGACTTGGCCAAGGAGGTGCAGAGTGCGGTGTCAGTGATCAACCGCCTGCAGGGCGACGCCGAGAGCATTGGTACGGTGCTGGAGGTCATCCGTGGCATTGCCGAGCAAACCAATCTGCTGGCGCTCAATGCGGCCATCGAGGCTGCGCGTGCCGGTGAGGCTGGTCGCGGGTTTGCGGTGGTGGCCGACGAGGTGCGGACCCTGGCCACACGTACACAAAGTTCCACCCAGGAGATCCGGAGTATCATCGAGAAACTTCAGGGTGCCGCCAATGATGCGGTCAAGGTCATGGATGCCGGGCATGCCAAGGCCACCGATGGGGTGTCTTCGGCCGAACGCGCCGCCAAAGCTCTGGAGGATATTACTCAGAGTATCGGTACCATTAACGACATGAACACCCAGATTGCCAGTGCCGCAGAGGAGCAGTCAGCCGTAGCAGAGGATGTGCACCGCTCGTTGACACGAATCAGTACCGGCGTGGAACAGGCTGCCAATGGTTCCACGCAAATCGCAGCGGCCAGTGACGAGTTAGCGCGACTGGCGGCGGACCTTCAAACACGGGTGGGGCGTTTCAAGGTGTAACTTTATTTGATCCCGCTCATCCGGGGCCTGGTATCTCAAGCGATGGCCTTCCATGGCCGGCCTGGCAGGGAAGACAGCCTGTCTCAAGCTGCCCCTGAACCCGACCCTCAGAAGCTCAGGCTGTACCCGGCCACGAATAGATCCTGGGCATCGCTTTCGTTGCGCGAGGCATAGGTCAGGGAGATATCCCCCATCTGGGTGGAGCGGGTCACGCCCAGGGCCCAGAAGGTGGCATTGTCGTCTTTCCTGGGTTTGTCGTACCCGATCTCCGCGTGGAAGGCGGTGTCAGGGAGGAACTCATGGCCGGCGCCCAGGTGGTAGACCGTGTCACCCTCCGCGTCCCGGTCGTGGGCACGGGTTACGTAAGTGATCTCCCCGTAGAAGGGGCCGTGTTCGGCGGCGACAAAGATTTCCCCCTCGTATGTCTCGCCTGGCAGTTCGGAGTAATAGAAGTACTCATAGCCGAGTTCGAAGGCGGTTTCACCGAAGTCGAAGCCATAACCGATGAAGGGTGCGACCTCTTGGCCATCGCCGGGTGCCAGCGTGGACATCTGCACCCCGAGGAACAGCCCGGTGTCCAGGGTGTATTCCATCCCCCCCTGGACCACGGCGTTGTTGTCGGATCGGCTCTCTCCGTGATCGATGTAGTCGCTGAACACCCCGATATTGAATTCCAGCTCCGCCTGGGCGGTGAGAGGGGCGGCCAGGCCCAGGGTCAGGGCCGTCATGGAGAGGCCCATGAGGCGGGTGTTTTTCTTGAGGTAAGTCATAACGATAGTCCCAATGATATTGATTGCTTACTCAATCACGTCCATGGCGTCGCCGAAGCACAGCACGCCGGCCAGGCGACGGCGTTCGTCCAGCACCGGCAGGATGGGCAGGTCGGTCCGTTGCAGCAGGCGGGCCGCCTCGGCCTTGTCCTGGTGAATGGAAGCGGTGAGGCCACACCTCCCGGAAATCACAATTCATGACGGCTGAATGATAGCGTTTCCGGTTTTTTTTAAAGAACCCTTTTTCGGCTTTAATTTGCCCGAAATTGATTTCATTTTTATTCATTGAATGAACGTTCAATTTTACTTTTAACACGAGCGCACATGCCCTCCATGAAATAAAATATGGAAGACAAGCGGGCTCGCTCTCATAGGTTGAACGAACCGGTCCCTAGTTGTCCCGCGTCGATGACACGACGGAGGTTTGGCAGGTCCAGGGTCTTCGGACAAAGGGATTTTCTCCTCACGTATCGGCTGATGGATCGAGGAGACAGAGAGGGTGTGCAGGCGCTGGCACGGTCGACAACCCGGGTGGCCGGGGTCGATACAGGGGGCAGGTGGGGTGGGGCGGGTAAGCCGGATTCCCACTGGGCATGGCACAAGAGGCCGCGCCAGCGGGGTTCCAGGCATCAGGCGGCGTGAGAAGGCCGCAGAGGGGAACGCCGATGGCGCGGGGCACATGCCATGACCAGGCCGCTGGGGCCCTGGGTGTGCCTTTTTCTACAACAATCGCTGTCCATCGATGGTGTTCAGCCTCGTCTGATGATCGGCGTCGCTGACATAAGCGACATCGGGGGGAAGTGTAACCGCAGGTGTAGATCAAATAAACCCCTGACTCATACTTCAAGCGTGCTGATTTGTTGGGCGCCTCTCCAGACGCAATGAGTCTGGCAGGGTTCCCATTGAGTCACTTCAGGTGTAGTCTTTCTTCGCTTCTATCTTGCGGGGTGGCGTGTTGCATTTTCATATTCGTCATGTAGCCTCGTTTAGATCTTCAAGGCATTCGCTGGGCAGTGTGATTCGCTACGGGAATTGCCCAGTGGCCGATGTTCAAAACCGACGCAGCATTCCTGATGCAATGCGACGTCTCAACCGGAGGACATGGCCCATCCATGGACAGCAGCTGTTGTCGATCCATGTACGGTAATGCCGCTCAAGGCTGGCGGCTGACGTGCGCCGGTGTCGCTCAGGTCGTGCCCGCCACGCGTCATCCCTGACGCATTCCGGCCCCCTGATCGACCCGGTATCGTCGGTCCATCGGGGGACATTTCATCTTCTCCCTTCCTGCCGCCGTCACTCACTTGTCATCAAGTGTCGTGATCCTTGAGTGCGTTTGTGGGCACCGTGTCGGGTGCCTTCAGATTCAGGAAAAGGTGATGTGATGGAATTGATCAATCTGGTGGCCGGCATCCTGCTGGTCCTCTTCGGGCTGCGTTTCCTGCGCAAGGGATTCGCGCGGATCATGGGCGGCGACCTGCTGGACTGGCTTCAGGGGTTCACCCGCACCCGCACCCGGGCCTTCGTGGGGGGCGTGGCCGGTGGTGCGGTCATGCCCTCGTCCACGGCCACGGCCATGCTCTCGGTGCAGATGACACGCCGTGGCCGTGTGTCCTGGCGCAACGTGCTGGCGGTGCTGCTGGGTGCGCAACTGGGCACCACGGTGCTGGTGCAGTTGGTCTCCTTCGACTTGCAGGATTTCAACGGCCTGTTTCTGGCCGTGGGCGCGTTCCTGTTCCTGTTTGTGGAGTCCAGTCGGCCAAGAGGGGTGGGGCAGTCCCTGCTGGCCTTCGGCTTCATGCTCATGGGCATGGGGCTGTTGAGTGAGTCGGCCATCGCCATGGGCTCGGACCCGGCGGTGGAGGCACTGTTCGCAGCCCTGGCGGAACTACCGCTGCTGTTCATGCTGGGCGCGGTGCTGCTCACCCTTGTGGTGCAGAGCGCCACTGCGTCCATCGCCGTGGCCCTGGCCCTGGTGTCGGGCGGGCAGATCAGCCTGGAGATGCTGCTGCTGTGGGTGCTGGGGGCCAACATCGGTCTGTGCCTGACGGTGTTGATGGCGGGTTGGGGCGATTTCCAGGGCCGGCGCCTGGGCCTGGCCGTGCTGATGGTCAAGCTGCCCCTGGCCATGGCCCTCGCTGCCGTGGTGCTCACCCTGCCCGGACTGCCGCCGGAAGGCTGGGTGGGTGGATTGCCACAGCAGGCAGCCTGGGCGCATACCCTGTTCAACCTGCTGGCCTGTCTGGCCATTCTGGTGGCCCCCACACTTGAGCGCTGGGTGAACGCCCTGATCCAGGAGCCGGAGCGTCCGGAAAAGCCGGCCATCACCCGTCTCGATCCGCTGTTGCTGCAAAACCCCACTCTGGCCATCAACGCCGCCATGCGTGAAACCCTGCGCGTGTTCGATGCCCTGCACCTGATGGGGGAGACGGTCATGCAGGGGCTGCGCCAGGGCGAGCTGCCACCCGGCGTGGGCATGGACATCGACGTTCGCACCCGCGACATGCAGCGGGTGTGCCGCGAACTCACCGAGTTCCTTGACGCCATACCGGACGATTCCCTGAGCCCGGAAGATCAGGCCCTGAAGGATACCCTGGATGATTTCATGCGCGAACTGCCGCTGATCGTGCGTACCCTGGGCGAAGACATGCACGATGAGGTGCGCCGGCTGCTGGAACACGACACTGCGTCGGTGGAGGCCGCTCGTCCACTCCTCCTGGAGGCCGCCTCACGCTTCACCCAGCAGATGAACACCGTGGCCCGCATGCTCATGCGCGAGCGCCCGGAACTGGGCCGCAAGATCCTGGATCGCAAGCAGGAGACCAGCCGCTGGCTGATTCAGGCCAAGCGCAATCAGCCGGGACTGCCGTACGCGGCCTGGGAGGTCCTGGATGGCTTTCAGCAACTCAACCGGCGTCTCAGTGGCGTGGTGTATGTGTACTGCCACGACGAGCCAGGGGCGGAGGCCCTGCAGGACGACAATGGTGATGAGCCGCAGGTGGTGGTCAAGGGAGAAACCGGACGTTGATTTCGAATGAATGTAGTACGCATTCATCAATACTCCCCACCCGGGGGCCACAGCGCCGGCGTGAAACGTACCACCTGATTGCGGCCGTTATCCTTGGCGGCATATAGGGCCACGTCAGCGTATTTGAGCACCTGCCAGAAGGCCTGGGCATCGTCCGGGTAGGCGGCCAGGCCGATGGAGAGGGTCTTGTAGAGGTCGCCACCCGCCACCTTGAAGGGATGGGTCTCCACCGCCTCGCGAATCTTGTTGGCCACTTCCATGGCCGCTTCGGCGCCGGTGTCCAGCAGGATGACCATGAACTCCTCACCGCCGTAGCGGATGACCAGGTCGGATTCGCGCAGGTGAGCCTGGAAGATACCGGCCAGCTCCCGCAGGATCTGGTCGCCCACATCGTGTCCGTGGGTGTCGTTCACCGTCTTGAAGTAGTCCAGGTCCAGCATCATCAGTGTCATGGGCATCTTGCGACGCTTGCATTGGGACACCAGGCTGTCGGAATACTCCTCCAGGAAACGGCGGTTGCGCAGGCCGGTCATGGCGTCCTTGAGGCTGGACTCGCGCAGGCTGGCCATCAGGCCCTTGGCCTGAAGCACCGGTGCCGCTTCGCGCAGATAGGCGCTTATCAGGGGGCGCGAGCGAGTGAGCGCCGGGATGTTCTGAGGCGGCACCACCAGTTGCACGACGCTGCCCACGCCGCCGGACTGGATGATGGGCAGGCAGAGATAGCTGCGTCCATCGGCCAGGGCGTCCTGGTCGAACGCACGGCATAGACGGGGGTTTTCAAGGCCGTCGATGGCATGACCGGTGCGTACGGCCCGGCAGGTGGTGCACTGCTCCAGAATGTCAGGATGGCACCAACGTATTTCGTCATGTGGCACCCCGTCCACGATCACCGTTTCCATCAAACGCTTGTCCTGGTTCACCTGATAGATGGAGAAATGCTCCAGCCCAAACTCGGTGCGCAGAACCTCGCTCAAGCGGAAGAATACCTCCTCGGTGGTCTGATCCTCCTCGATGGCCTGCTTGAACTGGGCCACTTTCACCAGCCCGGAGACGGTGGACGCGGTCTCCTGCAGCAGGTTGGCCTTGGGGTCTGGCACGGTATTCACCAACTGGGCCACGTGGTCCCGAATCTCGGTGAGTTTGTGGGTGATGGCATCGGCCATCTGATTGAAATGGACAGCGATCTGCCCGATCTCATCATGACTGCGACTGCGTACCCGCTGGCTGAAATCTCCGCTACTGGCCAGGCTGGCAGCCTGACGGATCTCCTGGGTGGTCTCCACCAAAGGCCGAAGCATGCGCTTCAGAAAGGCGATGGACAGGATGGCGAACAGCCCCATGATGGCCACCAGAAACAGGGCCGTGGCCATGCCGGCAGTCTTCATGTGATCCACGGATGCGGTGAGGGTCACGGCCCCCAGGGCCGCTCCCTCGGGCGCCTGATGACAGGCCATGCAGTTGATGTCTTCGTTGGAGGAGGCAATGTAGGGAATGGTGGCGCGGAACTCCTCGCCGAGCACCCCCCCCATCAACCCGAAATAGGGCTGCCCGGTCTCCAGTACCTGGCGGTCGATGTCATCGGCCGGGGTCTCCATCGCCAGGCCCTCGCCATACTGCTCGATCACCTGTTCGCCGCGGATCACCCGCACCTCATTGAGGCTGTTCACCTCCGCAAGCCGTCGGAGCATGGAGGCCCGGCGGTCAATGGTGTCATTGATCATGGCTTCGGTGAGGGAGACGCGGATCATCTCCGCCGCCGTGCGGGTGTGCTCGGTGGCAGAGCGCACGGAAAAATCCCGGATCAGCACCATGCTGGACAGCCCGATGACCAGCATCATGATCAGCATGACCAAAAGCAGGGCGCCCATGGTCTTGGTCTGCAGGCGACTGATGGTCACGGGAAACCTCGCGATTGGGTGAGTGACTTAACCCCGCGAGGATACGCCTTCAACCCCTGTAAGTAATATGAAATGAATCAATTGGCCCAACAAGAAGACCACTCCTCAAGCAGGCTCTGTTCAAGTCTGGCACTGCACCCGCAAAATCCGCAGCCCCCTGTTGCAGGGTGCTGCGGCTTGCTTCACCATCCCCGTATCGATCCGCCAGGGATAGGCTGCCGCCGCCCGGTCGGTCACAATGTCGATGTTCAGCCCTCCATCCGGTGAGCCACATGTCTCGTATCGACCCCAAGCCGCTTTCGGCTTATCCCTGGTTCATTCGCTGGTTTCTGGGCCGTCAGCGGCGGGTCTATGGCGCCGTGCTGGCCCCGTCCTGGCTATGGGGCCGTCTGCCTGGCGCCTTTCTCGGTATGCTGGTGCTGTTGTCGATGTTTCAGCGCCGGTCCTATCCGGTAGACACGGCATTGCGTTCCCTGGTCTCGATCCGCATCGCCCAGCTCAACGGCTGTCGGTTCTGCGTGGATCTCAACGCGCACAATTTCCTGAAGGCGCGCGGGGAGGAATCGAAGGCGAAGGACGTGGCGCAGTGGCGCGACAGCGAATTGTTTTCCGCTCGCGAACGGGCGGCGCTTGGCTGGGCAGAGGCGGTGACCCTGACCTGCGCCGACATCGAAAGCGACGCCATCGACCGGCTCCGCAACGAATTCAGCGAGGACGAGATCACGGCGCTGACCGCCTGGATCGGTTTTCAGAACATGAGCGCGAAGTTCAATGCCGCGCTGGGCGCCGAGGAGCACGGCTTCTGCGCGCTGCCCGGGAAAGACCATCAGCAGGACGTGTGACACTCATCCGACCTGCGGGCATGTATCCCGCACACTCGACCGGGGGCCTCCCCTTGAGGGGAGAGCAGCAATTCGCCCCGGCAGGGCAGGGGGGCATTCGGAGTAGGGGCGAGGGGCCTGGAGCGTCTCTTTGGCAAAACAACTCTGGAGGCTCCGCCAATAATATGGCGAAATACCTGCCATGGATCAGTTCACCTTGCCCCTGGCGTTGTTCAATTTCCTCCCGGTCCTGCTGACGGCAGTGGGATTGGGTTTTCTGGTGTATCTGCTCGGTCATCTGCGTTCCGACCTGATGGGATGGGCCATGGTTGGGGCCGCCCTGGTGGTGGCCGGCGGTCTCTCCAAGGCCATCTGGAAACTGCTGGCAACCCTCACGGGGCAGGACGTGGTCTGGCTCTCCAACGCCCTGTTCCTGTTGATCGGGCCGGGTTTCATCCTGCTGGCGGCCATCGCCTGGGCCGTGTTTCGCCGGGTGGACATGGCCCCCGGGAAGTACGTGGTTCTGGGTTGGGGGCTGGTGGGGATCGCGCTGGCCTGCATGGTGGCCGGCGTCCGTACCTGGGGACTGGAGATCACCCGAGGGTGGTTCCTGCCGTTCATGCTGCTCACCACCTTGGGTAATCTGGGCCTGATGGCGCTGCTCATCCGGCGCGGTTGGCAGGCCCGGCAATGGGGCGTGATCGGCCTTCTGCTGGTGAATGTGTTGGTGGTCTTCGCGTTGCAACCCATTGCCATGGCCGGGGCGGATACGCTGGCCATGCAGTGGCTGGAACAGGTGATCACTGCATCGGGTAGCTTGTGCCTTGCCGTCGCTCTATGGTTGCTGGTGCGCGCCGCTGGAGACTCAGGAGATGAGCCGAAACCCATCGGCACATAGTTCACGGCGGTGGCCGCACCGTCCTATCATTACGGTTTGTAAGCGGATTGCGCCCATGGGTCCGTGCGACGGCAAGAGCAGATGACACATGCCGCGTACGGACCATCCGGGTCATTAACCAGATGGCGAGGCGATGCCTGAAGTACCCACCCGGATCCCGAGACCTGTTCATCACCATCGTTCCCGTTGGCCCCGACCGGATCTCGCGGTCCTGCTGACCATCGTCTCGCTGTTGCTGTTGCTCGCCCTCGGTGTCTGGATGTGGGCACCCGCGTCCTTGCCTCCCGCCTATGTCGCACCCGCTGGAGATGGGAGTGGCCACGTGGAGGATGATCAGTTAACGCCGGTGCCAATGGTGCCGCTCACTCCCGAGGAACAGGCGTACATCCAATCGATCGGACCGATCACGGTGGCTCCGGACCCCGACTGGGTTCCCTACGAATACGTGGACGAGGACGGTGACTTTACCGGCATTGCGGCCGACCTCCTGGATCTGGTGCAGGAGCGGCTCGGGATCGAGTTTACCTATGTTTTCCCCGGAGACTGGGGTGTGATTCTCGAGGAATCCCGGGCAGGGAATGTGCTGATTCTCCCGTTCCTCAACCAGACTCCGGACCGGGAAGACTGGCTGGTCTTTACCGAGCCCCTGCTGGTGGACCCGAGCGTGTTCATCACCCGCGAGGAGCACCCCTTCATCTTCGACGCCACCGGCCTTACCGATGAGAGCATCGCATTCCCGGTGGGCACCTCACTTGAGGAGCGGGTTCAGCGGGATTTTCCCAATCTGCACATCGTGCATGTGGAGCGCGAGAACGATGTCTTCCAGGCCGTTGCCAACCGTTCTGCCGACATGGCCCTGCGCCCACTCACCGTTGCAGCCTACACGATTCGCAAGGAGGGCCTGTTCAACCTCAAGATCGCCGGGCAGGCCCCCGAACACTATACGAATCACCTTCGGATGGGCGTGCTGAAAGAGCACGCCATGCTGCGCGACATCCTCGACCGGGCCATCGCCACGATCAGCCATCGTGAACGCGAGGAAATCGTCAACCGACACGTGAACATCACCGTCGTCCAGCCCTTCGATTACGGGGTTCTGATGAGATTGGTCGTGGTGGCGGGGATCTTGCTCATGCTGACCAGTTACTGGAACCTGCGTCTGCGGCGGCTGAACGCCGCACTTGCGGAGAGCGAACGGAGTAAATCGGTATTGCTGGCCAACCTGCCGGGGATGGCCTACCGAGGGCTCCTGGATCGGGACTGGACCATGGAGTTCG
Organism: Ectothiorhodospira variabilis; assembly: GCF_022227625.1. NCBI lineage: Bacteria > Pseudomonadati > Pseudomonadota > Gammaproteobacteria > Chromatiales > Ectothiorhodospiraceae > Ectothiorhodospira > Ectothiorhodospira variabilis. The sequence goes on along the minus strand of NZ_JAJNAO010000010.1, from coordinate 2,168 downwards.
TATCAGAGGGCGTGAAGTCACTCACTGGCTGGCAGCCCTCCGACCTCACCGGTGAATCCGCCATCCGCTATGCGTCGCTGATTCATCCTGAGGACGTGGAGGTCGTCTGGCAGGCCTGGAGCGGTGCGACCGAGTCGTGGCAGCCGGTCAGCGTGGAGTACCGGATCCGCACCCGTGATCATAAGGAACGCTGGGTATTCGACCAGGGGGTGCCCATCGGTCGGGACAGTTCAGGAACCCCCATCATCGAGGGTCTCGTGATCGATATCACGGACCGCAAGCATGCGGAGAAAGCGCTTTACGAGGTGTCCATCCACGATCAACTCACGGGCATCTTCAACCGTCGCCACATCTTCAACTGCCTGAATGACATGCTGATCAGGGCCGCGCGTGAACATACGGGGTTGTGCGTGGCAATCATCGATCTGGACCACTTCAAGACGATCAACGACACTCTCGGACACGGTGGCGGTGATACGGTGTTGCGCGGGTTCGGGCAACGATTGAAGGCGTCCGTGCGTCCCTATGACCTCGTGGGCCGTTACGGCGGTGAGGAATTCATCGTCGCCGTCAGCGACGTGGATCTGCCCACGGCAGCATCCATGCTGGAACGTTTTCTGGAGCAGATGAACGCGGACGGATTCGAAGTGGCTGGCGAGGGCCTGAAGGTCACCTTCAGTGCCGGAATTGCGGACATCGGCGAGCCTGGCATGGAGCCGCTGCTGGAACCACTGCTGGCACGAGCCGACGCACGCCTCTATGCCGCAAAGCGTGCCGGAAGAAACTGCATCGTCACATCCGATTGACGGCCGTATGGCCGGTGCCAAAAGGTACGCATCTCCTCTAAACACGGATGACCGGCAGGTTGATGCCCCAACGGATGGCAATGAGGCGCAGCGCCACTACGGTGGCAAAACCTGCACCGAAGGCCATGAGGTCGTTGATGCCAGCGGCCATCGCCAGCAGGTAAACCACCACGCCACACAGGGCGGCGGTGGCATAGATCTCCTTTTGCAGGATCAGAGGTACGCGAGCCGTGATGACGTCCCGCAACATGCCTCCCATGGTGCCTGTCATCACCCCCATGATGATGACGATGAGGGGAGAATGTCCGGCGGCCAGGGCCAGCGTGGCACCGGATAGGGCGAACAACGCCAACCCCAGGGTGTCGGCCACGAGGAAAAGCGTCCCGGGTGGGGGGCGCCACTTCAGGTACAGGATGGTGGTGACGGCCGAAGCAATGATGACCACCAGATACCAGGAATCCACCACCCAGAAGATCGGATGCCGGTCCAGGAGCAGGTCGCGGATGGTTCCGCCTCCGATGGCCGTCAGGGTGGCGACCATGATCAACCCGAAGATATCCAGATTCCGGTCCCGCGCGGCGAGCACACCACTGGCCGCAAACACAGCCACACCCATCAGGTCGAAGTAGTAAAGCATCAGGAAGCTCTTTGGGCAGGTGGAGCGAAGGTGTTGGAACAAAGGGTTGGGTCATGCTCAAGAAGCCCCCGATCCTATACCTGACGCGACACGGGTCGCCAGAGGAGGCGCCGACTTCTGTGCTCCGCCAGGGAGGTTGAGATGCTTGGTGCGTTGATGGAGAATCGGCGGGCTCCTGATGGTCTTCGAGAGCCATGTCCTCGCGGATGGGCTGCCGCTCGGGGTCCACTTCACCAACATCACCGGACGCGCTTTCCTTATAGCCAAAATATCGACCTTCCTCGCCAAATGGATCCTTATATCTGGCTGGCCGTATGTCAAAACTCGGAAACTTCAGCTCCTATTTTGGTGTGGTACAGGGTGATCCGGCATGAGTCTCGGCGCCCGCGCACCGTGCTGGTATCACCGGCCTGATATCGGCAAGGTCGGCTCGGCATGACTCACCTTTTGATGCGCACGGAATGGTCCGAGGAAATAGGGGGTGGCCGAGGTGATTTGCAGGAGGAGGATGAGGGCGAAGTGAAGAGGGGAGGCACCAGTTTCAGTGATTATATCGTCTATGTGGACGAGGCTATCCCCATGGCTACCTGCTAAGGCAGAAGGGGTTTCAGACTGGTGACCTGGTTCAGGCCCGGGTGCCGACCGGCAAGAAGGCAGGCACCTACCAGGGCCGCGTGATCATGCTACGCACGATGCGCTATCCGTTCCATCATACCTACCCAAAA